>JBHPGP010000005.1:0-61177 GCA_042570305.1 Candidatus Omnitrophota bacterium
CGCGGGTTTATATTTGCGGAGAGGATCTAGTCAGATTAGGCATCAGGCCCGGTCCGCGCTACAGGAAAATTCTGAACCGAATGTTTTGCCTGCAGCTGGACGGGGAGATTGATTCAAGGCAGGCTGCTTTAGAACGGATGAGAAAATGGTTGTTGCGCTCCTGAGGCTGGTTCTCTTTATCGGCAATGCCAATTCGCTGAAAACCAAGCGCATGGTTTTGCTTAGCTTAAAGACGCGCCTGCGCAATAAATTCAATATAGCGGTAAGCGAGGTGGGGGATGTAGATAAGTGGCAGAAATCCACTCTGGCTATCGTAAGCGTGCATAAGGATAAGCGGCAGATAGACAGGCAATTCAGCTACATAATTAATTTTATTGAAAATTTTCATCAGGCGAGTATAGTAGATTATGCATTGGAGATGATTTAGATGGGATTAAGGCATGAAAGAGTAATTGCCGCACTTAAGAAAGAGATAAGCAATATCATCCAGTATGAGCTTAAGGATAAAAGGCTCGGCTTTGTTACGATTATGCGGGTTGAGCTTACGCCGGATTTAAGGTACGCCAAGATTTACTTCAGCGTTCTCGGAGAGGCGGCCCAGCAGAAAGCGACAAAGAAGGCGCTGGAAAGTGCCACGCCGTTTATCCGTTGCCTGATTGCGCAGAGGCTTAAATTAAGGTTTGTGCCGGAGATCAGTTTCAGGCTCGACCGCTCCGTGGAATACAGCATTAGAATCCAGGAGGAGCTGGAGAAGATAAAGTCAGAGAAAGGAAGCCCTTGATTATGAGTATGGAGAAAGTCATTAATTGCATAAGCAGGCATAAGGTTTTTGTCGTCACCACACACCAGAACCTGGAAGGGGACGCCCTGGGTTCCCAGATTGGTTTCTATAATCTTCTCAGGAGACTGGGCAAAAAAGCACTTATGGTAAATCAGGACCCTACGCCTCGCGAGTATTCTTTTATCAGTGATTCGCGATTGATAATACCCTACCGCCATAAGATGAAATTAAAATTCGATTGCCTGGCGATGCTTGACTGTTCCGATAAATACCGCTCTGGCTCTGTCGCTGATTTGATTAAACCTGACATAACGGTACTCAATATTGACCACCATATTTCTAACGACAGGTTCGGTGATATTAATTGGGTCGTGCCGGATGCCTCTTCTGCTTCGGAAATGGTTTACCGGCTTTATAAAAAGATGCGCGTTAGAATAGATATCAGAGCGGCCCTTGCCTTGTACGTGGGAATTTTGACCGACACCGGCTCCTTTCGTTATGTGAATACCAGCTCTTTTACTCACCAGGCAGCGGCCGAGCTTTTAAAATTTAATTTAAATGTCCGTAAAATTTACCGTAGTATTTATGAATCTATGCGTTTCTCTGATATGTCGCTTCTGCCCCGTCTTTTAATTACCATGGGCAGGCAGGCTTCGGGAAAGATTATTATCTTTAAGATAACGCAGCGCCTGCTCAAAGGGAAGCTGCTTGGTTCTGATTTAACCGAAAATATTCTGAATTTCGGACGTTCAATCGCTGGCAGCGAGGTTTGCGTTTTATTCAAGGAGCAGCCGGGTAATGCTGGGCAGGTCCGCGTAAACCTGAGGTCGCAAGGGGAGGTTGACGTTAATCGCATTGCCCAATTCTTCGGAGGGGGAGGCCATAAGACAGCTTCCGGTTGTACCATATCAGGAAGCCTGCAGGCAGTTAAACAGAAAGTAATCAGAAAGATAAAAGAGCAATTATAGCAGTGCTGTACGACTGCGCGCATTATTAGTATGGTGAAAGAAGGAATCCTAGTGGTGAATAAGCCGGGGGGCATGACATCGCACGATGTCGTGGATTTTGTGCGCAGGAGGCTGAAGACCCGACGCGTAGGCCATGCAGGAACGCTGGACCCTATAGCTACGGGCGTCTTGTTGGTTTTGGTAGGCAGGTGCACAAAATTATTCAATCATTTTCTTAGTCTCGACAAGGAATACATAGCTACCCTTACCCTGGGTGCGCGCACCACCAGCGGCGACAGGGAGGGGAAAATCCTCCAGACAAAGGATTACAGTGAGGTTACCGAAGAAAAAGTCAGGGCGGTTTTCCAATCCCGCATAGGAGAGGGTTTGCAGGTTCCGCCGATGGTTTCGGCGCTCAAGCATAAAGGTAAGAGGTTATATTCATTGGCCCGCCGCGGCATTGAGGTTAACCGTAAGCCGCGCCAGATAACAATTCGAAAACTGAAATTACTGGAGTTTAAACCTCCGTGTATAAAGTTTTACCTTCAATGTTCCAAAGGCACCTATGTGCGGCAGTTAGCTGAGGATATTGCACGGGATTTAAACTGTGTAGGGCATATTTCCGAGATACAGAGAGAGAGTATAGGTCCGTTTAATATTGCCGGTGCCCTTCCCCTTTCAAAAGTAGATGAAAGTTTTTTACGGCCTTACCCGTTTTAAAAAGAGCAAGATTAAGCCTGTGGTTGCAATGGGGGTTTTCGACGGTCTACACCGCGGCCACCAGAAAATAATCAAGGCTTTAACCAAAGCCGCGCAAAGGCGTAAGGCACCCAGTCTGGTAGTTACATTTTCCCCCCACCCGCAAAAAGAGAGCAGCCTGTATTCATTATCCCATCGTTTAAAGTTGCTGCAAGAGGCAGGCGTGGATTTATGCCTGGTTATCGCTTTTAGTTCTGCTTTCCGCAGAATCAATGCAGAACAGTTTCTGGAAGAGATTTTGCTCAAGCGGATAAATCCGGCAATGGTCTTAGTCGGAAGGAACTTCACTTTTGGCAGGCATGCCAGGGGTAACTGGAAGATGTTAAGGGATTATTCCAGGAAGGCGAAGTTTCAGTTAAGGGCGCAGGGCGTCTTGAGCCGTAACGGAGTGCCGATAAGCAGCAGCCATATCCGCGAGTTGATTAGAAAGGGCCAGTTCTCCTTGGCAGAGCAATTATTGGGCAGGCCGGTGAGCATCTTCGGCAGAGTAACCGCCGGACGTGCCCAAGGCAGGGCCCTGGGATATCCCACCGCCAACATCAATCCAGACCACGAGACTCTTCCGCCCTTTGGAGTGTATACAGTAAGGGTAAGGATGGGTCAAAGGGTTTTCGGGGGAGCCTGCTATATCGGGAACAGGCCTACCTTTGCGCAGATTAACAAAGCCAAACGTAGAAAAGAACATTTATCTGTGGAGGTGCACATTTTTGATTTTGATGATAATCTTTACGGGCGCAGGATACAGATAGAGTTCGTCAAGAGGCTGCGTGCAGGGAAAAAGTTCAGTTCGGTCCAGGCATTAACCCGCCAGATGAAAATTGATATCCTCAATTGCCACAAAACCTTGCGTTTATAATCAAAGCACACCCCAATAAGTTGTATCCCTAAAAAATAGATAAATTTATTCTTGACAAAAAAAAGAAATCTATTTATACTTGTCTATAAAGTGGGTTAAAGTGGAGTAAAGTGGATTAATGTTTTACGGAGAATATTACCATACTATAGATCGCAAGGGCAGGCTTATCCTTCCAGCCAAGTTCCGCGAATCAGCCAAGAATAATTTTGTGGATAAGTTTTTTATTACCCGCGGCTTGGACGGTTGTCTCTTTATGTTCTCTGAAGAGGAGTGGAGCAACCAGGAACAGAAGTTTAAGAATCTTCCCATAACCAAGCAGCAGTCGCGTACCTTCAACCGTCTTTATTTCTCGGGAGCGGTTGAGATAATCAGCGATAAGCAGGGCAGGATACTTGTCCCCCAGTTCTTAAAAGATTTTGCCGGGATAAAAAGGGATGTGATGATTGTCGGCGTATCCAACCGCATTGAAATATGGTCTAAAGAAAGATGGCAGGAGTTCTATGGAAACAGCCAGCCGGTTTTTGAACAGATTGCCGAACAGCTTATGGATATTTAATGTTATGCCGAAAAGCGAATTACATAAACCAGTTATGTGTAATGAAATTTTAGAACATTTAAAATTGACTCGCGGGATGACGGTTGTAGATGCTACTATAGGATGCGCAGGGCACAGCATCAAGATATTAGAGCGGATTTTGCCCGGAGGAAGACTTATCGGGATAGACCGCGACCGTGATTCACTGAATATAGCCAAAGAAAGGCTCAGCGGTTTCAAAGAGGCAGTCAATCTGGTGCACGGTAATTTTCGCGACATGGAAAAGATTTTGTCAATGGCCGGAGCAGACAAAGCGGACGCGGTAATCTTCGACCTGGGCGTATCCTCCGTGCAATTATCGGATCCCGAACGGGGGTTTAGCTTCCAGTTAGACGGCCCCCTGGATATGCGTATGGACAGGGATAGCTTCATCCAGGCTTACGATTTAATCAATAACCTTAACGAAGAGGAAATTTCATCTCTGCTTTGGTCATTCGGGCAGGAGAGATTTCACAACCGTATTGCACATTTGCTGGTAAGGGAAAGGCAAAGGGCGCCGATTAAAAGCACCTCCCAGGTTACTGATATAATCATGAAGGCAGTCCCGCATCACTACAGGTATACGCACATTCATCCTGCTACGCGCACCTTTCAGGCTATCAGGATTGCGGTTAACAGGGAGCTGGAGGCCTTGGAGGAGGGAGTCAGAAAAGGGGTGGATTCACTTAAGGCAGGAGGGACTATTGCCGTAATCTCTTTCCATTCCCTGGAAGACAGGATTGTGAAGATAAATTTTCGCTCTGCCCGCTCTGAGGGCAGGCTGAAGATTATCACGCCCAAGCCCCTGCGCCCTTCGCAGGAGGAGCGTGCCGCTAACCCTTCTTCGCGCAGCGCTAAATTGAGAATTGCCGAAAGGCTGTAAACCATGAGCCTGACAAAATTTTTCAGCATAATTTTAGCGGTTACTCTACTCGCCCTGGTTTATGTCTACCAGGAAAGCAAGATTATCCATCTTGCTTACCAGGAGCAAGAGAGTCTGGCGCTGTTGGAAACCCTGCAGGATAAAAATAATCGCCTCGGTTATAACCTGGACCGTCAGATGTCCCTGGTTTCTATGCAAGAGTTTTGGCAGGATGGAGATTTTGAATGGCCGGGCAGGGAGAATCTGGTGAGTTTCTCATCCGTACGGCAATCCCCCAGCGATAAACAACAGGCAGAAGCGACAGAACGCAGCTTATTAACTAATCTTTTCGGATTAAAATCACAGGCTGAGGCCACGCAAGTCAAGCCGCGGTAGGAAATCGTGCAAATACATATCTATATCCGCCGGCGCAGGAAAGTTTTTTTTATACTTTTTATAGCCTTTTTAATTAGTCTCACCCAGCTTTTCTTTATCCAATGTTTTCGCAATAAGTACCTTGTACAGCTTGCCCGTAAGCAGCAGAATCTCTTCATTCGCCTGGAGCCAAAGCGCGGCACTATCTTTGACCGTAATTTAAGGCCTCTGGCAATAAACTTGCCTTCAGAATCGCTTTATGCGGTTCCCTGGGAGGTCCAAGACAAAGAGCGGACAATCAATTCCCTGCTTGGCATTCTCAATGCAGAAAAATCTTATCTGGAAACAAGGCTTAATTCTCACAAGGGCTTTGTCTGGCTGGCAAGAAAGCTGCCTGAGCAGGCTGTCGATGCGATTAAGGACCTTCGCCTTCCCGGGCTGTATTTTATCAAGGAGAGCAAAAGGAGTTACCCCAATCTTCATATTGCCAGCCACCTGATAGGGTTTGCGGGGTTGGATAATAAGGGATTGGAGGGTGTTGAGCTGTTTTATGACAAGCATCTTGCCGGAACCAGCGGCTGGGGCGTGATGTTGCGTGATGCACGCCAGGAGAGGTTGGGGCTATGGGAAAAGCTGGTCTTACCCAGCAACGGTTATAACCTGGTTTTGACCATTGACGAAGTAATCCAGTTTATCGTTGAAAATGAGCTCGACCGGATAGTCAAGGAGTTTCATCCTCACGGGGGAAGCATTATCGTAATGAATCCCCAAACCGCAGAGATACTCGCTTTAGCCAATCGGCCGACCTTTGATTTAAATAAGACGTCTCAGACTGCTGTTGAGGTAAGGCGTAACCGTGCGATAGCTGATTTATTCGAGCCGGGTTCTGTATTCAAGATTATCACCGCTTCAGCTGCCTTAGAGGAAGGGGGTGCGGATGAGCAGGATAGATTGTTCTGCGAGAACGGCGCATACCGGGTATCCAGCCATACCCTTCATGACCACCGGCCGCACGGCTGGTTAACCTTCAGGGAGGTAATTGAGAAATCCAGCAATATCGGCACAACCAAGATTGCCCAGGGAATCGGCCAAGATTTGTTGTACAAGTATATCAAAAGATTTGGCTTCGGAGAAAGATTGAACATAGATTTATACGGAGAGATACCCGGCATGATTAAGCCTCCGGGATCCTGGTCAGCCCTATCAATCGGCGCAATCCCGATCGGCCAGGAGATTGGGGTTACGGTTTTGCAGTTAGCCAGCGCCATATCGGTAATCGCTAATCAGGGCAGGCTAATGCAGCCTTATGTAGTAAAGGAAATCAGGGATGAATACGGCTCGACGATTCAAGAGTTTTCTCCTCAACTTTTATCCTGGGTTATTTCTCCTCATACCGCTTTTAGGATTACCGAAATACTTACTGGCGTGGTCGAGAGCGGAACCGGAAAATTAGCGCAGATTAAGGGCTTGCGCCTGGCAGGCAAGACAGGAACAGCACAGAAGCTTGAACCCAACGGCCGTTATTCGCATAGTAAGTTTATCGCTTCCTTTATCGGTTTTGCCCCTGCGGATAATCCAAAAATCGCCGTAGTTATAAGCATAGACGAACCGCGTCCGGTTTATTTCGGCGGGGTGGTTTGTGCTCCGGCTTTTAAGAATATTTGCGCCAATGCATTAAAATACCTGGAGACGCAGGAATTACCGGAAGTCCCAAAGCAAGCCGAGACTTACGCAGCAGAGCGTCCGTAAGCCTCTTGGTTAATTCACAGATAAATTAACGCCGCTTTTTTAAAGCTCTCCGTAAACCGTACATTGATTAAAGATGCTGTTAAAAGAACTGATTAAATCCGCAGGGCTTTGTTTTCCTGATAACGCAGGAAATTTCCAGGTTAAGGGAATTACTTCTGATTCCAGAAGGGTTCGGCCCGGCTTTGTCTTTGTGGCGGTTTGCGGCAGTTCTTTTGACGGGCATAAATTTATTCCAGAGGCAATTAGAAAAGGGGCAAAGGTCATTATCTGTGAAATCCCAAGTCAGCGTCCGGCAGTGCAAAGAAAAATTACCTATATCAAGACTGGCGACACGCGCCGGGCGCTGGCTGAATTATTAAACCATTTCCACGGACAGCCTTCGCTTAATTTGAAGGTAGTCGGCATTACCGGAACAAACGGCAAGACCACGGTTTCCTACCTGATTGAGGCTATATTAAAATATGCCCATTTTAATCCGGCGGTAATCGGGACAATCAATTACCGGTTTAAACAAAGGGTGTTGAAGGCAGATAATACTACCCCTGCGGCTGAGCTCTTGCAGCCCTTACTCGCCAGGATGCGCAAGGCAAAGGTTGATTACGTGATAACCGAGGTATCCTCGCATGCCCTTGACCAGCAAAGGGTCGAATCAGTAAAATTTTCTTCCGCAATATTTACCAATCTAACCCAGGATCACCTAGATTATCATCGTGATTTAAATTCGTATTTTTTCGCCAAAAGCAGATTATTCCGCGGCCTGGAAAAGAACAGTTTTGCGGTTGTGAATCTGGATGATGCCCGGGCCGGGGATTTGATTAAGTCAACCAGGGCCAGAGTAGTTACTTACGGAATTCTCAACAAACGCGCAGATGTCTCCTGCCGGCATGCGTGTTTCAACCTAAAGGGAACGGAATTTTCGCTGCGGCTTTCCAACAGGATAAAAAAGAATTTTCCTCTCAAGCAGGCCCAGGTCAAGATTGCTACCCGACTGATTGGAAGGCACAACCTTTATAATATTCTGGCAGCAGCTGCCTTTTCGCTAGTTCAGGGAATCGGCCCGCAGATTATCGCAAAGGCGGTTGGAGAATTCAGAGGTGTGCCCGGAAGATTAGAGAAAGTCACCACAAAAAAGGGCTTCACTGTCTTTATTGATTATGCCCACACCGAGGATGCTTTAATTAACGTAATCAGCAGCCTGCGGCCTTTATGTAAAGGTCGCCTCTTGGTAGTCTTTGGCTGCGGAGGAAGTCGCGATAAAACCAAAAGGCCCAAAATGGGCAGGGCTGTTACCAGTCTAGCCGACCTGGCGATTATTACCAGCGACAACCCGCGTAATGAAGACCCTAAGGAAATCATCAAGGATATCATCGCGGGAATAGAAGGAAAAAATTACAGGGCAGTCCCCAAGCGACGAGAAGCGATAAAAGAAGCCTTATCACTGGCAGGCAATAATGATATAATATTGATTGCCGGTAAAGGGCATGAGCATTACCAGGTTTTCAAAGACAGGGTAGTTCATTTTGATGACCGGGAAGCGGTGCGAGAATGTTTGGGATTGAAGAAATAAAAAAGGCGGTTGGCGGCAGGTTGTATTTCTCCGGAACGCCCCAGTTGGAAATACAGGGCGTGTGCATAGATTCGCGCAGGATGAAAAACAATCGGCTTTTTGTTGCCATAAAAGGAAATCGCTTCAACGGGCATGATTTTATCCAAGCAGCGATACGCAAGGGGGCAAAGGCGGTAATCGGTTCTATGCCCTCGCCCAAGTGTGTAAACCGTGCAAAGACCGCTTATATCAGGGTTGCTGATACGCGACGTGCGCTTGCGGATCTGGCAAGATTCCACCGTAAGAGGTTTGATATTCCGGTTATTGCGGTTACCGGAAGTAACGGCAAGACAACCACCAAGGATATGCTGGCCTGGATTTTATCCAGCCGTAGCAAAGTCCTGGTTAACCCCGGCACGCAGAATAACGATATCGGAGTTCCCCTGGCCTTATTGCAATTGAACTCTTCCCACGAGGTTGCTGTAATGGAATTGGGAACTAACCATTTCGGAGAGATTGCCTATCTGGCAGATATCGTCCGGCCCAATTTCGGAATTATTACCAATATCGGTCCGGCACATTTAGAGCATTTTGGTAATCTATCCGGGGTATACGAAGAAAAGACAAGCCTGTTAAGGAGTCTGCGGGCTCCCGGGATAGCTATCCTGAACGCAGATGAGCCAATGCTGGCAAGATTAAGAAAGAGCCGCAGGTCATTTGTCGTAACCTATGGCATAAACAATGTATCGGACTTTCGCGCCAGGGCAGTAAAACAAGCTACAAGAGGAGGCATAGAGTTTATTGTAAATTCAGATTATCGGCAGAGGATTAGATTGAATACGCCAGGCCGGGCGAACGTTTACAATGCGCTGGCTGCGATTGCCGTCGTGCGCATGCTGGGCTGGGGCTGGCAGCCCATCAGGAGCCGTCTTGCACAGTTTAGCTTTCCTGCGGGAAGGATGAAGTTGATCAGGCGAAAAGAGGTATTTTTTATAGATGATACTTATAATTCCAATCCCGCTTCTTTATGCGAGGCGCTCAGGGTTTTGCGGGAATCCAGGGTGCAGGGCAGGAAGATCTTTATAATGGGTGATATGCTGGAATTGGGCAGTTCAGCCGAAAGATTCCATCGCAATGCCGGCATTCAAATAGCGCAAACCTGTGATGCCTTTATCGGAGTGGGCAGGCTTGCTCAGATTGCCGCTGATTGGGCAGTAAGGCTTGGTTTGAGCAGGGAGTGTGTTTATAGCTGCCGGGATTCGCGTCGGGCAGGTGATTTGCTTTTTAAGAGGATTAAGCCGCAATGCCGCGATTTAGTTTTAGTCAAAGGCTCGCGTCTAATGAAGATGGAAGAGGTTTTTAAAACGCAATAAGCTAATATGCTCTATCATTTATTATATCCCCTAAGAGATATATTTTTCGGCTTTAACATATTCCGTTATATTACCTTCCGTGCTGCGATGGCTGCCTTTACCGCTTTCCTGATCAGCCTGGTATTTTTCCCCGTACTGATCCGCAGATTAAAACTGGCAAGAATCGGAGAAAATATAAGAAAAGAGGCAAGCGAACAATTTTATAACCTGCATCAGGCAAAGCAGGGAACGCCTACCATGGGCGGGATACTGATTCTGGCAGCAATTCTGATTTCTAATCTTCTCTGGGCGGATATCACCAATCGCTATATCCTGATTTGTCTTTTTGTGCTGCTTTGGCTGGGAATAACCGGTTTTATTGACGATTATATTAAACAGACCAAGAAACAGTCTAAGGGCCTGGAGATCAGGGCAAAACTTATCAGCCAGATTAGCCTCGGGCTGTTAATAGGCATATTCTTGTATTTAAGCCCCGAATTTTCTACTGACCTGGACGTGCCTTTCCTGAAACAGATGCACCTCGGACTCGGGATATTCTATATTCTTTTTGTGTTGTTGGTAATCTGCGGTTCTTCTAACGCCGTAAACCTGACAGACGGCCTAGATGGGCTGGCTATCGGTATTGTGATTATGGTAGCCTTAAGCTTCAGCGTCTTAAGCTACATCTCCGGACACATGAATTTCAGCCAGTACCTACTGATTCCCTATCTTGAGGGTAGCGGAGAATTGACTATTTTTTGCGCAAGTATTTTTGGCGCTGGTCTTGGATTTCTCTGGTTTAATTGTTACCCCGCGTCTATATTCATGGGAGATGTAGGCTCTCTGCCTTTAGGCGGGGTCCTGGGAACAGTTGCAATACTGATAAAGAAGGAGCTACTCTTAGCGATTGTCGGGGGGATATTTGTTATCGAGGCAATATCGGTAATCCTGCAGATAGGTTCTTTCCGCTTGCGCAAAAAACGCATTTTCAAGATTGCTCCGCTGCATCATCATTTGCAGTTCGTCGGCTGGCAGGAGTCCAAAGTAATTGTACGCTTCTGGATAATTGCCGCGTTTTTGGCCCTGATGGCGTTGATTACCCTGAAGGTAAGATAAGTGGGGCAATGGTTAACCAGGAATATTTCAAAAATAAGAATGTTACCGTAATCGGTTTGGCACGGAGCGGCTTTGCCTGCGCACAACTTCTATATAACCTGGGAGCCCTGGTCAGCGTTAGCGATAAAAAAAGGGATTCCCAGACTCTAGGTTTTTCGGCCCAATTGCCTGATTCGATCAAACAGGAACTGGGCAGGCATACACGAGGGTTTATCAGGGGCAGGGATTTAATTGTCGTAAGCCCCGGGGTAGACGCTGACAGCAAACCTCTTATCTGGGCAAAAGAGTGCGGCGTACCGGTAATCAGCGAAATTGAATGCGCCGGGATTCTTTGTCCGGCGCAGATAATTGCAATTACCGGAACCAATGGCAAGACTACTACCACTATTTTAGCCGGACGTGTTTTAGAGGCAGCGGGTAAGAAGGTGTTTGTCCTGGGCAATATCGGGACCCCCTTTTCCTCGCAAGTCCACCAGATGCAGGCGGGAGATTTCGTTTCCCTGGAAGTGAGCTCTTTCCAATTGGAAACGATCAGGAGCTTTAAGCCTAAGATTGCAGCAATCTTAAACCTTACCCCGGACCATTTAGACAGATACCGGGATTTATCCGAATACCTCTCTGCAAAGGCTCGCATATTTATGAACCAGGATGAATCAGACTATCTGCTCTTAAACCGCGAAGACCCTGTGCTCAGGACCCTGGCTTCTAAAGCAAAATCCAGGGTCGTTTATTTTGACAGCAGCATTGAGGCAAACCTTAACTTTTCCGCCGTGAAAACAATTGCGAATATTCTGGGTATAGAGAAGCATCTCTGTGATGAGGTTTTGCAAAGCTTCCAAGGCCTGCCGCACCGCTTGGAAAAGGTAGCGCAATTAAAAAACAGAGAATTCGTCAACGATTCCAAGGCTACCAACCCGGAGGCCACTGCCTTTGCCCTGAAGAATATCGCAGGGCCAGTTATCCTGATTGCCGGAGGCAAAGATAAGGGGTTTGATTTCTCTAATTTCACAGATTTGATTACAAGCAGGGTAAGGTCTTTGATTGTCCTGGGGCAGGCAAAGGATAAAATCAGAGAGGTTTTTAATAAAAAAATTCCGGTTAGCGAAGCCCCTGATTTAAAGTCAGCGGTTGAATCTGCCTTTAGTCAATCGCAGGAAGGCGATTGCATTCTTCTTTCTCCGATGTGCGCAAGTTTCGATATGTTCGAGAATTACGAACACAGGGGCGAGGTGTTCAGGCAGGCAGTCAGGGAATTGTCCGCAAAATGCGACAGATAAGAATCAATATCCTGGTGATTACGGTTATCTTGATCTGTATAGGGCTGGTAATGATTTACAGCGCATCGAGCATTTACGCACAGGAGAAATTTGACAGCGGTATGTTTTTCCTGAAAAAACACCTGTTTTTTTTATTTATCGGGAGTCTGTTTTTCGTCTTTACCCTGTTTATTGACTATAAAATAATTAAGAAATTTGCCAAGCCGCTGTTACTGCTTACCCTGTTTTTGCTTGTACTGGTGCTGATTCCTGGTATAGGGCATTCTGCCGGAGGCGCGCAGCGCTGGTTCAGGCTCGGCAGGTTTAGTTTTCAGCCCGCACAGATGGCAAATATAGTCTTAATCGTCTATGTGGCTGATTTTATCCGGCGCAAACAAAATTTAATGGGAAATTTTATTCAGGGTTTCCTGCCGGTAATGTTAATCCTCAGTTTAACCTGCGGGATGATCGTAATCCAGCCGGATTTAGGAACTGCCTTAGCGATATTCATTGTGGCTGCGCTGCTGCTTTATATCGGCGGCACGCCGGTTTCGTATCTAGTGTATACTTTACTTGCTTCGCTCCCCTTGCTTTATATAATGATATTCAGCGTTCCTTACCGGAGAATGCGCATACTGGCTTTTTTGAATCCCTGGGCAGACCCGCAGGGTAGCGGATTCCAAATTATCCAATCGCAGATTGCCCTGGGTTCCGGAGGTTTTTTTGGGCTGGGATTGGGAGTGAGCCGCCAAAAACTCTTTTTCCTGCCAGCAGCGCATACTGATTTTATCTTTTCCATTATCGGTGAGGAATTAGGGTTTTTTGGCATAGCGGGAGTGATTATCCTGTTTGTGCTTCTTTTAATCTGCGGCTTAAAGGCGATTAAAAATTGCCCCGATCCCTTTGGTTATTATTTGGGCCTGGGGCTGATTCTTTCCGTGCTGCTAAGAGCCTTTATTAACATTGCGGTGGTTTGCGGAATATTGCCCACTAAGGGCCTACCGCTTCCCTTTATCAGTTACGGCGGCACTGCCTTGATTTTTGACATGCTCAGCATAGCTCTGGTTTTGAATATCTCCAGAAGCTCAGAGGTATTATGAAAATAATCATCGCCTGCGGCGGCACGGGAGGCCATATCTTTCCGGGAGTCAGTTTATATCGCTCTTTAACAAAGATACAGGCAGGCGCCGATATACTCCTGGCATTAGATAAAAGGGAGGCCTCGGATTCAATCGTTGGCGATGAGTTCAGGCGTGTTTACCTTGCGCTTACTCCGTTGAGATTTAAATTAGATTTACAGAGCGTAGTAGTTGTATTAAAATTATTCAAGGGAGTTTTCCAGAGTCTCAGGGTTATTATTGCGATCAGGCCGGATGTCGTTGTCGGCTTTGGGGGATACGCAAGCTTTTTTCTTGTATTCTTTGCCCGGGTTTTTAGAATTAAGACAATAATTCATGAACAGAATGTTATGCCAGGACGCGCCAACCGCATACTTGCCTATATCTCGGACAAGGTGGCAGTCGGCTTTTCCGGAACAAAGGATTATTTCGGAGTTAATTCTTCCAAGGTGGCCTTAACCGGAAATCCCTTAAGGCAGGATTTAATCCAGCTGAATAAGGCCGCGGCTTGTGATTTCTTGGGCTTATCTTCCGGAAAATTTACCATTCTGGTAATGGGGGGCAGTCAGGGGGCACATAAAATAAACAGCGTATTTTTTCAGGCAGTCAGTTTGCTGGAACGCAAATCAGAGTTTCAGGTTATCCATCTCTGCGGAGAGAAAGATTATTTATGGCTTAAGAACGGCTATGGGGATGCAGGCATAAGCGCAAGGGCCTTTTCATTTTTTGGCGCAATGGAAAATGCTTACTCGGCAGCTGATATGGTTATTTCCCGCGCGGGAGCAGTCACAATCAGCGAGGTTGCCAGTTTCGGCCTGCCGCTTATCCTCATACCTTATCTCTATGCGCACGGGCACCAGATACAAAACGCCGCTTATGTCGCAAAGAACAATGCGGCAATCCTGATTGAGGAAAAGGACCTTTACCCGGAATTCCTGAGGGATAAAGTCCTGGAATTATTTCATCGCCCCGAGCTGCGGGAGTCAATGGGTAGGAATATATCAAGGCTTCATCGGCCGGGGGCCAGCGAGTCTTTGGCAGGTTTGGTGTTAAATGATTAAACATATCCATCTAATCGGCATCGGCGGTATCGGTATGAGCGCAATCGCCCAGCTGTTACTGAAGCAAGGCTGGAAAGTAAGCGGTTGCGATTTAAAACAGAACGAGCTGACCGCGCAGCTTAAAAGTTTAGGTATTCGCGTATGGATAGGGCATGATGCCGGGCATTTAGAGCAGGTTGATACGGTTGCCTATTCTTCTGCGGTAGGCGAAAGCAATCCCGAAATTCAGGAGGCGAAGCGAAGGGGAATGCGCTTGATGAAGCGCGCCGAAATACTTAGCCTGCTTATGCAGGATAAAACCGTAATTACTGTAACCGGTATGCACGGAAAAACCACAACCGCTTCCCTTGCATCCTATCTTTTATCTGAGGCAAGGTTGTTCCCCACTGCTGCGGTAGGGGGTATCTTGATGAACCTGGGAGGCAATGCCTTGACAGGAGAGGGCAGGTATTTTGTAGCAGAGGCAGACGAATCCGACGGTTCTTTTTTATGCTATCATCCGGATTACTCGCTGATTACCAATATCGATTACGAGCACATGGATTATTACCGAGATTTTAGCGCAATTCAGACAGCATTCCGCACTTTTATAGAGCAGACAAAACCGGGGGGTATTTTATTCTGTTGGCAGGATGATCCTTACCTGCGGGGTATATTAAAAGGCTACAGGCAAAAGGTTGTTTATTTCGGGTTGGGGTTAACAGCCGATGTTTCTGCAAGCAATATCAGGCTGCAGGGATTGACTTCTGAATTTGATTGCCTCCGGAAGCAAAAATTTTTCGGGCATTTCAAGCTTTGCCTAGGAGGCAATCATAATATTCTCAATGCACTTGCGGTTATTGCTTTGGCAGCGGAGTTGGAGATAGATGCAGAGACTATCAAGGCAGCACTTTTTAATTATAAAGGCACTAGAAGAAGACTGGAGGAAAAATTCCGCTCTGCGGAGGTTTTAGTTTTAGACGACTACGGGCATCATCCTGCCGAGATAAAGGCAACACTGGAAGCGGTGAAGCTGCTTAATCCCAGGCGCTTGCTGGTTATATTCCAGCCCCACCGTTATACACGCACAAAATTTCTCCTGGATGACTTTGCCGGATGTTTTACTCTGGCCGATTACGTGGTGATCACGGATATTTATCCTGCAGGGGAAACTGAAATCCCCGGGGTGAGCGGTTATTCTATATATGAGAGGCTTATTCCGCAAAAGCACCAACAGGCTAAATTCCTGGCTAAAGATGATATTCTGGATTTTACCCTGAGTATTTTAAAGCCGCAAGACATAGTCCTGTTTTTGGGAGCGGGAGATATTACCAAAATAAGCGATGAATTGGCAAAAGTGCTTAAAGATAAGGGGAACCTTAAAGGCAGACGAGCATCTAGCAAGGCATACCAGCTTTAAGATCGGCGGGCATGCTCAATTGTGGGCTGAGCCGGCAAGAGCTCCTGACTTGCAAAATCTGGTAAACTTTGCCCGTACGAAAAAACTGCCTCTCAGGATTATCGGAGCAGGAAGCAATATATTGATTGCAGATAAAAAACTAAAGGGAATAGTGGTGAAGTTAAATTCCCCTTATTTTAAGAAAATTACGATTAGACGGCGCCTGGTTAGCGCGGGGGCAGGCGCAAGCCTCTCTAGGCTGGTGAGGCGTACCCAGCAGGCTGGTCTTTCCGGATTTGAATTGCTGGCAGGCATTCCTGGCACAGTGGGGGGAGCCTTAATCATGAATTCCGGCAATATCGGGGACAGGTTGATAGATGTGACCGTTATGGATAGGTACGGCAGGATTAAAGCGCTGCTTAAGAAAGATACACGTTTTATTTACCGCGATTCCAATCTCAAGCGCTATATTATCCTCAATGTCAGTTTTAAACTTAAGAAAAAAAATAAAATGGCAATCGCCAAATTTATCAAAAATTATTTAGATTATCGCTGGGAGGTTCAGGATTACAGATATCCTTCTGCCGGTTGTTTTTTTAAAAACCCTGGTTCGAAATCAGCCGCTTATTTTATTGAACGCGCAGGCCTGAAGGGCTGCTCGTTTAGAGACGCGGCAGTATCTCTAAAGCATGCCAATTTCATTATCAATAAAGGCAAGGCAAGCTCAAGCGATGTTTTGAAATTAGCCGAATACATAACCAGAAGGGTGAGGAAGAAATTTAATTTAAATTTAAAACCGGAAGTAAAGATATGGAAACAGATTTAAGCAGTTTCGGCAGGATCGGGGTTTTAATGGGCGGCCCCTCCAGCGAGCGCGAGATCAGCCTTGCTTCGGGCAAAGCCGTATACGAATCTTTGAAATCTCTGACTCCGGATATAGTGGCTCTTGACATACTCACTGACAGTCGGCAGGAGAACCTCCGGCTTATTCAACAGTCCGGCATAGATATCGCCTTCATTGCCCTTCACGGGCGTTTTGGCGAAGACGGTCAGGTTCAAGCCCTGCTGGAAGAGATGAATATTCCTTATAGCGGCTCTGACCCTGCTGCCTCGCGCCTGGCAATGGATAAGATTGCCTCCCGCCGTATTTTTCAAGAACAGGGATTGCCTGTTCCAGATTATGTCAGTCTTTGCGCAAGAGATGATTTAAGGTTTGCCTTTGAGATTAGCGGACATTTATCTCCTCCATTGGTAGTCAAGCCCTGTCGTCAGGGCTCAAGCATCGGATTGTCTATTATAGAAGGACAGGAAGAGCTGAAGTCCGCAATCGAGTATGCCGTGGGTTTCGATGAAGAAATTATTATCGAAGAATATATACCAGGAAAAGAAATTACCGTGGGCATACTGGGGGATTCACCGCTGCCGGTAGTCGAGATTATACCGAAAAAAAGATTTTATGATTATGAAGCAAAATATAAGGCAGGTCAAAGCAATTACGCGGTACCGGCTGATTTACCGGTTCAGGTGACGTCCCGGGTCCAGGATGTCGCTCACTGCGCGCATAAGTTTTTAGGTTGTTGGGGGTTTTCCCGCGTGGATATGAGGCTTAATCCCGATAATAAGCCCTTTGTTTTAGAGGTTAATTCCATACCCGGCCTGACCATGACCAGCCTCCTGCCCAAGGCAGCAAAGGCGGCGGGCATGGATTTTGTTAACCTATGCGTGTTTATTCTACGTTTAGCCTATGAGCGCTCAGCCAAGGAATAAGATAAAGAAAAGAAAACTACGGATTCCAGGCAAGATAATTTCAATCGTGCTTTTGTGTTCGGCCTGCGTTCTTTTTATTTTGTTTCTCTGCGTACGCTATTTAACCACCTCAGACTATTTCAAAATTAAGGATTCCCCCTATTTTAGCGGGCAGAATATATTTAAAGTAATATTCAAAGGCAACCTGCAGAAAGAAGCCAAGAGGCTGCACCGCATGTATCCAGATTATAAGAGGATAATCTTAAAGGCGTTCTTGCCCGATAGGATTGCGGTTGATTTTCAAAAGCGCCGGGCAGTCGCCAGGCTTGAGCTGGCCAACGCTGATTTTTATCTTGATGAAGAAGGGGAATTATTCAGCATGAGCAGTCAGGAAAACGGCGATCTGCAATTGCCGTTAATCACGGGTCTTCAGTCCAGGATATTTAATCCGCGTTCGGGGGTAAAATACAACGAAGGCTCGCTGATGGCTATTCTGGGATTTATCAACAATTTTAATAAGGATTCCGAGTTGTCAGAAAAAGTCGCAATAAAAAGGATTGATTTGGAGAACGCCAATGATGTTTTTTTATTTACCGCAGCCGGCTGTAAGATAAATCTGGGAATCGTTGATTTTGCAAATAAGCGCTTATCGGTATTAGAGAAGCTGGTCAGTGAAATAGATTCTGGTTTAGAAAAAATAGAATATATTGATTTACGGTTCAGGGAGCCTGTAATCAAGTATAAGTGAGGACATAACTACCCCAACAGCAAAACACTTCGAAAATTTATAACTAAATTTTCTTGTTGCTGTCGGGGCCAATTCGCCCAGACAACTTGCTGAATCTAAGTTGTGGGCTCATTGAGCAATGAGATATATATGCGGGATTGATATCGGCTCAAGCAAAATTGCCGCCTGTTTGGGGTGCTTTAAAGGCACAGAGCTCTTGCGGGTCTGGTGGGACTCTATAGAAGCAGTATGGGCAAGCCAGGGACAGCTGCAGGATATTCCTGCACTGACGGCCTCGCTTGCTCAGCTTTTAAAGAATCTGAAAAGCAAATCCGGAGTGAAAACCAGGGCAGTTTCCTTAGCCATCACCAGCCAGAACATAATTGCCAAACACAGTCAGGCAGTCATAGCCCTGGCCGAGCGCGGTAACAAGTCCGTAACCAAAGCGCATATTCACAACGTCATCCAGCAGGCGCGAATTCTGGGTTCCTGTATGGAAGACGACATACTTCACGCACAGCCCTTAAGTTATAGCATAGATAATGAGAATGAGGTTACCGAGCCACTCGGTTTATACGGCCATCAGTTAAAGGTCGATTTGTACCTTATTTGCGCCAGGGTATCGTATATTAATGCGCTGGTAGAAGTGGTTAACCGGCTCGGTGTCAGACTCAACGAGATAACCCTCTCAGGATTGGCCGTAGGCCAGGCCTTGTTTGATACCAGAGCAATGCAGGGCATAAATATCCTTTGCGACATAGGCAAAGACCTTACCCAGATAGCCATATTCAGCGACAGGGGGCTGGTGCATTATCAGACAATCAGCTACGGGGGTGATAATTTGACTCTCAGCCTCTCTAAAGAGCTTGATCTTCCATATTCCCTAGCCCAGGAAGTGAAAATTTCATACGGCCGCGTTGTTCAGGACAACCGTGAAATCAAGGATAAAGAGATAATTGTCAAAAGGGGCAGTGGTTATATTACCCTGAGTCAGAACTCGGTTATTCAGATTCTCACTCGGGCCTGTGCCGGTATTGCCGAAGCCATCCGGGAAACTATCAGGCCTCAGCTTTTGGCAATGTCTTCCTCTGCCTGTGCACCAAAAACAACTCTTTACGTCAGCGGAAGAACAGCCTGTTTAGAAGGTTTCCTGGAATTGCTTGAGGTGGCAATCGGCATACCGGTCAAGATTGCAAAAGTCGGAAATCCCCTCTTAGCCGCCTCTTTAATGCGCCATAGTGTTTTTTCCGGGGAGCCGACTTTGAATTATCTGGCCTGTTTCGGCCTGCTGATCGATTCCGCCAGGTTATCTTACAAGAAAACCAGCCTGTCAAGACGTGATTTACGCAGCCTCCTCTGCGGTATTCCTGAGAAGGTCAGGGAGATATACCAGGAATATTTCTAGGCGATACAGCCGCCGCTTTTTTAATTGACCCCGCACCTTTTATCTATTACAATAAGAAACTATGCAAAAAGACGCAATGAACGGCAGTGCGATTGGGATTATCGGTTATGGCAATATGGGCTCGGCTATCGGCGAGCTGCTCAAATCCAAATATCAAATCCTGGCATTTGATAAGGACAAGAGTAAAACCAGCAACCTGCAGGATATAAAGACAGCAGACAGCGCGATAGATTTAGTCAACAGGGTAGGTACGATAATATTAGCAGTTAAGCCGCAGGACTTTGAGGCACTATTGGTGCAAATAAAAGAGTCTGTCGGAGGTAAGCTGGCTATTTCTATTGCTGCGGGTATCACTACCGGTTACATTGAGAAGCTTTTGGGAAGGGCAAGGGTCATCAGGGTTATGCCGAATATAGGCGCAAAGATAGGAAAGGCAGAGTCAGTTTTATCTAAAGGCAAGAATGCCAGAGATGAGGATATGGGTTTTGTTCAGGAATTATTTAATCATATAGGTAAAACCTGGATTATGAAGGAGCAGATGATTGATGCAGCGACTGCTATTTCCGGAAGTGGACCTGCCTATATTTATTATGATATGGAGGTTAGAAAAATTGATCCCTTAAATGTCCCTAAGCCAATTGAGCAAGAATATATTCAGCGCTTAACAAAGGCTGCGGAAAGAGTTGGTTTTGATTCTCAAACGGCTGTAGATTTCGCCTCAAGCACTACTGGTTCAAGTCTACAATTGGCAGCGTTATCTATAGCGTCTCCAGTTGAATTAAGAAAACAAATTACCTCTAAGGGGGGGACTACTGAAGCAGCGCTGAAGGTTTTAGTTAAAGGTGGCTCGTGGGAGGAGGCGGCTGAGGCAGCTAAGAGACGGGCTGGAGAGTTATCAAAAGGATGAGTAGGGAGAGCTAAGATGCCGAAAATAGGAATTATCGGAGGCAGCGGGCTGTATGATATAGCAGAGTTGCAAGATAGACAAAGGCTCAAGGTAGAGACGCCTTTCGGCAGTCCTTCTGATGAGCTTCTCCTGGCCAAGTTTAAGGGAAAGGGAATTGTCTTCCTTTCCAGGCACGCAAGGGGACACAGGTTTTCTCCGGGGCAGATAAACTACCGCGCAAATATCTATGCGATGAAATCGCAGGGCGTAGAAAGAATCATCTCTGTTACTGCCTGCGGTTCTTTGAAGGATGAGCTCAAACCTATGGATTTTGTTATTCCAGACCAGTTTGTAGACAGGGCAAGCCAGTCCAGGAAACATACATTTTTTGACGAAGGCATAACCGCACATATAAGCTTTGCCCATCCCGTTTGCAACGACTTATCAGAGAGGCTTAATTCGGCTGCCAGGAAAACCGGCGTATGCGTGCACCGGGGCGGCACTTACCTTAATATAGAGGGGCCGCAGTTTTCCACTCTTGCCGAGTCCAATCTTTACAGGGATTGGGGGATGGACATTATCGGCATGACTAATATGACTGAGGCGCGCCTGGCCCGGGAGGCAGAGATATGCTATGCGACGCTCGCGGCAGTTACGGATTATGACTGTTGGCATAAGTCCCATGCCTCGGTAAGCGTTGAGATGATCATGGGGAATCTCAAGAAAAACGTGGAGAATTCCAAGAGAATCCTGATGGAGGCAATAACGCAAATCAGCGATAAGAGGGATTGTTCCTGTCAAGAGGCTTTACGCTATTCCATCGTTACGGCCCCTGAGCTGATTCCCGAAGAGACCAAGAAAAGGCTTAAGATTATAATCGGCAAATATATAAAATAACCCGGGGTAATCGTGAGTATACTGGTAGTAGGTTCGGTAGCATTGGATACGGTAAAGACGCCACAAGGCAAGGCCGAGGAGGCCCTGGGTGGCTCTGCAACTTATTTTTCCATGAGCGCGGCTTTTTTCAGCCCTGTAAGCCTGGTAGCGGTTGTGGGTAAGGATTTTCCCTCACGCCACCTAAGGCTGTTTGAGAAACGCGGCATTGATTTAAGGGGATTGTCTGTTGAAAAAGGAAAAACCTTCAGGTGGAAAGGAGAATACGGATGGGATTACTCTGACCCCAAGACCCTTTCTACATGTTTAAACGTATTTGCCAAATTTAACCCCGTGATACCTGCGCAATACCGAAAGAGCAAATACCTGTTTTTAGCCAACATAGACCCCGAGCTTCAGGAAGGGGTTTTGAGCCAGGTTAAGCCGAGGCTGGTTATTCTGGATACAATGAATTACTGGATAGAAAAGAAACGCAGCCGTCTGAGAAGGCTCCTGAAGAGGGTAGATATTTTTTTATTAAATGAGTCAGAAGCCAGGATGCTTACTTATGAAAGCAGCATAGTTAAAGCAGCCAGGCAGTTGATTAGATCAGGCCCGGAAATAGTGATTATTAAAAGGGGGGAGCACGGCTCCCTGCTCTTTTCTCAAAGGTATATTTTTTCCATCCCGGCCTTTTTACTGGAATCGGTGGTGGATCCTACCGGAGCGGGAGATACCTTTGCCGGAGGGGTAGTGGGGTATCTGGCAGGATGCAATAAACTCAGCGCAGCCGCTTTCAAAAAGGCGTTAGTCTACGGTGCGGTTATGGCTACCTTTGCCGTAGAGGACTTTAGCGTCAGACGACTGGCAGCCATTGATTTTGGCGGTATCAATAAAAGGTTTAGAGAGTTTCAGAAATTAAGCTGTTTTTGAGATGGACTATAAAGCAAGTTTAAATTTACCCAAGACTGCTTTTGCGATGAAGGCAAACCTGCCTGTGCGCGAGCCGCAGTTCCTGCTCAGCTGGCAGGAGGCGGATATTTACCGGCTGATCAGGGATCAATCAAAGAACTGCCCAAAATACGTTCTGCACGACGGTCCTCCGTATGCCAACGGAGATATCCATATCGGGCACGTCTTGAACAAGACCTTAAAAGACATCGTGGTTAAATACAAGAGTATGCGGGGATTTGATTCTCCGTTTGTGCCCGGCTGGGATTGCCACGGCCTGCCGGTAGAACACCAGTTGTTTAAAGAGCTGGGAAAAACCAAGGCAGAAATTAAGCAACTTGAGTTCCGCAAAAAGGCTTATGATTATGCGATGAAATTCGTGAATAAGCAGAAAGAGCAATTTCAGCGCCTAGGGGTATTCGGCGACTGGCAGAGTCCTTATCTTACGCTGGCCCCGGATTATGAGGAAGCAATATTGCGCTCCCTCTCTGCTCTGAGGAAAAAGGAATATATTTACCGGGGGCTGAAGCCGGTTAACTGGTGCTATCAATGCGAAACAGCGCTTGCCGAGGCAGAGGTGGAATACGAAAACCACAGCTCACCTTCAATCTTTGTAAAATTCGAGATACTCGGGGTTGGAAAAGGCAAATTAAGCAGCATGGTACCTCAAGGAAAAAAATTTTATGCGCTTGTCTGGACAACTACTCCCTGGACATTAATCGCCAATGCGGCAATTGCCGTAAACCCAAAATTTAAATATGCCCTATTGGAGATTAATGATGAAATATGGCTGGCGCAGGAAGATTTGGTTTCTTCTGTAATGGAGTCTCTGGGCGTTAAAGAGTATAAAAAAATAGGCGATATCCCGGGCAGTGCCCTAGAGGGTTTGCCTTATCGCGATATTTTCCAGCCTGCAAGGCGGGCGGATACGGTATTTGTCCTGGCAGATTATGTTTCTAAAGAAGAGGGCACTGGATGCGTGCATACGGCTCCTGGCCACGGTCAGGAGGATTATCTTACCGGCCAGAAATACAAGCTGGAAACAGTAATGCCTGTGGATAGAAAAGGAGAATTTTATCAGGATATAGCAATGGAATTTAAGGGCAGGCATGTTTTTGAAGCCAATCAGGGCATCATCGATAAGCTGAAAAAACAAGGCAATCTAGTGTATTCCGGGCAAGTTCAACACTCCTACCCTCATTGCTGGCGCTGCAAGACGCCGATTATCATCCGTGCTACAGAGCAGTGGTTTTTAATGATAGATCACAAAGAGCTAAGAAAAAAACTTCTTAATACGATAAAAGAGGATATTCAGTGGGTTCCTGCTTCAGGCAGGGAAAGAATTTCAGCAATGGTGGAATCAAGGCCCGATTGGTGCCTGTCACGGCAGAGATATTGGGGTGTGCCTATTCCGGCGTTAGGCTGCAACAGCTGCGGTAAGCAATTCCTGGATTCAGGGGTAATTGACAATTTTGCTGATTTTGTTTCCCGGGAAGGGACGGACTGCTGGTTTACTAGGGGCCTAAAAGAATTTCTACCAAAAAATTTTAAATGTCCGCTTTGTCAAAAAGGGGAAGATTTTATAAAGGGTTCGGATATTCTGGATGTCTGGTTTGATTCAGGAGTGAGCCACCAGGCAGTATTGAAGAAAAGGAAGGAGCTGGGAGGTTCGCCTTGCGCTCTTTACCTGGAAGGCTCTGACCAGCACCGGGGATGGTTTCAGACTTCGCTGATACCCTCTATGGCCATTGATAACCAGCCCCCGTTTAAATCAGTGCTTACCCACGGATTCGTGGTTGACGGAGAGGGTAGGAAAATGTCCAAGTCCCTGGGCAACGTGATTTCCCCCCATGATATCATCAAGGAATACGGAGCGGAAATTCTGCGCCTCTGGGTTGCCTCCAGCGATTATAACGAGGACATACGCATATCCCAGCAGATACTCGCGCGCTTGACAGAGGCTTACCGTAAAATCAGGAATACCGCCAGGTTCATCTTAAGCAATCTCTATGATTTCAATCCGTGCGAAGATAAAGTAGACTATGATGACTTAAGGAATATAGATAAATGGGTATTGTTTAAATTAGAAAGTGTACTTGGCGAGGTAACCGGCTCATACGAAAGCTTCGAGTTCCATAAGGCCTATAAATACATTTATAATTTTTGTAACGTAGAATTATCCATGCATTATCTTGATATGGTCAAGGGCAGGCTTTATACCTATGCCTCCGGATCCCGGGAGAGAAGGGCAGCGCAGACAGCGATTTATGAGATATTGAATGTTTTACTGAAGATGATGGCGCCCATCCTGGTATTTACCGCGGAAGATATCTGGCAGCATATGCCCAAAGAAAAAAGCGGGCCTTGCGCTGTCAGCGTTCATCTTCTGCGCTGGCCGAAGCACAATGACTCATTTTTGCAAAAGGACTTATCCGGCAAGGATGGGCATATAGATTCGCAGTTTAAAGCCATCCTCTCCCTGGTTCCCGGGATTGCCAAAGCGCTGGAAGCCAAACGCAGCGAGGGATTAATCGGCAGTTCTTTTGATGCCCAAATAATTTTGTTGACAAAGAAGGTATTTTATGAAAAATATTTACAAGGTTTCAAGGATGATCTGTCAGAGATATTCAAGGTATCTCAGGTTTTAATCCAGATAAAAGACGGATTAAGCCAAGAGGTTGAATTTAGCGTCCAGAAGGCTGAAGGGAAAAAATGCTCCCGCTGCTGGAACTGGCGAGTGTCCGTAGGCAAAGATAAAGAGCATCCTGATCTTTGCGGGATATGCCTCGGACAGATAAAATGAAGAAATAAATTAGCGAAAACCGCTCACTGATTAAGGAGGAAATCATAGTGAAGACAAGAAATAAGCTGCGTAAAAAAGACTTAAACAATTTCAAGAAATTGATCCTTAAAAGGAAAGAGGAGCTCATGGAAGGACTTAAACATTCCCTGGAGGATACCCTCAAGAAGTCTCCGCGGGAGGCTGCCGGGGATATCTCGGGTTATGCCTTTCATATGGCAGATTTGGCCACCGATACTTATGACCGCGAATTCTCTCTGGACCTGGCTTCCAACGAAAGAAAATTGATCTATGAGATTGACGAGGCCTTAAAGAAGATCCAGGACGGTAACTACGGTAATTGTGAGCAATGTAAATCCCCAATCAGCAAAACCAGGCTTAAGGCCATTCCTTACACCCGCCTTTGCCTTAAGTGCCAGGAGGCACAGGAAAAACGATAACTAAGTATTTAGTTATTGTAATCTTAGCGCTTGACCAGCTAACCAAATATATTGTCAGCCGGGGAATTCCTCTGGGCGCAAGCGTCCCGGTAGTAAAGAACGTCTTTCACCTGACCTATGTCCTTAATTCCGGAGCGGCTTTCGGGATATTGAAAAATCAGACCTATTTTTTTATAACCGTTGCAATAGCAGCCGTAGTTTTTATCATCGTTATTTTATCGCGCAGGCAGGAAGGGCCGGAAAGGTACGCCCTTTATTTAATCCTGGCAGGGGCAGTGAGCAACCTGATTGACCGTGTAAGGCTGGGAGCGGTGATTGATTTTCTGGATTTTCGTATCTGGCCGGTTTTTAATATTGCCGACAGCGCAATCACAATCGGGGCGATAGTGCTGGCATATTCCATCTTGAAAAGCAAAAAAACCGCAGCTACTACAAAAAGACTGCCAAATTAAAATGCATCCGGTAATTTGTAAATTCGGCCCCCTAACCGTTTATTCATACGGGCTTTCACTCGTCCTGGCTTTCGGCATAGCCACGTTTCTGATTATGCGCCAGGCAAGAAAACAGGGGCAAAGCCCGGAACTTTTCTTTGACCTCACTTTTATTATTCTGGCCAGCGGCATTATCGGAGCAAGGATTCTTTACGTTGCCCTGAACCCGCAACCTTATCTTAAAGAGCCTTTGCAGATTATTATGCTTAATCGGGGAGGGCTTGCCTGGTTCGGCGGGCTTATCTCGGGGAGCCTTTGCTCCGTGTTTTATTTAAGGCGAAAGGGTCTGGATATCTATAAGGTATTTGACCTGGCTGTTCCCTATGTTGCTTTAGCCCAGGCAATAGGAAGGGTAGGCTGTCTCTTAAACGGCTGTTGTTACGGTAAGGAAAGCTGGCATTTCGGTCTTTACTTTCCGGTGCATCAGGCAATGCTTATTCCTACCCAGCTTTATTCATCTTTGGCGCTGCTGGGGATATACATCATCTTAAGGCTATGCCAGTTGCGCGTCTGCCGAAGGGGACAGATATTCTATCTTTATCTTTTTCTTTATGCCTCGTGGCGGTTTTTTATTGAATTTTTCCGGGCAGACGGACAGGCCTTTATTTTTGGCATGACTACCTTCCAAATTTTCAGCATTGCCTTATTCCTTTTATCTTCAGTTATGCTGATCAAGATATGCAGGAATTCACCTTAAAAGTAGCTGCAGAGGATTCAGGCATGCGCCTGGATTTGTATTTGTTAAAGTTTTCTCAAATGCAGCGCCTGAATCTCTCGCGTAACCTTATTCAGAAGCTGATTCGCCAGAAACTCATAATCTCGCAGGGCAAATCCCTGAAGGCTCATTACAAAATCAAGCCGCATGAGGTATTCGAGTTAAGGGTGCCGCAGGAGCAGCCGTTGTCTGTTGCTCCGGAAAATACCCCTTTGGATATCCGCTTCGAAGATGATGACTTGATAGTGGTAAATAAGCCTCCGGGAATGGTTGTGCATCCCGGGGCAGGCAATACCTGCGGTACTTTGGCTAATAGCCTGGTCTTTCATTGTGCCTCTTTATCCAGCATTAATCCCCAGAGGCCGGGTATCGTGCATCGCCTGGACAAGGATACCTCCGGGTTGATTGTTGCCGCTAAAAATAATTTTACCCATCTTCATCTTACGCGTCAATTTTCCAGACATTCAATCCTGCGCCAGTATGCTGCGCTGGTAGAGGGCAGGGTAGAGCTTAACGAGGATATAATTGAGCTACCTATTGGCCGCCACCCGCGGCAGAGAGAAAAGATGAGCGTGGGATTCCAAAGGAAGAATAGATATGCTAAGACCAGGTATCGGGTGTTGAAGCGAAGGCCAGACATAACCCTTCTGGAATTAACGCCGTTTACAGGCAGGACCCATCAGCTGAGAGTGCATTTAAGTTTCATCGGTCACCCGGTTCTGGGAGACAAGAAATACGGCAAGGGTACCCAATTCAGCCGTATGGCGCTGCATGCTTATCTTCTGGGTTTTGTCCATCCGCGCAGCAATAAATCTCTCGAGATTAAAACTGACATACCGCAGGAATTCCTCGAGGCAGTATCTGAGAAATGAACGAACTTGATTTTGCTTGACTTTTATTACGCAGACGCTAAAATTAAATCAAATCAATGAGTTAAGAGTAATGGATAAAGTAATGACAGAGAACGCAAAAGCGGCGATTATTTTTCTGGTTGTGCTATTGATATTCTCCCTGGCCGCAGCGGCAATCGGATTTTATTTTTTCCGGCAGGAAAGATTGCAGGTTTTGCTTTTGGATAGGGAATTAGAAGTCCTAAGGCTGGAGCGCAGCGCAATCGAGGATAAAATAGGAGAGCTGAAAACCAAAAACAGCGATTTAGAGGTTCAGTTATGGACCCTGAACGCTCAGGTAGAAGAATTAAATAGTTCCCTGGAGCTGGCCAAAAGCGAAAAGGGCGAGCTAAATTTGCGAAACAAAGAACTACAGTCCCAATTTGACTCCGAGAAGGCCTTAAGAGAGAAATTGGAAGAAGAGAAGGCACAGGCGCAGGAACAGGTAGGCAGGCTGCAGAAGCTGCTGAAAATAAGCAAGGAGGAATTAGAAACGCAACTGAGTCAAATCAAATCCGGTCCGGAAGTAGCCTTGGGGACAATTGTGGTAGAGCAGGGACAGCTCCAGGCTGGCGGTTCGCAAGGAACGGCCTACACGGCATTGATTAGGCCGCCTGCTGCGGCTAATCTGCAAGGCGAGGTGCTGGTGGTAAATAAGGATTATGATTTTGTGGTGGTCAGTCTGGGCAATCAGCACAGGATAAATATGGGAGATAAATTATCGGTTTATCATAACCAAGCCTACATCGGAGATATTAGGATTGAAAGGATTCAAGAGAAGATGAGCGCCGGATCATTCGTAACGGAAGACATCGAAGACTACATTGAAGAGGGAGATAAGGTAGTTAAAAAATAATGCCGTATCGGATCAGGCCTGCCAGGTTCATTCGCGGAAAGATAAACCTCCCCGGAGACAAATCCATTGCCCACCGCAGTATCATTATCAGCGCAATAGCCAATGGCAAAACGCGTATTTACAATTTTCCACGCAACCACGACTGTTTGGTTACTGTCAGGGCATTTAAGAAATTAGGGATAAGAATTCTCTGGGCGGATTGGCAAGGTAGTCTTTGCGTAGAGGGAAAGGGTTTGTATGCTTTACGCAAACCGGTTGAGTCTCTTTTTCTAGGAGAGTCAGGCACTACCGCCAGGCTCATAATGGGTATTTTAGGGGGACAGGGCTTTAATGCTTCTTTGATCGCGGGTAAAGGCTTAAGCCGCAGGCCAATGCGCAGGGTTACCGAGCCTTTAAGAATGATGGGTGTTAAAATCAAGGCGCGCCAGATACGAGGCAAGGGGCAGGCAGAAGAATATCTTCCGGCTACTGTTAGGGGAGGAGATTTACATGCTATCAATTACCGTATGCAAGTGGCCTCGGCCCAGGTAAAATCAGCATTGCTCCTGGCTGCTCTGTATGCGCGGGGGACAACTAAAATCCTCGAATCCGTAAAAACCCGCGACCATACCGAGAGAATGCTTAAGAGCTTCTCTGCAGTGATCAAAATCAGGGGTAAGGCTATTTCCCTGCGCGGTGAGAAAGAACTGTTTTCTCCGGGGAAAATTTATATTCCGGGAGATATATCCTCAGCGGCTTTTTTTATCATCGCAGCCGTACTCCTTCCCGGTTCGCATCTTAAGGTTCAATCCGTAAGCTTAAACCCCGGCCGGCTGGGGTTAATTCGGATTTTAAAGCGCATGGGGGCGAATATCCGTATTCTGCCGGGCGGATTTTCTGCCGGAGAACCGATAGGAGATATAACCACCAAAAGCAGCCAATTAACCGGCATAGAGGTCAGGGCAAGCCAGGTTCCCCAGTTGATTGATGAATTGCCCCTTTTGATGCTGGCTGCCTGTTTTGCCAAAGGCAAAACAGTGATTTATGGAGTGGAGGAGTTAAGGGTTAAGGAGACTGATAGGTTGATTTCCATGCAATCTAATTTATGCAGGATGGGAGCGGATATTAAGGTTGCAGGCTATCTTTCTACCCGGGGCGTGCTTAAGGAAAAAATAATCGTTCGAGGTACAGGCAGATTAAAGGGTTCAAAGGTGAAAAGCTTCTCAGACCATCGCACGGCAATGAGCATGGTCATTGCAGGCCTGGTTTCTCGCGGCACGACAATGGTTGACGATACGGAGTGCGTTGCCAAATCCTTCCCGGGGTTTCTGAATGTCTTAGGCGGCTTGATATAGGCAAATTCACACTTTTAGCAGAAAATAAAGAGTAAGGCTTTAAAGGAGTTGCGGTAAAATTTTATTTGACCTTACCCATTTTATATATTAAAATAAAACAGATTAATTAAGTACAGGGTTTGTACTAAAACGGGGAAGTTGATATGAAATTAGATAAATTATTCAGAATTAAAGGCAGGTTAAAAAAGGCACTTGATTATCTGGCAGGCCTGTTTTCCAATGATATGGGCATAGACCTTGGTACTGCCACTACGCTTGTTTATGTAAAGGGCGAGGGCGTAGTTCTCTGTGAGCCTTCAGTAGTGGCAATCGAGAAGACAACCTCTCAGGTTTTGGCAGTCGGGGATGAGGCAAAGCGCATGCTTGGCCGCACGCCGGGTAATATTGTGGCAATCAGGCCGATGAAAGACGGCGTAATCGCGGATTTTGAGATTACCGAGGCAATGCTCAGGTATTTTATAAAGCGCGTGCATCATCGCAGGGTGCTGGTGAGGCCCAGAATCGTTATCGCTATCCCCTCCGGGATTACCGAAGTAGAAAAACGGGCGGTGAGGGATTCTGCTGAGCGCGCGGGAGCAAGGGAGGTATTTTTAATTGAGGAGCCGGTTGCCGCTGCTATCGGCGTGGGCCTGCCAATACAGGAACCAATCGGGAATATGATTATTGATATCGGTGGCGGAACAACCGAGATTGCCGTAATCTCTTTGGCCGGTATTGTCTTTTCCAGGTCTATCCGTATCGGAGGGGACGAAATGGATGAGACGATAATAGAGTATTTGAAAAAAACTTATAATTTGATGGTCGGCGTACGTACGGCAGAAGACATTAAGATCAGAATAGGTTCTGCCTTTCCCTTAGAGGAGGAACTGAGCTTAGAAATTAAGGGCAGGGATTTGGTTATTGGGTTGCCCAAGGCTATAACCATCACTTCCCAGGAGACAAGGGATGCCCTAAAAGAGCCGCTGGATGCAATCATCGAAACAGTCAAGGTTTCTCTGGAGAGGACCCCTCCGGAATTAGCCGCGGACCTGATTGAGCACGGCATAATTATGGCCGGCGGAGGCTCTCAGTTAAAAGGCCTGGATAAATTAATCGCGGAAGCAACCGGGCTTCCGGTACACGTTACCGATGAGCCCTTGACTGCGGTTGCCCAGGGCACGGGCAAGGTTTTAAGCGAAATCCGCTATCTTAAAAGGGTTACCGTTCCCATAAAGTCAGAAATGCATTCCTAAACCCTTAAGATGTGTTTTTTAGAAAGAAAAGGTTAATTACCCGCCATTTGATTGCCGCTTCGATAATCTTTGCGGCAATCTTTATTTCCTTATTCAAGAATTATCTGATTGATAGTTTGCGCTGGCCACTTGAGTTTTTCTCTTTGTTCAGCAGGGAGGCCAGAGGGGTTATATTCTACCATCAGAATTTAATTCAGAATCAAAGCCTGAAGGATGAAATCGGACTGGCCAAGCGCCAGCTTTTTGAAGCGGAGGAGTTATATTTGGAGAACTTCCGCTTAAGAGAGCTTCTTGATTTCAAGGAGAGGTCCACTTACCCCCTGACGGCAGCCAAGGTAATCGGTTTTGACCCTTCGAACCTGTCTTTGATAATTGTCATCAACAAGGGCAGGCAGCAGGGTATAGGTAAGGATTTTGCGGTGATTACCAACGACGGGCTGGTGGGCAGGGTAATCGAAACAGGAGAACAAACCTCCAAGGTATTGCTGATTAACGATATCAGTTCAGGGGTGGCTGCGCTCACGCAGCGCAGCAGGCAGAGCTGTTTGGCTTCGGGCACATTAGGCAGGGGTATAATTCTGCGTTATTTGCCTGCGAATGCCGACATTCAGGTTGCCGATGCGGTAATTACCTCCGGATTATCGGGTTTATACCCAAAGGGAATACTTGTCGGAGAGGTACAGGAGATTCATCAGGAAAGGGCTTCCGGAGAAATTATGGCAGTGCTTAAGCCTAGTGCTGAGCTCACCAGGCTGGAAGAGGTTTTAGTTGTGCTTTCAGAATGATAAAGCTAAGAAGTATTATTACCAAAGAATACTATATCGGTCATCGCAGGCAAATCTACGCACTCTCGATATTGTTAGTTGCCGCTTTACTGCAATCCACCCTGTTTAATTATTTCCGCATACTTAATGTCAAGCCGGATGTTATTTTAGCAGCCCTGATTATGCTGATTCCCTTTTTTAGCTCTGGCTGGTCTTTTGCATTAGCCTTTATTTCAGGAGTCTTCCGCGATATCTTCAGCCTCCTGCCTTTCGGGTTCAACGTCTTTTTGTGCATACTCTGGGTAATTCTGGCCAGGCAGGTATTTCGCCGCCTGTCATTTGAAAATAAGCTCATTCGCAATTGCCTGCTCTGTCTGGTTGTTGTCTTAAATAATCTTATTTTGCAATCCCTTTTCTTTATTTTGGACAAGCCTTTAAGCTTAGGCATTTTCCTCAGGATACTTGTTCTGGAATCCATATTTACGCTTGTTTTGGCCATGCCTATCTACAGACTGCTTGCAAATATATTTATGCCTAGATGATGAAGAGTTTGCGTATTTTCCACAGTCTTGTTATAGCCGGTTTTCTTTTTTTGCTGTCGGCGCTTATTTACCATCAGATAGTCAGGTTTGAAGAATACAGTCAGTTGAGCCAGGTAAACCGCATCCGTATCCTGCCTCAGTCCGCTAGCCGCGGACGCATCCTGGACCGTAACGGCAATATCCTGGCGGGAAGCACCCTTTCCTACGATCTGGTGGTTATGCCTTCAGAGAAGCTTATTGCGCAAGAGCAGATTTCCAAGCTTTCCTCAATACTTTCACTCTCCGAGAAGCAGTTAAAGTCAAAATATTCTTCTGGCTATACAACCCCCTTTACCCCTGTACTCCTGGAAAGCGATATTCCGCTCACCCAGGCAGTGGCAGTCGGGCAATTAAAGTATGATTTACCGCAAGTAAGTATACAGCCGAATTCCAAACGGGTATATCCTCTCGGCAATGTCGTCAGCCACATTCTGGGTTATTTGGGAAAAATCGATGTTTGGCGCTGGGAGCAACTTAAGCAATACGGATACAGTATGCAGGATTTAATCGGCTACAGCGGAGTAGAAGAGGTTTATGATTATGTGCTTCGTCCGCGCGAGGGGGGTATGCAGGTTGAGGTGGACAGCAAGGGGAGGTTATCGCGAATTCTCGGTTTTAAATCCCCGCAGGAGGGAGGGGATATCGAATTAACAATCGACTTAAGACTTCAGGAGATAATTTACGATAGTCTCCTGGGGCATACCGGCTGCGCCATTGTTCTGGACCCTGTTAACGGAGAGGTTCTCGCTCTCGGCAGCATGCCTGATTTTAATCCCGGGGTATTTCAGGGAAACCAGCCTTACCTGATTAATGCCTTGCTTAACGATGCCGATGCCCCTTTGTTTAACCGGGCCATCAACGGCCTCTACCCTCCCGGCTCTATATTTAAAATTATAGTTGCTGCCGCGGGCCTGGAAAGGGGCAAGATTGACTTAAGCAGTAAATTTTTCTGCTCCGGGAAAAAGCAAATCGGCCAACGCCAGTTTCACTGCTGGAAAACGCACCAGGAGGAAGATATAGTCGATGCGCTTGCTGATTCCTGCAATGTATTCTTCTATAATCTCGGCTTGCGTCTTGGTCCGCAATTAATCAATGAGTACGCGTTAAAATTCGGGTTTGGCCAGAGAACAGGCATAGACCTAAACGCAGAGGCAAAAGGTTTCCTGCCTTATTCTTTATGGCAGCGGATAAAAAGGCCTCAACGCTGGTTTGCCGGGGATACGGCGAATTTTTCCATTGGCCAAGGTCAAACGCTGGTTACGCCTATGCAGGTTGCCCGGATGATGGCAGCCATTGCAAATGGCGGTACACTGGTCAGGCCAAGGCTGCTGAAATCAGAAACGCAGGCAGGCCAAACCCTCACCTCAGCGTCTTTGCAGGCTGTTAATTTGCCTCTGAGCAGCAAAAACCTGGAAATAATCAGACAGGGATTAGCAGGCGCGGTCAATAAAACAGGAGGCACCGCACATAGCCTATCCGGAATCGGCGTTTCCGTTGCCGGCAAGACAGGGACTGCCCAGGTTGCCGAGGCTACTTCCCACGCATGGTTTGCGGGTTATTTTCCCGTTGATAAACCGCGTTTTGTGCTTTGTGTTTTTCTGGAGCACGGAGGTGCCGGATACTATTCCTGCCAGGTAGCCAAAGGAATAATTGAGCGCATGCTTGCAGAGAAAATACTATGACCAGAATCGCCTATAAGCCACTCTTGCTGTCTCTGTTGATTACAGGCATAGGGATCATTACCATTTACAGCAGCACGTTGAACAGCTCTTATCTCTCGGACAACCCGCTATACTTGCGCCAGTTTAGCTGGAGCCTGCTGGGGCTGATCTGCCTTCTGGGGATATCCAGGATTTCCTATCGCCGGCTGTGGGATGGGGCATACCTGTTTTACATAATCGGAGTAGTATTGTTATTAATAGTGGCTTTCGCCGGGCTTATCCGCCTGGGAGCGCAGAGGTGGCTGAAGATCTTCTGGTTTAGTTTTCAGCCATCGGAACTAATGAAATTGGTCATGGTTATATTCCTGGCGCGCTATTTCAGCAAACAGGGCTCAAGCTTAAGAAAGGATGCCAGGGATTGGGGGTTTACCAGGGCGGTACTGATTCCCTTTGGATTTATTGCCCTTCCATTTTTCTTAATCCTTAAGCAGCCTGATTTGGGCACTGCAATTTTCATCTTCTTGATATTTATTGTAATGCTTTTCATTGCCCAGGTAAATTTAAAATTTATACTTTTTATTTTAACAGGCCTGATTCTGGCCTTGCCCTTAACCTGGCAGTTTTTAAAGGATTATCAAAAAACCAGGCTGCTGGTTTTCCTGAATCCCAACGCAGACCCCCTCGGGGCAGGGTACACAATCATCCAGTCTAAGATTGCCATATCCTCCGGAGGACTGTTTGGCAAGGGCTGGTTGGCTGGCAGTCAAAGCCAATTGCGCTTTTTACCCGAGTCGCATACGGACTTTATCTTTGCCACCTTTGCCGAGGAATGGGGATTTGCGGGAAGCCTGGTTTTGTTATTGCTTTATTATTTTCTAATCAGGTATGCGTTGAAGATTGCGCAGAAGGCCCCTGATTCCTTCGGCCGTTTCCTGGCCGGGGGGATAGCCATGATTTTAAGTATCCAGATTATGATTAATATTGCCATGACCATAGGCCTGGCTCCCGTGGTTGGTATACCGCTGCCTTTGTTAAGCTACGGAGGCTCCTGTACCCTGATGACCTTTCTTTCCCTGGGAATATTGATTAATATCGAGAAAAGGACTGTTTTTTAAATCAATCAGGATATTTTGCCACTTTTGTCACAAAGGATGGAGGGATGATGAAAAAAATAGTTATCGTAATCGCTGCAATAGCAGTAGTTTTTATAAATCCTCATATTTCCCGCGCAGAAGGCAAGCCTCGAAATCTTTCGGGCTTGGAATTCTTCTTGGGTTATACCCGCGGGGAGTTAGATCAAAGAGAGGATTACCGGTTTATCAGCGCCGCCGTTGCCCTGGATTTTGATTTTAAAGCAATAACCAAAAAAATCGGTTTTAACCCTTCCAGCCTGGTGCGTTTCCAGATTGAGCCTTTCCTGGGGCTGGTTACGCAGCCGGAAAACAATATGGAAGCAGGAACCTCTTTCTTATTTAAGTTCGGGCTGGCTCCGGAAACCTGGAAATTCCAGCCTTACCTAAAAGTCGGGACAGGGATGGTTTATATGACTCAGCACACCCGCGAGCAATCCACGCAATTTAATTTTATCAGCAGCCTTGGAGCGGGCTTGCACTATTTTTTTGAAGAAAAATCCGCTTTTACCTTGGAATACCGTTTTCGCCATACCTCTAATGCAGGCATCAAAGATCCCAACAAAGGGATAGATACCTATACCTGTTTATTTGGCATAACCCGCATTTTTTAAATAAGTTAACTCCCAGCATAAATAAAAGAAAAACATTTTAGGTCAAAGAATTTCTCTTGACAAAAACCTGGTTTAATGTAAAATTTTTATAGTAAAATTTTACTATAATCAAAAGAGTTTTAACCTTGCTATGCGATGGAAGTTGCAAGACTGCTAAATAACGCCGCAAAAAAAAATCCTCATAAGAACGCAATAATCTTTGAGGGCAAATCAATAAGCTTTTCTCAATTAAGGGATTTAGTCTTCTGCTTAGCCAACGGGCTGGAGGCATTGGGTTTAGAAAAGGACGTTAAGGTAGCTGTTTATCTGCCCAATATTCCAGAATATATTTATAGCTACTTTGCGGTGTACTCGATAGGTGCAGTGATTGTTCCTTTGGATTTTTCCTTTACTCAGGCTGAGTTGGAAAGCCTGATCAGGCATTCTGATGCCGAGATTTTAATCGCCCAAGAGAAAAAGGACATCGACTTAAAGGCATTAAAGGAAAATTTAGGATTGAAGCAGATTGTTTTATTGGGTGACCACCAGGATTTTATAAATTTCTCTGATCTGATCAAGAAAAATCCCTGCCGTGAGCCAGAAGCGGAAATTTCTGATGCTGATCACTCTACTATTTTTTATACCTCTGGTTCAACCGGGCATCCCAAAGGGGTCCTCTGGAATTACCGGCATTTAGATAGCCCGGCAAAGGCCGTAGAGTATTTTCTGCATTTATCCGGTGAAGACACCATGCTCTGTCCGATCCCTTTTTCTCATGCCGCAGGCCTGGTCTTTGCCCTCTTTATGCTTTATTTCCGATTTACCCTGGTTGTGCAAAAACGATTTTCACCCTTAGAATCACTCAAGGATATAGAAAGACACGGGATTGTCTTTATCTGCCTAGTGCCGTCAATGTATATCGCCATGCTGAGTATAAAGGAATTTAAAAAATTTCATTTAAAAAGCTTAAAATACGCAGTGGTTTTCGGGGCGCCCTCTTCGCCAATGTTGCTACGGAGGTTTCATCAAGCCTGTCCAGAAGCGCATCTGTTAAATGGCTGGGGCATGACTGAAACCTCTCCCCCTAACGCGGTTACGCCTTTGGGCTCTCAGAAGATAGAGAGTATCGGTAAGCCCATCCCCTGGTTAGAAGTGAGAATCTGCGAAGAGGGCGGTCGCAGCATGCCTGCCGGAGAAATAGGCGAATTGGCTGTACGCGGCTGGCCGGTTATGCTGGGTTATTATAAGGAGCCGGAGTTGACCAAGAGGGTTATCCGCGATGGCTGGTTTTACACCGGAGATTCTGCGCGCATAGATTCAGAAGGCTTTATATACATTGTCGGCCGCAAGAATGAAATGATTAAGGTTGCCGGGGAAAGGGTGCATGCGCCAGAGATAGAAGACGTGATTCACCGCCGTCCAGAAGTAAGCGAGGTTGCCGTGATAGGAGTGGCTGACAAATTAAGGGGCGAGGTGCCCAAGGCCTTTCTCGTGCTCAAGAAGGGCAAAAAAATAACCGAAAACGAACTGCGCTATTTTTGCCGGGAACATTTAGCGCATTTCAAGATACCCCATTATTTTGAATTCAGGGATTCTCTTCCCAAGACCCGCTCAGGAAAGATTGACAAGGCCAGTCTCGCACAATGAAAAACCTACCCCTTAAGTTTGCCTGTATAGTCGTGCGCTTGCGCGTCTTATTCATCTTCCTCTTTGTTTTGCTTTCGATATTCTTTCTCTTCTGCCTGAAAAATCTCAAAATTGATACGAGCCTGGGAGATTTTGTTCCCCAGAAACACCCCTTTATCCTGGTGCAGAGTAAACTGGTGGAAGCTTTCGGAGGCCTAAATCAGGTTTCGATTGCGCTGGAGGTAAAGCAGGGAGACATCTTCAATAAAGAATTTTTAGCCAAGGTTATCGGCATTACCAATGAGTTATATCTTATGCAGGGCGTGAATGCCGGAAGGATTACCTCGCTTTCTGCAAGGAAGATAAAATATGTCGAGGCAGACGAGGAAGGCTTTCGCGTGATGAGGGTCTTGGGAGAAATACCTCAGGATGCCGAGCAAATGCAGGAGCTCAAGAAAAGGATAATTAATAATCCTAACGTATATATCCGTATGGTTTCAGAGGATTTTAAGTCTACGCTTATCCAGGCAGACTTTGAGTCAGGGGTATCCTCCAGGAGGATCTTTCGCAAGCTGCGTGAAATTGCTCAAAGGGAAAAAGACGCAAATACCGAAATTTATCTTGCGGGAAGGCCGATACTGGAAGGCTGGCTTGATTTTTACCTGCCCAGGATGCTGAAGATATTATTATTTACCGTCATCATCATAGGCCTGGTTCTTTATCTGACCTTTCGCTCCAAGCGCGGGGTCATATTGCCCTTACTGGATTCATGTTTGTCTACGGTCTGGGCAATGGGCATCATCACACTCCTTGGTTTCAACCTTGATCCCAGCACAATGCTGGTGCCCTTTTTAATCCTTGCCCTGGGGGTGAGCCATTCCGTGCATTCCATGAAGAGGTATTACGAGGAGATGCGGGATAAAGCCAGAAATTCCAAACAGGCAGTAATAAATTCAGTGAGCTCGCTGTTCGTTCCCGGATTAACCTCGGTTATTACCGATGGGCTGGCATTCTTATCCTTGCTGCTCATACCCATAGCCACGATCAGGAACATGGCGGCAGTTGCAGGCTTGGGGGTTTTGTGTAATTTTCCGGCAAGCTTTATATTCACCCCGGCAGTCCTTTCTTTCTTAAAAAGGCCAAAGGTTTTGGAGGTCCGCCGGGAGGAGAGGCATACGCTTGTAGACAGGCTGCTGAAAAGAATTGTTTTTCTGGCCATAAACAAAAGGGCAAGAAGAGCGACAATTGCCTGTTTTGTTCTCGTAGGCATTTTAGGCCTGATAGGCGCCAGGAAAACAGTTATCGGAGATAATAGCGAGGGCTCCAGCCATCTCTATCCCAGCAGTGCTTATAACCGCTCCGAAAGATTCATCAACAGGCAATTCGGCGGCACGAATTCCTATTATGTTTTTGTGGAAGGAAAGCAGGATGCGATGATGGATAGCCGGGTGCTTACGGATATGGAGTCGCTGCAGAGCTTCTTAAAAAAAGAAGTACCTGAGGCAGGTTATGCCATTTCACTGGTTGATTACGTAAAGGCAATGAATATGGCTGTTTTTTCAGGCCAAAGAGAGTATTTTTCTATTCCCGAAGATACAAAGACCATAGCCGAATACGTATTCCTCTATGATATTTCCAGTTTTCCCGGAGATTTTACTCCGGTGGTGAGCAACGATTATTCCCTGGCGAATATCAAAGTAGAATTAAAAGACCATAAGGCAACGACGGTAAGCCGCGTTATTGAAAAGACCAGGGAATGGTTAAGTGCATACAATTCCGCAGCCCCCCGGGCAAAATTTCTTTATGGCGGAGGAGATATCGGTATTTTAGCCGCGGTAAACGAGATTATTGCAAGAAATATGGTTTCTAATGTTATTCTCATTGCCCTACTGGTTCTCATATACATAACCATTGCCTTTGGCAGTATCTTTGCGGCGTTGAATCTGCTGCTGCCTTTGTTCTTAAGCATTTTGATTGTTTTTGCTATCCTGGGTTTTAGCGGAGTAAGCCTAACCATGGAGATTCTTCCTTTGGCTTCGCTATCGATGGGGCTGGGGATAAATTACGGGCTATACATTCTTTTCCGTATGCGCCAGGAGGGCAGGCAGGGCAATTCTGTATCCCGCGTACTTAAGATATCCTTGCTTACTTCCGGAAAGGCGGACTTTTTCAGCGGGATGATTGTCTCCCTGGGGGTTATGGCTTGTGTATTTTCCAGTATACGCCTGCAGGCATCATTCGGGGCTACGCTGGGAGCGGCTTTGATTTTGAATATGCTGGGAACATTGGTGTTGTTACCAGTGCTTATCTCTTTATTCAGACCTAAGTTTATTTTTGGCAGGTCTTTTAAATAGATTGACGCTATGTATTCAACAGTTGCCTGGAAAGCAGGCTCAAGTTAAGCAAGGCTTAAGTGAAAGGGGGATAGAATGAAAAAGCGGTTACGCTTTGTTGTTTCATGCGTTGGGCTATGTCTGTTCTTGGGGGCAGCTTGCCTTTATGCTGCGGCATTAGAATACCATCAGGTTTACAAACCCAAGGAGGGGATGTCTGCTGATGAGATAATGCAGTTAAAGTATTTCGTGAAATACACGCTCTTTGCCCGTGATTATGAATCCACAGGCTACGTGTATTTAGTCGATGCAAACGGATTCAAGCGCGAGAGAACATTTTTAAGACGCAGGCTTATCCTGGGCAGGGGAACGGACGACCTCTCTTATAAGGACCTGGTAATGTTTACCGGACCAACGGCAGTAAAGGGGCTGGCTATTCTGACCTGGACATATATGTCTCCTGATAAAGAACAGAATCAGTGGCTTTGGCTGCCTTCTTTGAAGAAGATCCGTAAGATTTCAGCCGCCCAGGCAGACGACTCTTTTATGGGCAGCGATTTTACCGTTGAAGAGATAACCTCGCGCAGATTCGACGATGAAACCTACAAGTTATTAAGAGAAGAGAACTTCCAGGGTTTTCAGTCAGAGGTTAACGGGCAGTCTTATCACCAGGGAACCGTCTGTTACGTGATTGAGGCAACGCCTAAAAGAACCCCCTGGTATTACTCCAAAAGAATTGTCTGGATAGACAAAAAAACCGGCGGAGATATTTATCATGAGGTTTACGACCCCAACGGAACACTCTACAAGACAATCTTTAAGGATTATGAATTTATCAGCATAAACGGACTGGATTATGCCACGCAAAAGTTCCTGGAGGTAAAGGACCTGCGCACAGGGCATAAGACAGCGATCGATATGCAAGGCATAAAATACGACCAGGGTTTATCCGAGGAGTTATTTACGGAGAAATCCCTGATGCGTTCAAGATGGTAAGAGGAGGTGATCAATGAGAAAGTTACTGATTTTATTTTTTCTGTCGGTTATCCTGGCGACAAACAGCTATGCCAATGATTTTACCATGGCAGGCTATTTAAAGAACGAAACCTCAGTCGGCCTGGATACTTTGAATGACGTCAATAAATTTAAAAATATCGTAGGTCTTTCAGGAGAATACAAGTTAAGCGATAGCTGGGTATTCTTTACCTCGGCCAAATACTGGTATGACGCGGCATATGACTGGTCCTCAAAATATGATTCAGCTCAGCACTATATGGGTCATATTCAGCGCAATGACTGGTTAAGGGATTGTTACCTGGATTATATCTCTGATAATCTGGATATCCGTTTGGGCAAACAGCAGGTAGTCTGGGGTCAGTCAGACGGAATTGCTATTTTGGACAGGGTTAATCCCTTTGACCTGACTGAATACTGGCTGCCGGACTTAGTTGACCTGCGCATCCCCTTATGGATGGTCAACGTCAAGTATGCTCCCAAGGTTGACTCAGTGCTGCAGCTTTTGATCGTCCCTGATTTTGAGCAATCTACAGCGGCACCGCCGGATGCGCCCTTTGCCTTTCGTTCGTACAGGCTCTTTGAGGGGTTTAGAAATACCTGGTTGTCCGGTGCAGGGCCGGTTCCGCCCTTACCGCCGGCATTTCTCCGCGGGCCGCTGAATACGGGTATTTATTATCCGGGGAAAAAATTCAAGAATTCTACCTTCGGTGTGCAGTGGATGGACAGGATTGGCGATATAGAATATACCCTTAATTTTCTTTATGGTTACTACTATTCAGCCAGCACGTATAATGAGAGCCCGCCTGCCATTCCCCCGATTACCCTTAATTATGCCAGGCGCTTTAAGCTCTGGCGCTTGTACGGGGGTTCATTTAATAAAACATTCACTGAGTCAGGCCCGCTTCAGGGGATTACCTTAAGAGGGGACTTCGCTTATTATAATGATGAGCCTACGTATTTCGGAGACGTGGATACGGGTTCTTCCGCAGGGGTGAATCGCTGGGATAATATTTTCTGGTTAATCGGCATAGATAAATATGTGGCGACTAACTGGCTGGTGAGTTTTCAATACTCCCAGTATATTATGCAGGAGGACAGCCCCGGAGGGATTAGCCCTACCACCGGCAAGCCTTATGAGACCTTTAACCGCTATACCTATGGTCCTCAGGACGAGGTTGAAAATATCTTCTCCTTGAAGATTATGACAGATTTTATGCACGAGCGCTTAAAGCCGGAGATTCTCTGGAGCTGGACTGATGATAACCAGGGAAAGGTTTCGCCGAAAGTGACCTACGAAGTAAGGGATGACCTGTGGGTAACTACCGGTATCCATTTCTTCTACGGAAATGAATATGACAGTAACGGTCAGTTCCGCGATAAAAACCAGATTTACCTCAACGTAACCTATACCTTCTGATTTAAGGTACATCCTTTTACCCAATTGGGGGACACCCTTGTATTCTGCGCAAAGGGTGTCCCCCAATTTATTGTGGTGTACCCTATTCATTCCAGGGTTCCCGCCTTGCCTGGAATTTTTTATTGACCCGGCAGCTTTTATCAATTAGAATAGGAACAATTAAGCTACCGATTAGGCAAGAATTTTGACTGGAATATAATGTGCGGGGTTGACTAAACAGACAAACTATGCTATGCTTTAGCAAAAGTATTTAAATAATTATTAACTTTTATCTGAAGGGAGGATTAAATGTCAGAAGGTTATTGCGTGAAGTGTAAGAGCAAGAAAGAAATGAAGGATACGCAGGAGGTTACTTTGAAAAACGGCCGCAAGGCTGCTAAGGGAAAATGTACAGCTTGCGGAACCTCGATGTTTAAAATCTTAGGCAAGGCCTAAGAGGAGGCAGAAGGTAATAAGCGCAGCAAGAGAATTAGCCATACGCATTGCCCGCATTGCTAAGGACAGGAAGGCGCAAAAGACAGTTGTTCTGAACCTGGAAAAGCTGGCTGCTTTCTGTGACTTCTTCGTAATTATGAGCGGCACTTCTGGTCGCCATATCGCGGGCCTAGCCGAGGCAATTAAAGAAGAATTATTTAGAGATAGAATAAAACCTCTCTTTGGCGGTTCTTTATCGCAGGGCCCGGAATCAGGTTGGGTCGTCTTAGACTATGCCAGCGTAGTTGTGCATATATTCATGAAACCGCAGAGAGAGTTTTATTCTTTAGAGCGCCTCTGGCAGGACGCTAAAAGAGTAAGAATCCCCTCTCGCCGCAATAAACCCCGTTAAAAAGATATCTCTCAATAAGACGGGAGTTTCTAACGGGCAAAGTAAATGAAAAAGGAAAATCTTTGCGAAATCCTCCTTTCCCTGACCAAGGATTACCTGGGAACCCTAAAGTTAGATAATCTCCCCTCTCTTGAGACAGCCTTAGAATTTTCTTCCCAAAAAGAATACGGAGACCTTTCAATTAACTATGCTTTAAAATTAAGCAGCAGGTTAAGGCAGCCGCCCAGGCAAATTGCCGATTCCCTGGCCGATTATCTAAAGGTGAGGATAAAAGAGACAAGTTTAAAAGACTATATATCCTCTATTCAGGTTGCCCGGGCAGGCTTTATCAATTTCTTTCTCAGCGAAATTTATTTTCGCGAGGTATTAAAGGAAATTCTTACCCTCCGCGGTGATTTCGGGCGCAGTAGTTTAGGGGCCGGGAGAAAGGCGTTGGTAGAATTTGTCAGCGCTAACCCTACAGGGCCGTTATCCGTTGCCCATGCCCGTCAGGCAGCAGTAGGGGATGCGCTTTGTAATATCTTGGATTTTTTAGGGTTTAAGATAAAACGCGAATATTATCTTAATGATGAAGGCAATCAGATTAACCTCCTGGGAGAATCTATCAAGGCAAGGTTTATGGAATTACTGGGAGAACCAGCCAGGCTGCCCGAAGGGGGATATGAGGGAGAGTATGTCACGGATATAGCAAAGCAGATACTGAAAGAAAAAGAGACGGCGCCAATGCGCGAGGAGGGCCTTTTTTCAGAATACGGCGCTAGCTATATTTTAGGGATAATTAAACAGGAGTTAGATGATTTCGGAATTGAGTTTGATTACTGGTATAGCCAGAAAAAACTGGCTAAATCAGGAAGGATAGAGAAGGTTCTGGAGGAGCTCAAGGGAAAAGGCTTTATCTACGAAAGGGAATCAGCCTCCTGGTTTAAATCGACTTCCTTTGGCGACGATAAGGACAGGGTGGTGATTAAGAGCGATGGCTCATATACCTACCTTACTCCGGATTTGGCTTACCATAAGGAAAAATACCAACGCGGTTTCAGTTGGCTGATAAATCTTTGGGGACCGGACCATCACGGTTATATCGCAAGGGTTAATGCGGCTGTCAGGGCGCTGGGTTATCCTGCCGATTCCTTGAGTATCTTGATAGTCCAACTGGCAACCATATTCAAAGGCGGCAAGCCTCTGCCGATGTCTACGCGCCAGGGACGCTATATTACTCTCAGGGAGATACTGCAGGAGGTAGGGGTTGATGCCAGCCGGTTTTTTTTCCTGATGCGCCGAACGTCAGCACATCTTGATTTTGATCTGGAACTGGCCAAGAAGCAAACCTCAGAGAATCCGGTTTATTATGTCCAGTATGCCCACGCGCGGATTTGCAGTATTATGCGCAACGCCGGTACAGCGCAAAAGTTTAGAGCTTCTGATCTGAGCCTGCTTGGGGAGCCCGAAGAAATAAACCTGATGAAAAGGTTATGGCAGTTCCCCCGCATCTTAGAGTTATGCTATAAGAGTCTTGACCCCTATTTTATTACCGTTTACCTGCAGGAAATAGCCGAGGATTTACACAGGTTTTATGAACGGCATCGTGTTTTAAGCGAGAATAAGGATTTAACTAATGCAAGGCTCGCCCTGATCGAAGCTGCGCGCATAGTCTTGGAAAAGGGCTTGAGCCTGTTAGGCATATCTGCTCCGGAGTCAATGTAATGCGCAAAATTATCAATATCGCAAAAGAGGATAAAAAATTACAGAATGAATTAGCCAAGGAAATGGGTATTTCCCGGGTTCTTGCCCAGGTTTTGATTAACCGCGGAGTAGAGTCAGTAGAGTCGGCAAGCAAGTTCCTTAATCCTTGCCTTACGGATTTATTTTCCCCTTGGGAACTGAAAGATATGGAGCCGGCAGTCGAAAGAATTAGGCAGGCAGCCAGGCGTAAGGATAAGGTTTTGATTTTCGGAGATTATGATGTGGACGGCATAACCGCAGTCGCCTTATTAAAGGTACATCTGGAGCGCCTGGGCATACCAGCAATACATTATATTCCCCATAGGATAGCAGAGGGCTATGGCTTAAGCCCGGGCATTTTAGAGGTTGCCAGGGGTAAGTCCGTTAAGTTAATCATCACCGTAGATTGCGGTATTAACAGCCACGCAATTATAAAAAAGCTGGCAGCAGACGGTATTGATGTTATCGTTACCGACCACCACCAGCCGGAAGCAAGACTTCCTTCTGCGGTTGCCGTGATTAATCCAAAGCGCCAGGACTGCCCTTATAAATACAAAGAACTCGCCGGAGTAGGAGTTGCCTATAAATTTGCTCAAGCCTTTACCGGTAGCTCTCTCTGGGAAGACCTGGATTTAGTTGCCCTGGGAACGATTGCCGATAGCGTGCCTTTAAACGGCGAAAACCGGATAATAGTCAAGGAGGGGCTTAAGAGGCTTTCTTCTGCTGTGCGTCCGGGGATTCAGGCGCTGATAGACATTGCCGGTATTAATAGCCGCCGGCCGCTGGGGGCATTCGCAATCAGTTTTATTCTCGGCCCGCGGATAAATGCCAGCGGCAGAATGGATACCGCAGAGAGCGCCTTGAGGCTATTGCTTAGTCAATCTCCGGATGAAGCCAGGGACCTGGCAAAAATACTGGATGCCCATAACCGTAAAAGGCAGAGGGTGGAAGAGAGGGTGCTTAAACAGGCCAGAAGCTTAATCGACAGGGAGGTCAATTTCAAGGACCACCGCATAATCGTTGTTTCCGGACAGGATTGGCACGTAGGGGTTTTGGGCATTGCTGCTTCCCGACTGTCGGATGAATTCTACAGGCCGACAATCTTAATCTCCGAAAGTGCCGACGAGCAATATTGCCGCGGTTCGGCCCGTTCAATAAAGGATTATTCGATATTCGATGCCCTGGTTCATTGCCGCAGGCACCTGGAGAATTTCGGAGGCCACAAATACGCCGCCGGTTTAGTTATTTCCAAGGGGAATATTCAGGATTTTCGCAGGGATATAAACAGCTTTGCCGAACAGACACTGCTTAAGGATTTACTCTGCCCTTCGATAGATGCGGATATGCAGCTGGAACTGGATGATTTAAGCGAGGATTTAGTTTACGGCCTAAGGGATTTAGCTCCGTTCGGAAGGGCTAATCCCGAACCGGCTTTTTATATTCGCAATCTTACCTTACGGGGACAACCACAGGCCTTTGCCAGGGATACGTTAAAATTCTGGGTTACTGACTCTAAGCTTACTTATCCGGTAGTTGGTTTTGGCTTGGCGCCTTTAATGCAAGGGTTGGTTGAGGCAGGTTCCTTGGATCTGGTTTTTCATGCCGAGATAGACAACTGGAAGGAAAACCGCGGTTTAATCTTAGAGGCCGGAGAAATAATCCTTAGATAACCTTCTGGACCTTTCCCTTTTTAAGGCATTTGGCGCAGATGTAGATAGTTTTTGTCCGTCCGCAGATTTTGGCTTTTATTTTATGCAGGTTGGGCAGGAACTTTCTTGGATTAACACGGGTAGTCTTTTTCCCCGTACCGCCTTTTTTCTTGGCCAGACCCTTTCGGCTCAGGGTGTGACCGTACATCGGGCCTTTATTGCATATCGCGCATCTCTTAAGCATGCCATGGATTATATAAGCAAATGGATAAAAGGTCAATAAAAATATTGTTTTTTTAGAAAAATATGTTATACTATTAACTCTATGAATAAGACGTACATTCCCGAAAAGGGAAAATGCAAAAGAAGCTGGTATTTAGTTGATGCCAATAACCAGGTACTGGGAAGGCTGGCTACGCGTGTGGCCATGGTACTCAGGGGCAAGCATAAGCCGGATTTCAGCCCTCACCTGGATACCGGAGACGGCGTAATAGTAATCAACGCTTCTTTAATCAGGGTTACCGGAAGGAAATTGAGCCAGAAAATATACAGGCGCTATTCCGGTTATCCCGGAGGGCTTCGGGAGGTCTCCCTGTCGGATTTGTTAAAGAAGAAACCGGCAACAGTATTCAAGCTGGCGGTAAGGCGCATGCTGCCCAAGGGCTCTTTGGGAGGGGTTATTTTTAAAAAATTGAAGGTATATGCCGGCACAGAGCATCCTCACGCAGGCCAGAAACCGAAATTACTAAAGGTTTAAATCGATGGAGAACGAAAACAAATACAGGGCTACCGGAAGGCGCAAGGAGGCAGTAGCAACAGTCTGGCTTACGCCCGGTGCAGGCGCAATCCGGGTAAATAAACAGACGCTGGAAGACTATTTCCTGCGCGAGACAGACAGGATTATCGTTAAACAGCCACTAGCTGCCGCCAACTGCGTTGATAAATACGACGTAGTTGCCAACATTAAAGGCGGCGGGTACAGCGGCCAGGCCGGGGCTTTGCGCCTGGCGATCGCCCGTGCCTTGAGTTTTGTGAGCGCGGATAACAAGAAAATATTGAGAAAGAATCAATTTCTTACCCGTGACCCGAGAATGAAGGAGCGCAAGAAATACGGGCAGAAAGGAGCGCGTAAACGGTTCCAGTGGACTAAGAGATAGCGAATACCTCGACGAAAAAAATATTGACCCCGTCAGGGATTATGGTATGATAAATATCTCTGAGGGGTTTTTTATTTTTAGTGAGGACATAACTTACGGAACGATAGTGAACGTAAGTTATTTGTCCGAACTATCCCGACAGCAGCAAGAAAATTTAGCTATAAATTTTCGCAGTGTTTTGCTGTCGGGGACACTTCGCCCGAACAACTTACGGAACGTAAGTTGTGGGCTCATTAATTATGATAAACGCAGGAATAATCGGAGCAACCGGATATACAGGTGAGGAGCTAATTGAATTGCTTCTCAGGCATCCCGAGGTGCGGATTACCTATCTTGCCGCCAAGATAGACGAGCCAGCGCCCATAGCCGAAATCTTCCCTAAATTCAGAAACAGAACCGGGCTGGTCTGCGGGCTCTTGGATTTGGATTCGGCAATTTCCAGTTGTGAGCTTCTCTTTTTAGCCTTGCCCCATACAGTATCGATGGGTATCGCTCCGCGCCTGCTTGACGCAGGGAAAAGGGTGATAGATTTAAGCGCTGATTACCGTCTGGAGGATAGCAAAATTTATGAGCAATTTTATAAAACAAGGCAAACAGATTCCAAGAACCTAAAAAAAGCCGTATATGGTTTACCGGAAATTTACCGCGCCAAGATTAAACAGGCAAGCCTGGTGGCAAATCCCGGCTGTTTTCCTACTGCCGCAATCCTGGGCCTGGCGCCCTTGGTTTCCTGTAAAAGCAGCCGGATTGCCCAACCGATAATTATCGATGCCATCACCGGAGTTACCGGTGCGGGAAGGCGGGCGGCTTTGGCATATAGTTTCTGCGAGATAGAGCAGGATGCTTATGCCTATAAGATAAACGCCCACCAGCATACTCCGGAGATCAGCCAGGAATTATCCCGGCTGGCATCCGGCAGGCTTGAGATTACATTCGTGCCGCATCTGGTTTCCATTGACCGCGGCATATTGGAGACAATTTACGTCAGGTATGATGAAAAGATGAAAGTCGAAGATAAAAAATTGGCCGATCTCTACAATAAATTTTATAAAAAAGAGCCGTTTGTAAGAATAAAGCAGGAAGGCGAAGGAGTGCATTTGAAAGACGTAGCCAGGACCAACTTATGCGACATCGCAATAAAGGCATTCCCGCAGGAAAATCTGATAATTATCACTGCGGCTATCGATAACCTTGGTAAAGGCGCTGCCGGCCAGGCAGTCCAGAACATGAACATCATGTATGGATTCCCTGAGCAGACAGCCTTGTTTTAAATGAAAGCGAAGCTTCCGTTGGGGTTCAGGGCAAACGGGATATCCTGCGGGATAAAGAAATCAGGCAAGCCTGACCTGGGGTTAATCTTCTCCGAGCAGTCGGGGAGGGCTTCCGGATTATTTACTGCCAACAGAATTACCTCCGGTTCAGTAAAGTTCTGCCGGAAGAACCTTGCCGGTAGCGGAAGGTTCCAGGCAATAATTATCAATAGCGGAAACGCCAACTGCTGGACCGGCGGGGACTCGTTTAAGAGCGCAGCTGTTGTCTCCCAGGAATTGGCTTCTCTTCTGGGAATCAGGAGAAAAGAAGTACTCCTGGCCTCAACCGGGATTATCGGCCGCAGCTTGCCAGTAGGCAGGATTAAAAAGGCCTTACCTATATTAGTGGGAGGGTTAAGCGGTTTGGGGCTGGTCAGTGCAGCCAAAGCAATCCTGACCACCGATACTTTCGTTAAGCTGACTACGGCTAGATTAAATATAGGCAGAAGCACGGTCACGCTCTGCGGGCTGGCAAAGGGCGCGGGAATGATTGCGCCGAGCTTATCGCAGAAAAAGGCCACTATGCTGTGTTTTCTCTTAAGCGATGCAGACATAGCGCAGAATGCCTTAAACAGCGCATTGAGAGGTGCCGTGGAAAAATCTTTTAACTGTATTACGGTAGATGGGTGTATGAGTACCAATGATACCGTGTTAATCATGAGCAATTCCTGTTGCGGCAATCCGGTAATCAAGCAGGGCAGCGCAGGCTTTCAAAAATTTTCATCCGCACTCAACCGGGTCTGTTTGGATTTGGCCAAGATGATAGTTAGGGATGCAGAAGGGGCGAGTAAATTTATTCAGATCAGTATAAACGGGGCACGGACTGATCAGGAGGCGCGGCAGGCTGCCCTAAACATCGCCAATTCAAATTTGTTCAAGACGGCAGTGTTCGGACGTAGCAGTAATTTGGGCAGGATAGCGGCTGCCTTAGGGGCAAGCGGTATCAGCCTAAAGGAAAAAGATTTACGCATCAGCGTGAGCCCTTTAAATAAGAAAGACGTTTACGTCGCTGTCCGCATGGGGCGCGGGAATTCTAAGGCTGTAGTTTATACTTCAGACCTGACGCCGGAATATATAAGGATAAACGCGCATTATAGCTGAGAGTTAAGCCGGCAATCCCCAGAAGAAGGAGTCGCAAGCAATGGAAGAAGCGATCAGGAAAGCGGATGTTTTGATTGAGGCCCTGCCTTATATTAAGCGCTTTCGTAAGAAGATAGCGGTAATCAAATACGGGGGCAGCATCCTGGGTGAAGAAAGTATACGCAGCAATGTGCTGGAGGATATTGTCTTTTTGAGCTTTATCGGGATGAAGGTAATCCTGGTTCACGGAGGGGGCCCGAATATCAGCCAGCGTATGCGCAACACCGGAAAGAAAACAGAATTCCTTGAGGGCATGCGTGTTACCGATAAAGAAACCCTGGGATTGGTTGAAGAGGAATTGGACAAGCTCAACTCTCTGCTGGTAAAAGAGATTAATACATTAGGTGCTAAGGCAGAAGGGTTTAGCGGAAAGCACAACCAGCTTATTGAGGTTAAGAAAAAGAAGGCGAAGATAGACCTTGGCCTGGTGGGCGAGATCGTAAACATAAATAAAGATTTTCTCTCCGGCAAGCTGAAGAAAGATGCAGTTCTGGTTATTTGCCCGATGGGCTCAGGGGAGGATAAACTGGTTTATAATGTTAACGCAGATGAGTCTGCTTCCTGGATTTCCGCTTGCCTTGAGGCAGAAAAGCTTGTTTTGTTAACCAATGTCCGCGGCATAATGCGCAATGCCGAGGATTCCGCTTCTCTCTTGTCTACGCTCACGGCTTCGGAAGCCAAGAGATTGATTAAGGAAAAGATAATCCAGGAGGGGATGATTCCCAAGGTACAGGCCTGTATGCGGGCGATAAATAAAGGGGTAAAGAAGGCGCATATCATTGATGCGCGTATCCCTCACGCTCTCCTGCTGGAGATATTTACCGACAGCGGAGTCGGCACAGAGCTGGTAAAGTAAAATGCGATGAAACTTCAGGAGATATTCGATACATATAAAGAATGCGTTATGCCTACCTATACAAAGACGCCTTTGGCTTTTGTCAAAGGAAAGGGTAGCTATCTTTGGGATATTCATAACCGCCGGTATCTTGATTTTTTCCCCGGTTGGGGAGTGGGGAATCTCGGGCATTGCCATCCCAAGGTCATGACGGCTGTGCGCGACCAGGTTTCCAAGCTGATTTTTATACCCAATAATTATTATAATATTCCCCAGGCCAAGCTGGCAAGAGAGCTGAATTTCTACAGCGGTTTTCCGGCAAAGGTTTTTTACTGTAACTCCGGGGCAGAGGCAAACGAGGCGGCAATCAAGTTTGCCAGGAAATTCGGCAAAGGGCGTTTTCAGGTTATCACTTTCCATAATTCATTCCACGGCCGTACACTGGCAGCGCTGGCAGCTACCGGACAGGACAAATATAAGCAGGGCTTTTCTCCCCTGCCGGAGGGCTTTATAAACGTTGCCTTTGGCGATCTGAAGGCGGTTGAATCTGCCCTGAACGAAAAAACCGCGGCAGTGATGTTAGAGTTGATTCAGGGAGAGGGCGGCATAAATATCGCAGGGCAGGAGTTTGTTTCGGGGTTACGCAATCTTTGCGATAAAAAGAAGCTCCTCTTGATTATTGATGAGGTGCAAAGCGGCATCGGGCGCACGGGAAAGATGTTTGCTTACCAGCATTACGGCATAATACCCGATGTAGTTACTCTGGCAAAGAGCCTGGGGGGAGGCCTGCCGATCGGGGCAATGATGGTAAAAAAGGAAATCGCCGACCTGCTTGGTCCTGGTACGCATGCCTCGACTTTCGGGGGCGGGCCGGTAGTTTGCAGGGCAGCCCTGGCGGTGTTAAAGGCAATCGGAAAGGAAAAACTTTTAAGCAAGGCGAGGATTTCGGGGGAATATTTACTTACCCGGCTGAATGCGCTTAAAGATAAATACCCGGCGATTACGGATGTAAGAGGCAAGGGCCTGATGATTGCCGTGGAGCTGAAATGCGAAGGTAAACCGGTGGTCGAGCAATGCTTAAGCAAGGGCTTGTTGATTAACTGTACTCACGAAAAAATCTTGCGTCTGATGCCCGCCTTGAGCGTTACTAAAAAAGAGATTGACCAGGCTGTTTCTGTCCTGGATGAGGTATTGAGCACTCTGGCGGAGAAATGAAAAAGGATTTAATTTCAATAAAGGATTTAAGCGTAAAAGACCTGGCAACTATTTTTAACCTTACCGATGAGTTAAAAAAAACGCCCAGGAAATTCAACCAAGTCCTGAAAGGTAAAATTCTGGCGCTGGTTTTCCAGAAGCCGTCCTGCCGTACACGGGTGTCTTTTGAGGTAGGGGTATATCAGTTGGGGGGTAACAGTATTTACCTGGGCCCTGACCAGATTAAGCTGGGTTTGAGAGAGTCAACCGGGGATATTGCCCGGACACTCAGCCGCTACGTAAATGGAATTACCATGCGCACCTTTGCCCATAGGAGCATCTTGGAAATGGCAGAGTGCGCGGATATTCCGGTAATCAATGCCTTAACAGACCTTTTGCATCCCTGTCAGGCATTGGCTGATATTTATACTATTCGGGAAAGGCTGCCCAAACTCAAGGAAGTCACTCTTGCTTTTGTCGGTGACGGAAATAATGTCTGTCATTCTCTTCTCTACGGCTGTTCGAAGGTAGGGATGAATTTAAATATCGCTACACCCAAAAACTATGCGCCGCAGCCAGAGATTTTAAAAGAGGCGTTGTCTTTGGCGAAGGCCCAGGGGGTCAGGATAGCCGTATTTAATCAGGCCAAGCAGGCAGTCAGGGGAGCGGACATAATCTATACCGATGTCTGGGCTTCCATGGGGCAGGAGAAAGAGGCAAAGGCAAGAAGGGAAGACTTTCAGAAATTCCAGGTTAATAAGAAACTGCTATCGCTGGCAAAGAAAAAATGCCTGATTATGCATTGCCTGCCTGCGCACCGCGGAGAGGAGATTACCGATGAGGTTATTGACTCTCAGGATTCCATAGTCTTTGACCAGGCGGAGAATCGCCTGCATGTTCAAAAATCAATTCTTAGCATTTTGCTAAGATGAATATATTATTAAAATCTTAATAAAATGCGAGGATGTATGAGGCATAAAAAAACCATGCAGTGCCAGGAAGGTTTTACATTAATAGAAGTAATGATTGTTTCTGTGGTTCTCGGAGTTTTGTTTACTATAGGTATCTTTCATTACAGCACAGCAAGGGAGCTTATTTTTGACCAGGAAGTCGCTTCCAAATTGAAAGTGCTTCAAAGCGCGCAGAAGTCTTACTTTTTAGATACAAACAGTTATTATCCTGCAGCAGGCAGCGAGACAAGCGAGCTTCTGATTACCGATAATCTGAAGGTCATCTTAGATAATTCAAGAAGGGTCTGGGATTATACTGTTTGGGATAATGGCTGCAGTCGGGCTACCCGTAATGGCAGTAACGGGAGGAGTTGGTTTCTGACAATCGATGATGCAGACGAAGAACCCGATTCCGGAGCTGGTTGCCCGTAGCCTAAAGATACTATAATGATATGAAAAAGGTAATATTAGCTTATTCAGGGGGATTGGATACAAGCTGCGCGGTGCATTGGCTGAAACAGAATGGCTTTACCGTCATCTGTTTTGTTGCCGACCTCGGGCAGGATGAGGATATGTCTTTAATCAAACAGAGGGCATTGGCTTGCGGTGCCCTGAAGGTACAGGTCAAAGACTTAAGGGAAGAGTTCATCCAGGACTTTATCTTGCCTGCGCTAAAAGCCAATGCGGTATATGAAGGCAGGTACCTGCTTGCTACTGCTCTCGGCCGTCCGTTGATAGCAAAGCATCTGGTAGAGTTAGCCGAACGGGAGAAGGCGCAGTCAGTTGCCCACGGCTGTACCGGAAAAGGTAATGACCAGGTGAGATTCGAAGTTTCGGTAAAAATCCTTAATCCTGATTTGGAGATTATCGCACCGGCAAGAGTCTGGGCATTTAAATCCAGGGAGGAAGAGATAGATTATGCTAAAAGGTTCAACCTGCCAGTAGACGTAACCAAAAAGAAGCCTTACAGTATTGATAAAAACCTCTGGGGCGTAAGCATTGAGGCAGGGGCGCTGGAGGATTTGAGCGTGGAGCCTGCGGAAAGCGCTTATCAGATTACCAAGAGCCCTTCCGAGCATCCGGGTTTTGCCCGGTACCTGGAGATTGCTTTCCAGAAGGGAGTTCCCGTAAAAATCGACGGGAAATCCTATAATCCGATAAAACTGATTCAGGAACTCAACAGGCTGGGAGGGTTCTACGGAGTAGGCAGGAGCGATTTAGTGGAGAACCGGCTGATCGGCATAAAAACGCGCGAGATTTACGAGGCGCCGGCGGCGACAATACTTTATACTGCACATAAAGAGCTGGAGGATTTGGTCTCCGACCGACTAATCCAGCATTTTAAGCAGGGTATCAGCCTTAAGTACGCCGAGCTCATCTACGATGGGCTTTGGTATACCCCGTTAAAAGAGGGTTTGGATAAATTTATAGATTATACCCAGAGAAATGTTACCGGCAGCATAAGGGTGAAATTATTCAAGGGCAGCTGTATTGTGGCAGGCCGCAGGTCGCGCCATTCGCTTTATAAAAAAGAACTGGCAACCTACGGCAAGGAAGACATTTTTGACCAGAAATTAGCCAAGGGTTTTATCGAAATCTGGGGAATGCCCTATCGTAAAAAGTAGTAAGTTGTAAGGATTAAGTATTAAGGACAAGACAGACAAGGAGAGTTAGATGGCAAAGAAGTTATGGGGAGCAAGATTCAGAAAGAAAACCGATCCCCTGGTGGAAGAATTCACCTCCAGTATTTCTTATGATAAGAGATTAGCCCTCTATGATATAAAAGGGAGCATCGCTCATGCAAAGATGCTGGGGAAATGCAACATAATTACCAGGAAGGAGAGCTCCCTTCTGGTCAGTGGCCTGCGTTTTCTGGAGAAGAGGATAGAAAAGATAAAGATAGATCCGAATTCTGAAGACATACACACGGCAGTAACAAATTTGTTAAGAAAACAAGTCGGCAGCGTAGCGGATAAACTGCATACGGCCAGGTCAAGAAATGACCAGGTAGTGCTGGATGTAAAGATGTACTGCAAGGATGCGATTGATATTCTGGTCAGCTTAATCACATCTTTACAGAAAGTGGTAATAAGGTTTGCCGATAGGAATTCCAGGATAATTATTCCCGCTTATACACATTTGCAGGTAGCGCAATGCGTGCTTTTAAGCCATCATTTACTGGCATACGTTGAGATGTTCCAGCGCGACAAGCAAAGATTACTGGATGCAAAAGAAAGGACAGATTTTATGCCTTTGGGCAGCGGTGCTTTATCCGGCACGGGCCTTGGCATAAACAGGGAATACATAAAGAAGGAGCTGGGTTTTGCCAGGATAACGGACAACAGTATTGACGCGGTAAGCGACAGGGACTTTATCATTGAGTTATTGTCGTGCCTGGCTATTGCTTCAGTGCATCTATCCAGGATAGCCGAGGATTTGATTATCTGGTCTACCAGGGAGTTTAACTTTATCAATATTGATTTCTCTTTCTGCACCGGTTCCAGCATTATGCCGCATAAGAAGAACCCTGACGTGCTTGAGTTAATCAGGGCATCGGTGGGTAAGGTGCACGGAGACCTATCAAGCGTCTTAATACTCCTAAAAGGCCTGCCCCTTTCTTACAATCGCGACCTGCAGCTGGATAAACCGCCCTTATTTAACGGCGTTGAGACCGTAAGCGACATTTTGCAGATCTTCATCGAATTATTTAAGAATATCAAACTGAACAAAAAGGTGATTATTAAGAGGATAGAAGACGAGTCGTTATTTTCCGTAGATGTGGTCGAATACCTTATCGAAAAAGGGCTATCCTACCGACAGGCACACGATATAACCGGAAGGCTAGTTAAGGATACCCTTGATAAAGGCAGAAGGATTTCAGACTTGAGCATAAAGGAATTGAAAAAATATTCGGATAAGTTTGATTCAAGAATAAAGTCTATATTGAATGCCTGGGTATCGGTAAGCCGAAAGACTTCTTACGGAGGCACAAACCCCGGCTTGGTAAAAAGACAGATAAACAAATGGAATAAGAGATTGTATGCACGACTTTAAATATCGAGGCAGTCAGCTTTATTGCGAAAATGTAAAAATTGAAGAACTCGCACTGCGTTTCGGCACCCCGCTTTATGTCTACAGCCGTAAAACCCTGCTTGCGCATTATCTGAAACTGAAGAGAGCCTTCAGGAGCATCAAGCCGTTGATTTGTTTCTCCGTTAAAGCGAATTCCAATCTGGCTATCCTCAAGACCCTGGTTAATCAGGGTGCTGGGCTGGATGTTGTTTCCGGAGGAGAGTTATTCCGCGCCCTGCGCGCAGGGTGTCCTGCGAGACGGATCGTTTATGCTTCGGTAGGTAAGACTGCGCAGGAAATCAGGCAGGCGATTGATGCCGGGATCCTCTTCTTTAACGTTGAATCCCTGCCGGAACTGGGCAACATTAACCGTATAGCCAAATCGCTACATAAAAGAGCAAGAGCGGCCATAAGGATCAATCCCGATGTTGCGCCCAAAACGCATAAATTTATTACTACCGGCAAGCTGACCAATAAATTCGGCGTGGATTTGAAAACCGCCTATGCAATTCTTAGGCGCCGCGCAGACTTTAGTTATGTAGATATTTCTGGGTTGCACATACATATCGGTTCGCAGATTACAGAGGGTTTACCTTTTATCCAGGCGATCAGCAGGGTGGTTAAATTTTTAAACCAGCTAAAAAGGCGGGGAATTAGCCTGCAATATTTCAATATCGGAGGAGGCTTAGGGATTATTTACGATAAAGAAACTCCGCAGAGCGCGCTTGATTTTGCCAGCAGGGCTGTTCCGCTGTTACGCAAAACCGGACTTAAGATAATCCTTGAACCGGGGAGGTTTATCGCCGGCAATGCCGGTATACTCGTAGTCAGGGTTCTCTATATGAAAGATACGGCAAAGAAGAAATTCGTTATTGTCGACGGAGCTATGAACGATCTGATCCGTCCTGCCCTATACGACGCATACCACGAGATTTTACCGTTACGCAGAAGACGGCAGGCAGGCAATAGAATCAAATATGACGTGGTAGGTCCGATATGTGAAAGCTCTGATTTCTTTGCCAAAGGCAGGAGATTACCGGCTATACGGGAGGGGAATTATCTTGCAATAATGGGTGCAGGGGCTTACGGGTTTAGTATGTCCAGCAATTATAATTCCCGTTTGCGTGCTGCCGAGGTGATGGTAGCCAAAGACAAGACATATCTGGTCAGGAAGAGAGATTCGTATACGGATTTAATCGCAAACGAGCTGATTCCTAAATTATGAAGAGAGAGCTTAAATTTACCAAGATGGTTGCAGCGGGCAATGATTTTATCTTAATCGATAACCGCAGCAAGAGCGCGCAACAGGCAAATCTTAAGCTGTCTTTGTTGGCAAAAAATATCTGTAATCGTAAATACGGCGTGGGAGCAGACGGCCTGCTGGTTTTGGAGAATTCAGGCAGGGCGGATTTCAGGATGCGTATCATCAACCCTGACGGCTCAGAGCCCAAGATGTGCGGAAACGGAATAAGGTGCGCTGTCTTTTACAGCGCAGGCAGAAGCCGGAGCAAATCAGGCGGCATGCTCAACATCGAAACCAGGGCAGGGAATATTCATGCAGTGGTAAATAAAGGAAGGGTAAGGTTTCAGATAACAAAGCCGCAGAATATAAAATTAGGCCAGACCTTGAAAATAAATAAGCGCGCCATAAAGGTAAATTTTATTAATACGGGCGTTCCTCATGTGGTAATATTCACCGAAGGGCTTGATAAGATTGATGTAGTCAGTATCGGCAGGCAGGTGCGTTTTCATAAAAGATTCTTACCCGAAGGCACGAACGTTGATTTTACCCAGGTTATCGATGAAAATAATATAAAAATACGCACTTACGAGCGCGGCGTCGAGGATGAAACCCTTGCTTGCGGCACAGGTACGGTTGCTGCCGCATTGATCACCGGATTGTATTTAGGAAGCAGGGCATGCCAAACCATAGATGTAAGGACACAAAGCCGAGAGTTGCTCAGGGTTGAGTTTGAAAGAATAAACGGAGGGTTTAAAAATGTCTGGCTGCAGGGAAAGGCCGAAATAGTCTACAAGGGTATTTTTTATCAGGGGCCTAAGCCCCGGCCAGAAACAGGAGGATACTGATGTTTGAGGGTTCGATTGTCGCTATCGTGACGCCATTTAAAAACGGCAAGGTTGACGAGCAAAAATTAAAAGAGCTGGTGGAATTCCAGATTAAAAACGGAACTTCCGGAATCGTACCCTGCGGCACAACCGGCGAATCTCCTACGCTTTCCACGCAAGAGCATGAAAGGGTAATAGAGATTGTGATTCAGGCAGCGAAGAAAAGAGTGCCGGTAATCGCCGGAACAGGTTCCAACAGTACCCAGGAGGCAATTGAATTATCCCTGCATGCGCAGGAGGCAGGTGCCGACGGCCTGCTCCTGGTTTCTCCTTATTATAACAAGCCGACTCAGCAGGGGTTATACCTGCATTTTAAAGCAATTGCCCAGAAGGTTAAGGTTCCGATTGTTCTTTATAACATTGCTTCACGCACCGGAATAAATATTGAACCGCGGACAATCGGTCGTTTAAGCCGCGATTGCAAGAATATTATCGCAGTTAAAGAAGCCTCCGGCAACCTTGACCAGATGTCGCAGATAAAAGCCTGCTGCCCGGAAAAATTTGCCTTAATCTCCGGAGACGACTCGCTTACCCTGCCGCTGTTGAGCATAGGAGGAATCGGGGTGATTTCCGTAGTAGCGAACATTGTGCCCGGCGATGTGGCTGAGATGGTAAAAGCCTTCAGTCAGGGGGATGTTAAAAAAGCCCAATCCATACATTACAAGCTCTTGCCTCTGGTAAAAGCAATGTTTGTGGAAACCAATCCTATCCCGGTTAAGACGGCAATGGGGTTACTCGGTTTATGCCTGCCGGATTTAAGGCTGCCACTGTGTGCAATCTCGGAAGAGAACCTAAAGAAGCTTGAAAAAGCACTGCGGGATTACGGATTGTTAAAAAAATAAATTTTGATGGTCCGGCTTCGCTCACCATCAACCCTGAGCGTAGTCGAAGGGTTGATTTTTTAGGGGGATAAGATGATAAAACTCGGTATTGCCGGAGCAAACGGAAGGATGGGCAGGCGGATTTTTGAATTGGCGCGCAGGGATAAGGATTTTGAGGTTAAATTAGCGCTGGAGAAGAAGGGAACGCCAGTCATCGGAAAGGAGATTGGCAAGATTAAGATTTCCTCTAATCCGGACGGGATATTCCTGGTAGATGTCTTTATTGATTTTACGGTCCCCGAGGCAACCTTAATGAACCTGGATTATCTGGCGCGCTATAAGAAGGCAGCGGTTATCGGAACCACCGGGCTGGACGCGCAACAAACGAAAAAAGTCAGGGAAATAGCCAAGGTCATCCCGGTTGTTTTTTCTCCCAATATGTCTGTCGGCGTCAATGTCTTATTTGATATTCTTCCCGATATAGCCGCAAGGTTAGGGCCTGATTACGGCATTGAGATAACCGAGGTACATCACCGGGCAAAGAAAGACTCTCCCTCGGGAACGGCAAGGAGAATGGGGCAGGTCCTTTCTGAGGCAACGGGCAAGCAGATTCCCATTCATGCCGTAAGACTTGGAGATGTTGTCGGAGAACATACAATAATATTTTGCGGAAATTCCGAACGCATCGAAATAACGCACAGGGCACATTCCAGGGATTTGTTTGCGCTGGGGGCGCTGAAGGCGGCAAAATGGATAATAGAAAAGCCTCCGGGATTTTATTCCATGCAGGATGTTTTAGCTGGAGGAACTCAATAAATGAAGTATGATATTTCCCGTCAACTGAAAAAGCTACCGCCCTATCTCTTTTTGGAAATAGACCGCATTAAAAGAAAAGCCAAAAAGGAAGGCAGAGATATTATCGATTTGGGAATCGGAGACCCGGACCAGCCTACGCCGGCTTATATAATCCAGGCCCTGGCCCGCGCCGCAAAGAATCCCGCAAGCCACCGTTATGCCCTGGACCAGGGAATGCCGGCTTTACGGGAGGCGATTGCCTCCTGGTATAAAAGGCGTTTTAGTGTGCGGCTCGACCCGGAAAAGGAAATTCTTCCCTTGATTGGCTCCAAAGAGGGTATTGCACATCTGCCCTTAGGCATACTTAACCGCGGAGATTATTCTCTGGTACCTGACCCTTGTTATCCTCCTTACCGGGGAGGAACGATACTGGCCGGAGGCAAAGTTTACCCGATGCCGTTAGTGAGAAGGAACAATTTTCTTCCTGATTTTCAGGATATTCCCTTGCGGATTGCAAAAAAAGCAAAGCTGCTTTATATAAATTACCCCAATAACCCCACTTCCGCAGTGGCCGACAAAGAATTTTACCGAAGGGTAGTACGCTTTGCCGCAAGGCATAATATTATGGTAATTTCAGACCTCGCTTATTCGGAAATCTGTTTTGACGGTTTTAAGGCACCCAGTTTTCTGGCAACTGGAGGTGCAAAAAGCTTAGGTATAGAATTCCACTCGTTGTCCAAGACTTACAATATGACCGGCTGGCGTATTGGCTGGGCGTGCGGAAATAAAAATTTAATCGGCGCGCTGGCTAAGGTAAAATCAAACATCGACTCGGGGATATTCAATGCGATCCAGATTGCCGGTATCGCGGCCTTGCAGGGTTCCCAGACGCATATAAAGAGAAGCTGTAGAATCTATCAGGAAAGAAGAGATATTTTGGTAAACGGCCTGCATTCTTTGGGCTGGAGGATAACCAGGCCAAGGGCAACCTTTTATCTATGGGCAAGGATACCCGAATATGCCGATAGCATATCCGCAGCAAGCGGTTCCTTGACACTTGCCCGCAAGCTGCTGCTTGAGGCAGGCATTGTCCTGACTCCCGGAATAGGTTTCGGCAAGTACGGAGAAGATTACGTGCGTTTTGCCCTCACCGTAGAACAGCAGAGGATAAAAGAGGCAATCATCAGGTTGCGGGGCTACCGCAAATAATAATGGTTACCTGTTTTATCGGAATCGGCTCAAATCTCGGCGACAGGCAGTATTTTATGGAGACAGCGATAAACAGGTTGAGGTTATTGACGAATACGCGGCTAGGCAAGATATCGCGCATAATCGAGACTATGCCGCAGGGCGGCCCCCCTCAGGGAAGATATTTGAATTG
>JBHPGP010000006.1:0-49010 GCA_042570305.1 Candidatus Omnitrophota bacterium
GTCCAGGAAACCCCGGTTAATTGTGATCAGCCCGATCGCCTCTGTCTCTATTGAAATACTATCCTCTGTTTCAGCGGTTATAGCGCCTGTAATCCTGTCGCCGTTCTTCAGGTAGATTTCATCGGCAAATGAATACGGCTGCAGAAATGAAAAAAACCATAAAAAACTGAGCGTGATTATGCCTATTGAAAGCGAAACCTTCAGGGCCGCCCCCTTTTTACCCTAATTCTGCACCAAGGAAAAACCCTCTGTAACTTCCATTCCAGAGGGCCAAATGCGAATACGCCTGTGTTTAGCGTAAGAGCCGGTTCTAACTTTTATATACTATCGGAGCATCCCTAATATTGAGTTGACAGCCCTGGCATGCCAAATCGCTACTACCTGGATGACAATCAGCGCGACTAATACGAAAAAGTAAAATTTCCTTCTCTCCTTCACTTTAATCCGCACCTCTCACCTCCCAGCTGAAAAATCCATATTCCGTTAGTTTCCCTAACTCTTACTTTATAATATTCTACATCAGATAAAAATCATATGCAAGCCTAATTCTAAGCGGTTATGGCTTCCTAAGGTTTCTTCCAGATCTTTTTATAGGTTTTAAGGGTTAACTCGATTGTGTTTTGCAGTACCTTAACATCCTCGTCCTTGGCAAAAAATCCGGAGACATTCAGCTGTTGCGACTTGAGGAGTTTTTCTTCATCGGCGTAAGCGGTAATTATAATCACAGGCAGCTTCTGATTGAACACCCTGATGCGCTTTAATGTTTCGATGCCGTCCATGCCGGGCATTTTAATATCCAAAAAAACGATATGGGGCGGCTGTTCCTTAATCATCCGGATAGCCTGTTCGCCGCTTGAAGCAACTGCTACGGAGTATCCTTTTGACTCAAGCCAAAGAGACATGGATTCTACGAAGTCTGGCTCGTCATCAACCAGAAGAACCTTTACCTTATCTTCCATCATTACTCCCTGACCCTATTCTACCTTCGCTTAGATACAATCCACAGATGCTAAAACTGCACCGGTAGTAATAGTAAAATCCTTAGTGCCTGTCTGCCCGCAGCGCAATGGTGTTGCCGTACAGGAATAACCTGTAATAGCGAGTAGGCCACACGCAAAATTATATCCTCTTAGTGGGTTAACTGTATAATCCTGGTTAAGATACGGAGGCGCCAGCCCTATCAAATCGGCCATTGCTGTAGGGTATTGCCCGTAATTTGATGCTGCATAACTTTCGCAGGCGTTTGATATTGTCTTTAAGGTTGCCCGGGCAAAGGTCTCGTTGGCGCTTAACCTGGCTCTTAGCAGGCCCGGTAAGGCAATCACCCCCAATAAGGAGACAATGCCTACTGCAATCATTATCTCGACCAGCGTAAATCCCTTAGCCGTGTTTTTAAAAAATCCCCGCGTGGACACAACCGCTCCTTTTGCATATTTTACCCTAAATAAAATTTCTCCGCAAGTTTAATCCCGTAGTGCAAACCTGTTTTTTAAAAGAGCGCAATTACCAAAACTGTGCTAAGGCGTATTTGATGCTAAAATTTTTTTCTTAAAATTAGCTATGGCGAGTTTATCCTCTTCTGCTATCTGCGTAAAAGATATCCCTAAACGGTGTTCATTATTTTCCAGCAACTTATTATAGCGCACCTCTCCTGTTATCTCTATTGTTCTAATCTTCTCGCCCTCGTTACTATAAAGGTTCATTAAAGTAAACTTCATGGAAAGAACAGTTAAAGCGGGGATGTCATAATTCGTCAAGATAGCCATCCCGACCTCGCTTAAATCTACCATCCGCGATTTGACTTCTCTTTCGCCGATCCACATATTGGTTTCCGTGGGTCTGTTAACCTTATAGACAACAAAAAAGTCTATTTTTACCCTCGGGGTTTGTCTTCTCTCGGGCCCCTGATAAGTGTTATCCATTGCCCTTCCTCCTCTTCTGCCTTTTCTATTGTATTCTTTTTACGGAAACTTAATTATAACCGTTGTTCCCTTTTTTTCATAAACGAACCCGCATCTATCTGCAAGCGAATCCAAGGCCTCTTGTACGGTAACATCGTGCAATAGAATAGTTACCGAACATGAAATAGATTCTGGATAAACTATTTCTAACCCATACTTGTTGGATAACTTATTAAAAATATTCCTGATATCCATCTTTTCAAAAATAAAATATTTTATTACCTGAGATCCGGTATTTTCGTTGTCGCTTGTATATATCCTTGGCTGAGATGCAATATCCTCAGCCTCGCTTGCCTTATCCTGCTCGGGAGGCTCTTCTAAAACCTGACCATAAACCTCATCGGGAAAAATCTCGAAGCAACCAGCCTGCAAAATTACAATAAATAAAATTGCAACTATTTTTTCTAATCTCTTTCTATTTGCCATTTTAATTATCTCTTTTTTACTATCTTTCAGGGATTTCTTAATTTATTTTTTTCCTTTAACAATTCGCTGAATAAATCTATCATTCCAAGTATAAATGCGATAATCATTAATGTCCATATTTTTGCATCCATTGATTCGCGCTCTATCATCAATTCATGTTTCAGGTGGAAAGCAATAGCAAGGATTATCATCCAGAGAAATAATTTGTATTCCTTACTCTTATTTAAGCGCCTGAGACTAAAACGCCATTTTTCACCTTGCCTATAAGGAAGAATCCTGGGAAAAAGAGCCGGAACCCTTTTTTTATAATCGCTATAGGCTTCCTTAAATCTTTCCTCTAACATTAATTCTTCCTTCTTTATTGTTCTGTAGTATATACTCGCCATTAAAACAATAAATAAGGCCCCTGAAACATAAATTTTAAGCATTATCACAAATCCGATGGCAATCAGCATTGTGCCCAGGTAAAGCGGATGCCTAAGCAAGGCATAAGGCCCTGAGGTAGTAAGTTTCTCCAACTTTACTGCATACCCATTCGCCCAGACTCTAATAAGTAGGCCAATGCCGATAAAAGGAGCGCCAATCCTTAACGAATTATCATCGGGAGTAGCAACAATCATCATAAATACGCCAAAGGGATATAAAACCGCGAAGCGTAATTTAGAGCAGCGTTTTAATCTCTCTTGAATATCCATCTCTTTATTCTACTCAAAATAAAAACCTATTTAAACCGCTCCTTTAGTTTTAGAACTAAAGAGGAGATTTTATTCTTAATTTGTTCAAAATTCTTCCCTATTTCTTCCTGCCAGTACCTGATTGAATCTCTTATATCGGATGAACTGCTCAAGCCTTCAAAGGTAAGCTTAAACTGCAGCAGATTGCGGGAAAGGGTAACGCTGCTTTCTTCAATTTTTATCACCCTGTATCCTTCAATAAGATCGCCTTCTTTCAGGACAGTTGCGTTGATGATCGCTACCGGAATCCCCTCCCTCCAGTTCGTGCCCATCAGCTTTAATAAGGGAGTTTCTTTGGGTGCTGGCGGTTGAGGTTTTAAGATAAAGAAAAAGACGGCAATCGATATCAGGATAATCAGTAATAAAAGCTTCATAATATGCCCCTTTGGGTTGAGCATTGCTTCTCCTTTTTCCTTATTCTATGATTTGAACTAAGCAATCACCTTATATACTTTATCGTTGGCATGAATAGGTTGGGCGACTTTTATACCTACCTTATCTCCTTCTTTTGCCTCAGTCACGTTATCGAACTCTATCCGCATCGACTCTACCTCTTGAGAAAAATCAGCCTGTTTCCCTTTGATGTGAATAGTGTCTCCTAATTTAAGCACGCCGCTTAACTTAATTATTCCAACAGAAATCTTGCCAAAGAAATGGTCAACTATCCCGATCTCTTGCTCTTCCATATCTAACCTCCTTTGCCTACTATTAAAACAGAAACGTCACCTTTTTCTAATTATGTAAAATATTTAAGCACGCCTTTTTCTGCGTGCAAAAAACGGCTCCTTTTTTTTAACGGGCTTTTGCCTTTTTTCAGCCTGCCTTTTATCCAAACGGCGTCCCCGGGAAAAATCTCTTTCTTCGGGTCTATGGCCCTGGTTTGCGTTAAAGAAATTGTCTTTTTTACGCCTTGCAAAGCATTCCCTGCAATACACCGGACGGTCTCCGCTGGGCTTAAACGGAATTTCGCATTCTTTGTTGCAGTCTGCACAAATAACCCGGGTATAATTTCTTTCCCTGGGGCCATTGTCTTGCCTTCCCCTGTCATAGCGATGAGAGTGATCGAAGCGCCGGGAACGATTTTGGGAGTAGCTTTTCTCAAAGGGCCTTTTTGAAGACNGGCTGATTAGAATATCCAGCTTCTTCTCCATGGCACTCAACTGCTCTTGCACTTTATTAATGAAGCTAGCTATACCTGGTTCATCCTGCGATGCGACTAATAAACTTTTACGCTTAAAAATTTTTTTCATATTACCCTCTCTTTTTGTCTACTCTAACACAAACAAAAACTAAATTCAAGCTACAAAAGAACCCTCTGCAAGCCTGATTCCAGAGGGTCCAAACCTTTACCTTGGAACGGTTGAGTGATTACCGACCCATTGCCATCTTCTTAAAATTAGCTATGGCAGACTTATCTTCTTCGGCTATCTGTGTAAAAGAAACTCCTAAGCGATACCAACCCTCACTTAATGCATTGTTATACTTCACCTCCCCTGTTATATGCATTGGCCTAGCTTCTTCATATGCATCGGCATGAAGGTTGATTAAAGTAAATCTAATTAAAAGGGTAGTCAATGCAAGGATATTATAATTTGTCTTAATGGCCATTCCATTCTCGCTTAAGTCTAACATCTTTGCAGGGAACTCTTTATCACCCATCCAGAGACTGATTTCTATAGGCTCACCCTGCCTATAAAGAAGAAAAAAATCAGCTTTTATCCTTTTAGTTTTTCGTCTCTCAGCACTATTATTATATCTATCGGCCAAGGCCCTTGCCTCCTCTTATTACCTAATTATACCACCGCAATCTCGAAGTTGACAAAGAAAAACTAAATTCAAGCCGCAAAAAAGCCCTCTGCAAGCCTGATTCCAGAGGGTCAAGAAATTAGAAACGTCCCCTATTTTAAAAAACCCACCCTGCTTTTGACAGGGTGGGCTGGATTGTATTGAAGCTAAGTTATAGTTTAACTACGTTTGTTGCCTGTGGGCCTTTTGGACCCTCTTCAACTTCAAATTCAACTGCTTGTCCTTCGGCTAAAGATTTAAAACCTTCGCCCTGGATCGCATTGTGATGAACAAAGCAATCTTTGCCACCATCATCTGGCGTTATAAACCCGTAACCTTTCTCATTGCTGAACCACTTAACCTTTCCTTTTGCCATTATTCGCTACCTCCTTCCCGCCTATTATACCACCACAATCTCGAAATTAACAAAGAAAATTACTCTGCAAGCCTGATTCCAGAGGGCCAAAACTTTCCTTCGTAACAACCACAATCATAACAAGTTCCGTAAAACGCCTGGGGTTTATTTATCTTTAACCAATAAACAAAATTCTTTTGCAAGAGGCGCTATTTTCCCATCCTCATAAGGAAATTCTTTGCAGTAGGTTGGCTTTAGATTATAATCAACCTTGTGAATGGAGCATAATCCATCAGCAGTAAGAAAGGAGCAAGTACCATCATCGTAACTTGTATCAACTTTATATCCGGAAGGGAACTTCTTATCTTTCTTTAAGTGATAAAACACTCCGCGTAACCTGAGAGACGCAATTCTTCTGGCTTCCTTTAAATCTACCCAAACGCCCTCTTGACAACAATACTCTCTCTGTGAACATTCCAAACAGTTAATTTTCTTCATTTTTCCTTACCCAAGCTGCTCCTTTACAATATTCTACCCCAAAAAAAACTAAATTCAAGCTACAAAAGAACCCTCTGCAAGCCTGATTCCAGAGGGCCAAGAAATTATAACCGTCCCCTATTCTACATAGACCAGCCGGAAACTACGCCGTCTGTGAAAAAGACTGTTACGTTTTTCCCGTGGATTTTATATCCCCTGTTAAGAAGCAGATTGCCGCTGGCATTGATTTTATACCCTTTGTCAACAACCATATTTCCGCTTCTCACCAATTCTGATGTAGCGGTCTCTGAAACGTGTTTGCCTAATATTTTTTCTACTTCATATGTTTCCTTACCGCTTAATTCTTCAGTATCAACTGCCATATTCTCTGTCTCTTTAGGCTTCGAAACTGTTTCTTTATTAGTTTTACAGCCAGTCAAAGAAAAAACCAAGGCTATGCTTAGGCAAGTTACTAATTTTCTAAATATATTACCCATATCCCCCTCCTTTAGTTAAAAAGCCAACCCCCACAAGGTCAATTCCAGAGGCCCGCCCATTTCCTTTAATGAGCAGATAACTTACGGAGCAAAGCGACGTAAGTTATAGCAAAGCGTCTGCGAATTATCCCGAAGCTTATCCTCAAGGATAGGCCTTACCTCTACCTTTTAAGGGAAGGGCCTTAAGCTAAAATTGTCGCAGAGAATTTTAGCTTGTTTAAGCAAGGGACAACTACAGAAGAACAGAACCGTCCCCTATTCTAGGTCTTCGACAGAATCTTCTAAAACCCTAAGAACCTCTTTTGCCTTTTCAACATCTAGCTTATTAACTAATAACTTCGCTTGCCCCATGCCTAAAGATAAATGAGGACGCAAATTGGCGAGATCGTCTACAGAAACAATAGCCTCAATTCCTTTCTCGGTAAGGAGACCTTTTGCCGATTCAGCCTCATGCCTATGAAAGAATGTCTTAATATGGACTAAATCTGCCACTATTGCTCCTTTGCCCTATTCTACCCCAAACAAAAACTAAATTCAATCAACAAAAAAGCCCGCCTATACTAGACTGGACTTTTTCTATTACTGAATCATCCTGAGCGAAGCGAAGGACCTCTGCAAGTTCAATTCCAGAGGGCCCACCCATTTTCCTTGTAACAACTGTAAAAATCAGAAACGTCCCCTACTCTACTATTTCAACATCTTCGACTCTAAAATGCTCATCTAGCCATAATGCAAGTATCTTCTTTACTGGAAATTTCCACGCAGTAATAACCTTTACGGCATTACGCAAATGTTCTTTTTGCACAAATTCATTCTCAGGATTACCTGCACAATCATAGTGTGCCACAATGGCGATAATTTGTGAATTATGTTTCTCTACAGAAATTTCTACTTTTTTCTTTAAAAGTTCAATTGTGTTCGTATCTTGACCTTCCGATAATATTTTATTAGGTCCTGGTTCTGTAATCATATCAACATAATCAACTTTAAAACTTTTCTCTATATATTCTACGACTGGTTTTTGAACACGTCCATCTATGCAATTTATAGCCGTAGCGAATTCTTTAGCCATATATTTATCCTTTCTGGTATAATTTACTATAAAACAAAGCCCTCTGCAAGCCTGATTCCAGAGGGCCAAACCCCATCCCTAATGAGCAGATAACTTACGGAGCAAAGCGACGTAAGTTATAGCGCAGCGTCTGCGAATTATCCCGAAGCTTATCCTCAAGGATAGGCCTTACCTCTACCTTTTAAGGGAAGGGCCTTAAGCTAAAATTGTCGCAGAGAATTTTAGCTTGTTTAAGCAAGGGACAACTACAGAAGAACAGAACCGTCCTATATTTTGCAACTGCATTTCTTGCTCTCTAATATTTTCTTCTGTCTTTTGTGAGAGTCTATGAATATATTCTGTTTTTTAGAGCCAGTAGCAAGCTTGCTGTTAAGATTACTATAATGATTATACCCCCTGCCTTGCATTTCTTTAATGAGTTTTTGATGTCTTGTATACAAAGCTGCTAATTTGTTTCTCCATCTAAGGGTCTCTGGGTGCTTAGAGTATCCTTTTTTATTCTTGGTTAAAACAGACCATATAGCGTGCAATTCTTTATGTTCGCCAAGAAGATGGTTACGGCAAAGTTTTTTTGGAGAAATATCCCAGATTCTCATAATTCTATTCCTTATTTTTGAAAAAGGAAACCCTCTGCAAGCCTGATTCCAGAGGGCGCTTGGGAACACCCTGCCGATTGGCTCAAAGGGTGTCCCTAATTTATTTTCTTTTCTTCTTGCCTAAAAAATAACCTAAAATTCCACTGAGAAAAGCAATACCGACCATAGTTAATATTTGACAAAATGGGCAGATTTGAGTTGTACTACATTTACATAATTCCAATAATGGGCTAAGAATACACATCATTCCTCCTCTGACCCTACTCTCACCCCGCAAAATCTATCTACACGGTCAATTCCAGAGGGCCCGCCCATTTCCTTTAATGAGCAGATAACTTACGGAGCAAAGCGACGTAAATTATAGCGCAGCGTCTGCGAATTATCCCGAAGCTTAAGCTAAAATTGTCGCAGAGAATTTTAGCTTGTTTAAGCAAGGGGCAACTACAGAAAAACAGAACCGTCCCCTATTCTATTAGATTTCATTTATTTTCTAACTTAACTATATATTTTTTTACCTTCTTGGAAGAATATCTCAAAGCCTCAATAATTTCCTTAACTCTCGGTTCAGCTTCTTTATTCTTATCAACTATGACTCGCAACGCCTGGGAACCCAAAGACAATCGAACTATAAGTGACTCCGTTTTCCGCTGTATTGCATTGAATGTCTTAATATCATCCAATAATATCTGATTTTCCTTAATCATTTTATAAAGAAATTTATCCATCTTCTTCAATTTGTTGATAGAAAAACTTGTTTTACTCTTGGCTTGTATAAAATTTATAATATCCTGCAGATTTGCTACTTCTTTCCTATTTTTGACGGCGTCTTCACGTCTACTGTATAGTTTAGTCTGTTTCAATCTCTCCTTTAAATATTTTATATAGACTTTACATAAATTATCCCACGTAACTAGAACCTTCTCACCTTTGCTTATATTCTTCTTGCTTTTCTTTGAAAGAAGCAATCGTTCGGTCTTATCAAGCTTTGATGAGATATCTCTCAGCACTTTCAAAAGAATAGTTTGCTGCTTCCGCGAACTTTTTTTACTTAATATGTGAGAAATTATTGTTGCTGCTGTAGAAATTGGCATGTTGTGAAGGTGGGGTCGAATTTATTTTTCTCAAAAATACTTTTGTGTCTAAATTCCCGGAATTCTTTTAGGATTTTTGTTTTTCCTGAACAGTATAAAATGAAGCGGAAAATTGAGTCGGTAATGTAGCAGAAGAATTGAAATATTTGTTTTCAAACATCTTTTCTTGAAAACTCTGATGATTTTTTTTGTGATCTAACTTGGAACCATTTCTACTGTTCTGAATAGACACTTTTTTTACTTTCATTGTTCCCTCCTTAAAGCCTCAGGAAGATATCTTCTAATATATTTATTATATTGCGTAACGGACTGTCGACCATAATATATACCTTGAAACTTCATTTCTAAAAGTAATTTTATTATTCTATCTAACTCACTGCCTTCATTATAATCTGCTTTTGCAATAAAATCAACCCTTTCTGCAGACAGCAATTGTGTGCAAGTTCTTAAGCTTTCAGTTGTACCTTTATGAACCGCAATAGCAGAACCACCATTTTTCTTTGTTACAGTCATACATGGAACATCAGTTATTCCGTCGCCAATATAAATTATGTTTTGAAATGGAATCTTTCTTTTCTGCTCAGGCATATAATTATTTATACTTTTATTCAAGTTCTCTATACCTTTATTAATTCTAAAAATGTATTGCGTTTTCATAGTATCATTGATGAGATTCTTAATAAAATCTGGTTTGCCATATTCATCATAATGATATTCTGAGGCAAAAATATTATAAAAATGTCTATATATAGTTGTCTTTTCTATTATTTCTTTTAAACCAGAAGATATAATATAATGCCTCAAGATTATTCTACCTTTTGTCTTTCTTGCAACATATCTATTTATTCTTGTAAAGTAATTTCTTACTCCTCTATAATATCTTATATTTTCAGCAAGACTACTTAATACCGCGGATGTAAGAGGGAACTCTCTCCTATGGCACTGTTCAATCATTAATCTCATATACGTGGCGATCTCATCCGAATAGGTTTTAACTTTTTCTCTTCTTACTCTTCCCCAAAACCTTCTTCCTGTTATGCCTATTTGGGGTAATACAGTATATTCTTGCATAGGCTGAGGAGTCAAAGTTCCATCAAAGTCATATACGATTGCAAGAATTTTATGTTTGAATCTCTTTACTCTAAGCATAATTTTAACAATTATTCTGAATCTTTATCTTTTAAAAAAATAGGATTCGTTTTGTCTAAAACAGTTCTAGTTATATTTCCCTATGCTAATCAATATTCTGAGCAGTCAAAAATACGGCTTTTGATAAGGCATCGAAGAAGTGTTGGTATTCTTTCGGATCAGTAACGGCATTTATACCATGTTGCGCATTGGCTCTAACTAAAAGCTGATTATCTCCTTTTGATCGTACTATAACTGTGATTTTTACGACTTGATATTGAATAAACTTGGCAGCCGAGACAATACCCAGTTCAAAATCTGCCTTATGAATTACAAAATCTAAATCTTGCAAGGTAGCCATAACACTGCGCAGCATTTTTTCTCTGTCAGAGGTATCGAAAGCTCGAGTCTGAACACTGCGTAATTTTAACTGATTTTCACTTAAATCCAGAATATGTACAGCTGGTGCAGTTGCACAACCAGAGAAAAAAACACTCATTAAAATAAGTGCGGTAATGCGAGCTTTATTTCTCATATTTTATTTGCCTCCAAAAAAAGAGCTTTTGAAAGTTTTTCAAAGAAGCCTTCGTACACATCAGGATCAATTACATTCTCCATTCTGCTTACCAGGCCCATCTGGTTCAAAATAACCCTCTGGAATGTAACCCTAACAACAACTTTGTTACCGTCCAAACTTATTTTAGTTACACAGGAAACACCTATCGATTGCGCCGCATCTGTATAAGCTAAAGCTGAGCCAGAAGAACCCCCAGCAGCCGCTAATCCATCAGCAAGGGCAGCCAGGAACATTTGACCAGGATTACTCGCATCTCGTTCTTTAGTTCCAACCAGAAGGCCGAGCTTAGTATCTATTTCAGTTAAAATAAAACCCATATCTTGCAGTAAGCTCGCACAGGCAGAAATAACCTGTTGTTCGTCTTGGGTATCATACTGCCTAATCTGCATTTCTCTATGTTCCAAGCTGCTCGAGGATAATTGCAGTAGATTGCTTGGTACGGTTGTTGCGCATCCTACTAAGAAGAAAGATAAAGTTAAGAGGAAAGGTGCCTTTATAAAATATAAGTTTCTATACATTAAACTCTATTCGATTAGAATTGTGAAGAATGATAACTAAAATCGCGCACTTTACCATCTTGATCAAATTTTATAACAATAGTTAACGTTCTCTGAGAAGTAGACGCTGCTCCTGAAGTACCACTGACAGCTCCAAGTATTAACCAAACGCCACCTTCACTGTTTGAATAAGACACGTCGGTAGCAATTTTATCATATACCCAGACTTCTCGCCTTTCTTCATCGGTTGACACAATATTGGGTGACCCCAATACTTCGATAACTTGAGCGGATGTCATTCCGATGCGAATTTCACGCTGAACCTTCCCTACTGTAACCCTATCAGCCGCATCTGATTTAACTGATTTTAGATGGGAGCTAGCAGTTGAGCAACCAGACACAAATAAAATACTTAAAAACAAACATAAAATCTTTGACATTAGTCCTCCTTTGAAAAAAATAGAGAGCCCCTATTTAGAAACTCTCTTGAAATTTAATAAATTGGCCTCATCCCTCCACCTCTTTGTGGTAACTCTATTATCCTACTTGTTCACTCAAAGTAAACTATTATTTAAGGAATTTTTGTGTGGCTAAGGGATTTGTTTTAGCGGGGTTTTAGGGTTTTTGGTGAAGAGCACAATTAGAAACTTTTTGACAAAGGTTGGCAAGGAATTACAGCGAAATGAAGGTCGCTCTGCTCGAAAGTCGTGCTGTAATGAGCTGTAAACCGCAGCCAACGGCAAAAAGTTTCGTGCTCGAGGCAAAAAGCCTAAAATCTGACTAGGGAAGCGATATTACTTCTTCTTATGGTATTCCTGGAGGGATTTGACTTTGAGAGACTTCTTGGAGAGCGCCTCAATGGCATTTACCGTTGCCTCAGCCCCTGCAATCGTTGTTACCAGCGGGACATTGTAAAGGATGGCAGTGCTTCTGATAATCGTCTCATCCTTCTTGGTAATCTTTCCCCTTGGCGTGTTGATAATCAGCTGAATCTGGCCGTTTTTAAGGATATCCACGATATGCGGCCTTTTCTCATGGAGCTTTGAGACTACCTTGACCTTGAGGTCATTCTGCTTTAAGGCATTGGCAGTGCCGCTGGTGGCAAAGAGCTTAAAGCCCATATCCGCCAGCTTCTTGCAAAGGAAAACTATCTTCCTCTTATCCTCATCCCTGACCGTAATCAGGATATTGCCTTTAAGGGGAATATTCTGCCCTGCTGCCAGCTGGCTCTTGGCAAATGCCATGCCAAATGTAGAATCAATGCCCATTACCTCACCGGTTGACTTCATCTCAGGGCCTAAAATCGCATCTACGCCGGGGAAGCGGACAAACGGGAAAACCGATTCCTTGACCGCCACATTATTGGTCTTAACCTCTTTGGTAATGCCCAATTCCTTTAAGCTCTTGCCCAGCATTACGCGGGTGGCAACCTTTGCCCAGGGGATTCCGCTTGCCTTGGAAACAAAGGGAACTGTTCTGGAGGCGCGCGGGTTTACCTCTAATATGTAAACCTTGCCGTGCCTGACTGCGTACTGGATATTCAACAGCCCCTTGACATTCAGCTCCCTTGCCAGGGCATGGGTATTTTCTCTTATCTTTTTGATAATTGACTCCTGCAGGCTGTGGGGCGGAAGCACCATTGCGCTGTCGCCTGAGTGAATGCCTGCTTCTTCTATATGCTCCAAAATCCCGGCAATCACGCAATTCTTACCGTCGGAAACCGCATCCACATCCACCTCAATTGCGTCTTCCAGGAACTTATCCACCAATATTGGCCGCTCAGGGGATGCCTCAATTGCCTTTTGCATAAAATTGCTTAATTCCTCGTTATCATAGACAATCTCCATTGCCCTGCCGCCTAAAACAAAGGAAGGCCTGACTACCACAGGAAAACCAATCTCATTGGCGATTTTCCTTGCCTGCTCAAATGAGGTGGCAATCCCGCTGTCTGCCTGGACCAGCTTTAATTTCTGAAGCATTGACCTGAAGCGCTTCCTGTCCTCTGCCCGGTCAATGGAATCAGGGCTGGTGCCTAATATCTTTACCCCTGCCTTGTGCAGCGCTGTTGAGATATTCAAGGGAGTCTGACCGCCAAACTGCACAATGATGCCCATCGGCTTTTCCACGTCAATGATATTTAATACATCCTCGACTGTGAGCGGCTCAAAATAGAGCTTGTCCGAGGTGTCATAGTCTGTGGAAACCGTCTCCGGGTTACAGTTTACCATAATGCTCTCAATGCCCTCTTCCTTTAACACGTAGGAGGCCTGGCAGCAGCAGTAATCAAACTCAATGCCCTGGCCGATGCGGTTTGGGCCGCCGCCTAAGATCAGCACCTTTTTCCTGGAGCTCGGCTTAGACTCACTGGCTGACTCATAAGTGGAATAATAATAGGGCTGCTTGGCTGTAAATTCTCCGGCGCAGGTATCCACTAATTTATATGCCGGTTTGACCTTTTTCTTTTTTCTGTAAGCGCGCATCTTCTCCTCCGTGGTGTTCGAAAGATAGGCTAACTGAATATCCGAGAAGCCGTCCTGCTTGGCTTTTAAAAGCAAGGAAGCCGGAATCCTGGGCGCCTGGTTTTTCTTGGGATTCCTAAACCTGGCAATCCCCTTCTCCTCCTCTACCAGCTGCTGCATATTATCCAGGAACCAGCGGTCTATCCTGGAAAGCTCATAAATTTCGTCGATTGACATCCCTGCCTTGAGCGCATAGCGGATAAAAAACAATCTTTTATCATTGGGTATCTTGATTTTCTGTTTGACCAGCTCTAAATCATGCTGCTGCTCTTTCGGGACATCCCTGCCGTCTGCGCCAAAACCAAAGCGGGAGATTTCCGTCGAGCGGATTCCTTTCTGAAACGCCTCGCGGAAATTCCTGCCGATTGACATTGCCTCTCCCACTGCCTTCATCGAGGTATTCAACACCACTTCTGCCTCGGGGAATTTCTCGAAAGTGAACCTGCAGATCTTGAATACGCAGTAATCAACTGTCGGCTCAAAGAAAGAAGTGGTTTTGCCGGTAATCTGGTTCATCACTTCAGGCAAGGTATAGCCTACGGCTAATTTTGTCGCGACCCTGGCAATGGGAAATCCGGTTGCCTTGGAAGCCAGAGCGGAGCTGCGCGACAGCCTGGGATTAACCTCGATAATTACGATATGCCCGTTATTTGGATTTTGGGCAAACTGGATATTTGCCCCTCCGCCGTTCACATCCACCTTGCGGATAATCTTCTTGGATTTGTTCACGAAATCCGTATATTCCTCGGCAGTCAGGCTCTGCGCCGGAGCGACCACAATGCTGTCTCCGGTATGCACGCCCATCGGGTCAACGTTCTCCATTGAGGTAATCATAATCACGTTGTCAGCACAGTCGCGCATTACCTCAAACTCGATTTCCTTCCAGCCCAATACTGACTGCTCAACCAGCACCTGTCCTACAGGGCTGATCTCGATTGCCTTGGAAAGATACGTCTCAAGCTCCTCCTGATTATATGCGGTTGCTCCACCCGCACCTCCTAAACAAAAAGCCGGCCTTAGGATTAAAGGAAAACCTATGCCCAGGCCTATCTTCATGCCCTGCTCTACGGAAGTGGCAATCCCGCTTTTGGGAACATCAACGCCTATTTCCTGCATTGCCTTTTTAAATAATAACCTGTCCTCTGCCCGGGCAATTGCCTCGATATTCGCGCCGATTGCCTCGACCCCGTATTTCCTTAATATACCCTCCCTGCTCAAGAAGGTTGCCAGGTTCAGACCGGTCTGGCCTCCTAATGTAGGCAGCACTGCATCCGGCCTTTCCTTTTGGATAATCCTGGTCAACACATCAACTGTCAAAGGCTCAATATAAGTCCTGTCCGCCATGCCAGGGTCAGTCATAATCGTTGCCGGGTTTGAATTCACCAGGACCGTATGATACCCTTCTTCCCTTAATGCCTTGCAGGCCTGGGAACCGGAGTAATCGAATTCGCAGGCTTGCCCTATCACAATCGGGCCAGAGCCAATCATTAAAACCTTGTGGATATCCTTGCGTTTAGGCATTGACAAACTCCTTTAAAATCGGATTTACCTCGCCGCTTCCCGGAGAAACCAGCAAAAACTGGCAGCCGAATGCTTTTAGTTTCCTGTTCTCGATTCCCTCTATTGTTTTATCATTCAGGTTCTGCCAGGTAATCTTGATGTTCCTGCCCTTCAGGCTCGCCTGGTCAATGATAAACCTGTGGTTTTGCACGGTAATCTCTCCCTTTAGGCATCCGGGCTTAACCACCGGATAATTTACCCCCCGGTGGCCTAAATACATCTTTTTTAACCTCCCGCCCATTGCCATTGCCAGAACCTGACAGCCTGTGCCTATTCCCAATACCGGCACTTTACCTAAAAGCTCTTTCACTCTCCCTGCAGCAATTCCTAATCCCTTTTCCATCTCGGGGCCGTCAGAGACAATTACCCCTTTGGCAGCAAGCGCTAAAATATCATCGGCATTTGCCTGATAAGGTATCAGGCTCACGCGGCAACCCAGCATTTCCAGCTGCCTGAGCAGTCCGTTGGTAACCCCCAGGTCGACAACGGCAATGTGCCTGCCGCGGCCTGAGGACTTCTTGATTCTTTTTACTGAAACCCGATTCAGGAAATCTTGTTTTTTCTGCTTTGCCTTTTTTATCTTTGCTCTTAGGCTGCGCGGATTAAAATCGCGCGTTGAGATTATCCCCCACTGTTCTCCTTTATTACGTAATTCCACCATCAGGGTCCTGGTATCAACCTGCTCTAAGGCAAGCACTTTTTCCTTCTTAAGGAAACTCACAAAATCCTGTTCTGCCTGCCAGTTGCTGGTGAGGCGGGTTTTTTCTTTAATCACTATTCCGCTCGCCCAGCATTGCCTGGACTCCTGGAATTTCCGGGCTACTCCGTAATTGCCGATTAAGGGATAAGTCATTACCACAATCTTGCCGGCATTGACTGGCGAGGTGATTAATTCCTGATAGCCCACCACGCCGGTATAAAAGCTTACCTCACCTGTTTTTTCTCCTGCTATTCCGCAGGAAATTCCCTGATATAGCGAGCCGTTTTCCAAAGCCAGTATTGCTTTCATTTGTCCTCTCCGCAGGCAGAAACCCCGTCCCAGCACCTCAAGCAAAGCTTACTTTTAGGTATGCCGATTGCCTCCACAAAATCATCCAAACTGTTATACTTTACTGAGTCGGCCCCAATCTGCTCTCCCACCTTTGCCTCTACCATCTTTAATTTCTCCGGGGAATCTATTTCCCCCTTCCTGATATAAGAGCGCGCTGCCAGTTCCTCGTATGTCCTGGTTGAGATTCCGTAAATACAGGGGTGCATCAGCGGAGGGCAAGCCACGCGCACATGCACCTCTTTTGCTCCTGCCTTTTTCAGGTCGCGCACTTTATTGCGGATCTGCGTGCCGCGCACAATGGAATCATCACAGAGGATAATCCTCTTGCCCTGCACTGCCTCCCGGATGACGGAAAGCTTTTTCTTTGCCATCCTGTCCCTGGCCTCCTGTGTTGCCATTGTATAGCTGCGGTCAGCATAGCGGTTATACAAAAATACGTCCTGGTATTGAATCTTTGAGCGCTTATGATACCCAAGCGCATGGCCGATGCCTGACATGGGAACCGGGGAAACGCAATCTGCCTGGATTCCGCCCTCTTTTTCATCGCGCTCTGCCAGCTTCTCGCCCAGGTTATTCCTTGCCTCCTTAACATAAACACCGTCGATCTTGGAATCAATGCTGGCAATATAAGCCCACTCAAAAGCGCAATAGGCAATGCGCGGCGAGGGAAGCTGCTTTAAGGTGCTAAACCCCTGCTTGTTAATCAGCAGGATTTCTCCGGGTTTAACGTCCCGCTCTATCTCCATGCCTAAGTTCTCCAAAGCCCTTGATTCGCTGGCTGCCACGAATTTTCCCCTGTCCGTGCCTAAAATCAAAGGGCGAAAGCCAGAAGGGTCGCGCGCCACATAAATGCCGTCCTTGTTTAAAATCAGCAGTGAAAATGAGCCCTTGATTTTCTCGCTCATCCTGGTAATCCCCTGCACAATATCCTTTTCTTCGCCAACCAGCTTCAGTAGCAGCTCAATATAGCTATTGGTAGAGAATGAATGCCCGCCTCTTTTGAATTCCCCAAACAGCTCATCCGCATTAATGATATTGCCGCTAAAGCAGCCTACAAAGCTACCGAGGTCACTATTCAGCCATAAAGGCTGCCGGTCGCGTAAACTCACATGGCCGATTCCTGAATTGCCCTTAAGCGAATTAAGCTCTGCCTCGGTAAACCTTGCCCCTACCCTGCCCCGGTGGGTAATCAGGTTAATCTCGTCATTACTAAACGTAGCAATCCCGCAGTATTCCTGTCCGCGGTGCTGCAGGAAATCAATCCCCAGGTATATATCGCTTACGCAATCCTCTCTTGAATAGATCCCGAATACTCCGCAATTATCCTTTATCTCTTTCATCTGCGCATCTCCTGAATCCTAAATCCAAAGTTTATATATACTCTATCGTACTTGGCGGCTTGGGGGTAATGTCAAAAAGCACCTTTACCACCCCGGGAATCTCCTTAATCATCCTGTCCCTGATTCTTTCCAGTATCTGCCAGGGCACCTTGGTTACGGATGCGGTCATGGCATCCTTGCTCTCTACTGACCTGATGACAATGATGTTGCCGAAAATACGCTTTTTGTTTCTCATGCCTGTGGCTTTATCCTTCAACAAAACCGCTAATGCCTGGAACGGCTTTAATTTTTCTATCTCCTCTTCAACTATGGTCGTAGCCCGCCTTAAAATCTTCACCCTCTCAGGAGTAACTTCTCCGATTACCCTTGTTGCCAGGCCCGGGCCGGGAAAGGGCATCTGCTTATAGACGCGAGGGGAGAAACCCATCTCTTTGGCTACCTCTCTTACCTGATATTTGAATAGTTCTCGCAGCGGCTCTACTACCCTGAAGCCGAATTGTTTTTTCGGGTCAATGCCGATCTGGCCTAAGATATTATGCTGGGTTTTAATCCCGGCCTTGGTCTCGATAATATCCGCGGCAATTGTTCCCTGGATCAATGACTCTGCTTTATTCCTGCGCACTGCCCTGCCCAAAGTCTGGTAAAACTCCTGGCGGAATGCCTTGCGTTTTTTCTCCGGGTCTTCCTTGCCCTTAAGCGCTTTAAAGAATTCGCTTTTGGCATTCAGGGTATTTAACTTGATGCCCAGAGACTTAAGCTCTCTCCTGGCTTTAGACTCATCGCTTTCCCTCATTAACCCGTCGTCAATAAAAAGAATGAATGCCCGGTTACCCAGTGCCTTGTGCGCTAATGCAGCGCAGGTCATGCTGTCTACGCCTCCGGAGGTAGCCACCAGCGTCCTTCTCGCGCCTACCTCTTTTTTAATCTCTGCCAGCTTCTTCCTGATAAACTCTTTTGTCTTTAACTTCATTACTCCTCCCAATGAGCAGATAATTTACGGAGCATCAGCGACGTAAATTATAGGCCGTAGGCCGTCTGCGAATTGTCCCGAAGCTTACGCAGTACTTTTCGAAGAAAAGTACAAGTGCTTAAGCAAGGGACAACTTCATATATAATTACCTTAAAAAATATCCGGGTGTAGTGGGGTTGGCATCAGTGGTCATACTAATGCCCAGCCTCCTTAAGCCTCCGTCATCGCCTTCCGAAGGCAGATGCGTAAGATGCATCTGGCACCCGTTTAATTTCCCCAATTCCTTCATCCCTGCCTCTGCTGCCGGATTTGCGGTAGCGCTGATGGAAAGCGCAATCAAGATCTCTTCTACATCCAGGCTTTCTGACTTCATTCCCAGCGTATCCTTTTTTAACGCACTGATATTATTCACTACTGCCCGGGGAAGCAGGTCTATTTTATCCGGTATCTTTGCCATTACTTTGACTGCGTTTAAGACCGCAGCCGAAGCCGCATGCAGCAATCCGGAGCTCTTTCCGGTGACAATCTTGGCATTGCCAAGCTCTATGGCTGCGCCGCAGGATATTCCGTTATTGGACTTTGCCTTTTTCCCTGCCCTGGCTGCTGCCTTTCTCGCGGCAACCACACAGAGCCTGTTCTCTTCTTTTAACCCCAGCTCTTCCATCAGGGTTTTAGCGCGCTGCGCTGTTTCCTTTTTCTCCAAACCCAGCATAAACTCCCTTTGATAGCGGAAATACCTGCGGATAATCTCTTGTTTCGCTGCCTCCTGCACAATCTTATCGTCAACGATTCCAAAGCCTGCCCGGTTTACCCCCATATCGGTCGGAGAGTTATACATCAGCATAGCCTTACCGCTTCCCACTATCCTCTCTAAGATCCTCTTTAATATAGGAAAGGCCTCTACGTCGCGGTTATAATTGATTGCCTCCTCTTTATATGTCTCCAGGTGAAACGGATCCACTAAATTAAAATCCCTTAAATCACAGGTAGCTGACTCATAAGCAACATTCACCGGGTGCTTCAGGGGCAGATTCCAGATGGGAAATGTTTCGAATTTTGCATAGCCGGAATTAATCCCTTTTTTATGGTCGTGATAAACCTGGGAAAGACAGGTAGCCAATTTTCCGCTTCCGGGACCGGGGGCAGTAACAATCACAATCGGCTTTTTGCTTGTGATATACTGATTCTTGCCGAGGCCTTTTTCGCTGACGATATTGTCCACATCCGAGGGATAGCCCGGTATCTCCTGGTGTGTATATACGGCAATACCTTTACGCTCCAGCCTGTTCTTGAACCTTACTGCCTGCGACTCATTGTTAAAACGGGTAAGCACTACGCTGGAAACGTCCAATCCCCAGTCTTTGAGGTCATCTATCATAAACAAGGCAGCAGTATCATAGGTCATCCCGAAATCACCGCGGAGCCTGCCCATTTCTACGTCTTTGGCATAAACACAAAATACAATCTCTATCTTATCCCCGAGCATTTTAAGCAGCCTTATTTTCGCCCGCGGGTCATAACCGGGTAAGACTCGGGCAGCGTGATAATCCAGGCAAAGCTTGCCCCCGAATTCAAGGTAGAGCTTATGGTCGAACTTCTTCACCCGCTCCAGGATGAAGCTTGCCTGCTCGGCTAAATACTTCTCGTTATCAAAGCCTTTTTTCATATACTGCTAACCCCTTGTCTTTTAAATAAGCCTTTGCCTGCCCGATGGTAATCTCACCGAAATGGAATACCGATGCGCAGAGAACCGCTGCCGCGCCTGCTTTCACCACTGCATCATAAAGATGCTCCAACCTCCCTGCTCCGCCTGAAGCTGTTACCGGAATAGAGACTGCCTCAGCCACTGCCTTAGTCATCTCTAAATCATAACCTGCTTTTGTTCCGTCAGCGTCCTTGCTGGTCAGGAGAATTTCGCCTGCGCCTTGCTCCTCTACTCTCCTTGACCATTCTACGATATCCATTCCCGTGGCCTGGTTTCCGCCGTTTATCAAAACCTCAAGAAGAGGTAAATTGCCGCCGGAAGGATTCTTCCTGCCGTCTATGGCAACTACAATCCTCTCCTTACCGAATTTCTCAGATGCCTGCTTAATCAAATCTGGATTCTTAACCGCAGCCGTATTTATGGAAACCTTGCTTACGCCCAGGTCGAACAAGGCCTGCATATCCTCAAGATTCCTGATGCCTCCGCCCACCACAAAGGGAACAGTAACCACATCCGCAACCCTCTTCACCCACTCCAATCTAGTCGGTCTGGATTCCACTGAAGCGGCGATATCCAGGAAAGCCAGCTCATCCGCGCCCTCCTTACAGTAGCATTGAGCTGCCTCAACCGGATCACGGGCGTCTCTGAGATTGACGAACTTTATTCCCTTGACTACGCGTGCTTCTTTGATATCCAGACAGGGTATGATTTTGATTGGCTGTATTGGCATGTGCTTAAAGATTAGGCAATTCTTTGTTCAGAAAAAAGGCGTCAATGTAGTTTTGCTACAAAGACGCCCTTGTCTTAGCAGATGATTAATCATAACACAACTCTAATGCTTGGTCAACACTTTCGTATACTTTTGGTTAAGCTTCGCATAGTCAGGTGTTGATACTGAGGAGAATACGTTACAAAACTATATTCGACGAATGTATCAAGAAATTCTACAAAACTTCAGTCTAATTCGTTAGCCAGGATAATCGCCTCGGCTATCTCGCGCATTGTCCGGCGGGTATTCATTGCCTGTTTCTGAATCTTTTTATAGGCCTCGTCTTCTGAAATACCCTGTGATTCCATTAAAATCCCTTTTGCCCGCTCCACAAATTTGCGCGTCTTCAGCTCCTCCTCAATCATCTTGGATTTCAGCATCAGGTTTGCGTTTTCAATCACCACCGCCGCCTGGTTGGCAACCGTAGTCAGGATATCTATTTCCTCTTTGCTAAATTTGTGTTTCTGCGAGGTATAGCTATTCAACACGCCTATCACCCTGTCCTTGACACAAAGGGGAACCGAGAGCAAAGAACAGAGGTTCTCTTTCCTGGCGATATCCCGGTTCATATAGCGGTTGTCCTGTTTTACATCCAGGACGGCAATTGGCTTGTTTTCTTTTGCCACTAATCCCGCGATACCGATTCCCAATTTAATGTTCGGCTTCCTGTTATATGCCTCGCTTACGCTCTGCGTTGCCCGTATAACCAGCTCTGCCCTCTCCTCATCCAAGAGAAGTAAAGAGCAAATCTTGGAGTTCATTACCTCGGCAGTCACCAGCACAATCAGCTTAAGGATGTCCTCGATATACAGACTAGAGGTAATCGTTTGGCTGACCTTGGAAAGGGCGGCAATCTTCTTCTTATATAAGTTGTCTTTTACGCTTCTCTTTGCAGTCATTTTCAGGCAGGACTTATTCCGCGCTATCCGCTTCCTGCTCTTCTACCCTGATATTTAAAGCTACGGCGTTTCCTCCCGGCTCAAGTAGATAATCTATTGCCACTACGTTACCAACAGCAATCTCATCCAGGAAGCCGGCGTTCTCGTACTGCGTAGCCGCGTCAACAAGTATGGAAATCTCCTTTTCTTCTTCGGTCGTATTGTCCATATAAGATACGCTTAAGCTGCTGCCTTCCAAATCTACGGCAACTACATCACCCAGAAGCCATTCTTCGGTCACAAATTCCTCCTCGGGCTCTTCTATCATCATTTCCTCGGAAGTTATCATTGGCTCTTCGGAGCCCGTGATTGCCTCTTGAGAAAAAGCCTGCGCCGTAACAAAAGCCAAAATTATTACTGCCAATAGCATAACCAATTCATTGCTCCTCATACCTGCACCTCCTGTTTATCGGGTTTAGCCGTAACTCCAATTTTACCACAGACTTCCTAAGAAGCCAATTCAAATCCTCCCAACCCCCCTTACCCCCTCTACCTCAATTCACCAAGCAGCTTTTGCGCATAAGGATGCTGAGGGTAAATCTCCAGTATTTTTTTTATTTCTTTTCTTGCCTCTGCAAATCTTTTCTGAGAAAAATATATCCCCAGCAAATTTTCATGGGCCAGCAGGTAATCCTGGTCTGCCTTGATAGAGTCTTTATATAATCTCTCTGCCTCTGCGGCATTGCCTTTTCTCTTATATATAACCCCCAGGTTATTCAATGCATGGGCGTATGTGGGTAAAATTTCTAAAGAGCTGCGAAAATACTGCTCTGCCCTTGCAAAATCTCCTTTCCTGAAATATTCAACACCGGCATTGTTATGGGCGCGAAAACTATACTTGGTTGAACTGATTATATCCAGGTACATCTTAAGGGGTTTGTGCCAATCGAGGTTGCGCAGCACTGTCGACGCGCCCAAAACAATCATCACGGTAACCAGAATGGCATTGATAAAAATTCTCACCCTGGCTATAGACCAAAGCCGCAGAATACCTGCTGAAACAAGCAGGAAAAAACCTCCGGAAGCCAGGTACAGATAATGCTCGGAAATTACATTGTTTATGGGTATGGTGCCGGACACAGGTAAAAGACCGAGCAGAAACCAGCTTGCGCCAAAAATAATACTTTTATTCTTTCTGCCGGCGTAGAAAACAAATCCTGCCAGTAAAAGCAGTGATAGCAATGCAAGCCATGCTCCTGGGTCCAGGCGCGATAAGACAACCGGCCGGTCATACTCCATATGCAGGCCTACCGGCCAGAAAAACAGCTTAAGATATATTATGCCTGCCTTAGCCTGCACAAGCAGGCGTATGATTAAATCCCTGCTGAATGGCTCGGCTTGAGCGCCCTGGGTAAGCAGGTTGATCTTTAAAAAATTAAGCAGCGTAGAGCGCGCGGCTACGTAAGCAGTAAATATTGCTCCAAATCCTGCCAGGGGCATAAATCTTCTTATCTGCGAGCTGCCGGCTGCCTGCTTTGGGTTATCTTTAATGATACACTCGTAAGCCAAAATAAATAACGGCAAAATCAATCCCATTTCCTTAGACAATATACAAAGGATATAGGCAAAGAGCGAACCGGCAAGAAAATATCTCTTTCCTCGCTGCCTGTAAGAAACATACAGGCAAAATGCAATCATAAAGAAAAATAACATCGAAAGGTCTGTGCGGTTGGAAACATAGTTTACTGCTTCGCTGTTTACCGGGTGTACTAAAAAGAATGCCGCGCTTAAAAAGCTTAAAGAAGGCTTGTGAAAGATTTGATTTAAAAGCAGGAATAAAAGGATGCCGCTGGCAAGGTGCAGAATCACATTGCTTAAATGATAGCCAAAAGGCTCAAGCTGCCAGAAATGGTAATCCAGGGCAAAGGACAGCGTGGCCAGAGGCCGGTAAAAGTTAAGGGTTTCTCCGCTGCCGCTGTGGTAAGAGCTTAGGAATATATCCTTCAGGTAAACAAAGGGCTGGCGGATAAAGATGTTGTTAATTACCGTTACTTCATCGTCCCAGAACAATACGCCCCAGAGGCTGTTTAGGTATACGCAGAAACCTAAAATCAATAACAGGATTATACCGAAGATTATTCGCCTATTCATAAATTAACCTATATATGCAGGCTGTTGCGCCAGGCATTATCTATCTCTTCCAGCGGCAGGTCTATGTATGAGGTAACTTTCAGCCTCTTTGTTTTTGTGGTCCGGCCGATGACTCTCAGGGGGATTTTATATTTCCCTGCAGCCTCTTTTATGCTGACGAGATTAGTCTCGGCAGCCGAGATAATTACTCGTGACTGCGTTTCGCCGAACAACAACGCATCCTGTCTGATCCCTTCAGGCAGGCTGTCAATCTGAGCTCCCAGCATTGCCTCTTGATTTGTAATGCAACACTCGCTCAGCGCAACTGCCAGGCCGCCGTCAGAACAGTCGTGCGCAGAGTTAACCAGGCCCTGCTGAATCAGCGTAAGTACGCACTTTTGCAAGGCTGCCTCCGCTTCCAGGCTGAGCCCAGGAATCCTTCCGCAGACTTTACGGTGTATTACCTTCAGGTATTCGCTGCCGCCTAACTCCTGGCGGCACTCGCCAAGAAGAATTACCAGGTTCCCTTCCTGCTTAAAACACTGGTCGGTTATCCTGTTGATATCCTTGACTACACCAAGCATTCCGATGGTAGGCGTCGGATAAATTGCTCCCTTGGGATTCTCATTATAAAAAGAAACGTTTCCGCTTACCACGGACACATTAAAGCATTCGCAGGCGTAAATAATGCCTTCCAGGCAGGACTTGAACTGCCAAAAACGGTCTGGCTTCTGGGGATTGCCGAAATTCAGGCAATCGGTAATCGCTGCGGGCTGAGCCCCTACGCAGACCAGATTCCTTGCTGCCTCGGCTACCGTAATCTGGGCGCCGCGATAGGGATCAAGAAAACAATACCTGCCGTTACAATCAGTAGTTACCGCCAACCCCGTATTAGAGCCCTTTAATCTCAATACGGCGCTGTCTCCCTTACCAGGCAACACTACGGTGTTGGTCTGGACCATGTGGTCATATTGCTCGTAAACCCAGGATTTATTGGCAATGGAAGGGGAACTTAATATTTTCAAAAGTGCCTGATTATAGTCTTCGGGCTGGCTAACCGCGCCGATATCCAGTTTTTCCAGGCTGCTTATGTATTCGGGCTCCTCGTAAGGCATATCATACATCGGCGGGCTGGTTAATGCCTCGGCAGGCACGCAGGCAACAGTTTTGCCCTTATCTTTTATCCTCACCAGATTATCATCGCTGACCCTGCCGATTACCATTGCGTTCAGTCCCCATTTTGAGAAAATCTTCTCAATTGCCTTTTCCTTGCCCTTTTTCACGCAGAGCAGCATCCTCTCCTGGGATTCAGACATCATCAGTTCCCAGGGAAGCATATTCTCCTCCCTCCTGGGCACGTCTTTCAAATCTATGGTTATGCCTACTCCTCCGCTTGCGGCCATTTCGCTGGTTGAGCAGGTAAGGCCTGCAGCTCCCATATCCTTAATCCCTGTTACAAACCCCGTGTCAATTGCCTCCAAGGTCGCCTCAATCAGGCATTTCTCCATAAAGGGGTCTCCAATCTGTACGGTCGGCCTCTTTTCCTCGTTTTCTCCGAATTCCGCCGAAGCCAGAACGCTACAGCCGCCTATACCGTCCCTGCCGGTTGAGGCACCCGCATAAATAATCGCGTTGCCTTTGCCCTTTGCCTGCGCGCGCATCAGTTTATCCTTCTTTGCCACACCCACGCACATTACGTTTACCAGGCAGTTTCCCGTATAGGCATCCTCAAAGTAAATCTCGCCCCCCACGGTAGGCACGCCTACGCAATTTCCGTAAAACTGGATTCCGTCAACTACCCCCTTTAACAAATAGCGGTTATAGGAATTATCCAGCAGGCCAAAACGCAGGGAATCAAGCAGGGCAATCGGCCGCGCTCCGGCAGTAAATATATCCCGCAGTATTCCCCCGATACCGGTAGCAGCCCCCTGCTTTGGCTCTACCTGTGAGGGATGGTTGTGGCTTTCCATCTTAAAAACAACTGCCCAGTCATCGACAATGATGCCTCCGGAATCTTCCCCGATCAGCGTCTTAAAAATACCTTTTTGGGGCAATAACTTCAGCCACCTGCGCGAGCAAAGGTAACCGCAATGCTCTGACCACTCTACGGAAAACATCGCTAATTCCGTAAGGGTTGGCGTACGCGCCAGAATCTTGGTGATTCGCTGATAAAGCTCGTCAGTCAAACCCAAAGACGTATAAACCTCTCGAGTTATTTCAACCATTCTTTTATGGAGCGGAAAATCAGCAGCCCGTCATCTGAGCCTAAGATCTTTTCACTTGAGCGCTCAGGGTGCGGCATCAGCCCGAAAACATTGCCGCTTTGGTTAATTATTCCTGCGATATTATCCATTGCCCCGTTTGGATTAGCAGCCTGATTGACCCTGCCCTTGCTATCAGTATAGCGTAAGACAATCTGCTGGTTATCCCTCAAGCGCTTAAGCCCATCAGGGTCAATATAAAAGTTGCCTTCATGGTGGGCAATCGGCATGGAAAGCACCTGCCCCGCCTGATAAAGCCGGGTAAATGGTGCCCGGTTATTCTCTACTCTCAGTAAGGTACTACGACAGATAAAATGCAAATTTTTGTTAGGGAGCATTGCTCCGGGCAGTAAACCCACCTCAAGCAATATCTGGAATCCGTTACAAATCCCCAGGACCAGGCCGCCCTTTCCGGCGAACTCTACTATTGCATTCATTACCTTGGAAAAACGCGAGATTGCCCCCGGTCTTAAATAATCTCCGTAACTAAACCCTCCGGGCAGGATAATACAGTCGAAACCGGAAAGGTTAGTCTCTTCGTGCCAGACATAGCTTGCCTTCTCTCCCAGCACGTGCTTAACCGCCCAAAAACAATCCTGGTCGCAATTCGAACCAGGAAATATTACGATGCCGAATCTCATTAAGTTTTACTCTCGCTTATCCGCAGGCGATAATCCTCGATTATCGGATTGGTCAGGAGCTTCTTGCACATCGCCTGTATTTCCTTTTCTGCCTTTGCCTTGTCCTTCAGATTAAGTTTCAAACTGATCAGCTTGCCGCAACGCACTTCGCTTAAGTCTAGAAACCCGAGCGACTCCAGGGCATGCTTGATTACCAGCCCTTGCGGGTCCACCACTGTCTTCTTTAGGGTAACGTAAACCTCTGCCTCCAGCATAATTATTTCTCCTCTTGCTTTTCCTGCTTCTGGGGAGGGCTAAGCCTCTGCTTTACCAAATCACTGACTGTCTTGCCGCCTGCCCGGGAGGCAACCCTTACGATTACCTCCTTCATCACCCTGCCCATATCCTTTGGTTCCTTCGCCTTTAGCTCGCCGATGACTTCGTCGATAATCCCCCTAAGCTCGTCAATGCCGAGGTCAGCAGGCAAATATGACTTCAATATCTCCAGTTCCTGCTTTTCTTTGGCAACCAGGTCATCTCTGCCGCCCTGCTTAAACTGTTCTATGGAATCCTGGTGCTGCTTGACTGATTTCTTTATCACTGCAATTACCTCTTTATCCTCCAGGGTTTTCTTCTGCAATTGTATTGCCTGGTTCATCAGGCTTGAACGCAGGAAACTTAAGGTAGATGATTTTAGCTTGTCCTTATCCTTCATTGACTGCTTGTAATCATTAAGTATTTTTTCCTCTAACATGGCAATCTCCTTAAATGAGCCCCCTCTTTGTAAGAAGCTGCGGGATAACCCGGACAAATAACTTAGCCCGCTCCTTGAGCTTCGCTAAGTTATGTCCTCGTTAAGATAAGCCCCAAAATTGAGGCCGGGACAAGATAGTAACCGAAATAATGCAGCTTTAGCTCCTTTACCATACGCCTCAAAATGAAAAGTCCCGCCAGGCCAAAGAAAAAGCTGGCCCCAAAACTAAACCAGAAGTGCCCCGGATGTTTAAAGGCAAAATCGATTGCCTTTGCCTCAAAGAGAAAAGAGCCGAGGATTGCCGGAATCCCGGCTAAAAACGAAAATTTAAACGCTGCCTCAGGCTGCACTCCCCTGACTAAAAGGCTGACGATGGTAATGCCTGAGCGGGAAAGCCCGGGCATAATCGCAAACCCCTGACTGATGCCCAGCCAAAAGGCGTCTTTGAAATTCAAGGCATTTATATCCCTTCCCTCTTTTTTGCACCTTTGGCTGAAGATCAAAATAACGGCGGTAACTAATAATGCCGAACAGACAAAAGCCGGCTGCCAGAATAGCCCTTCGAAGAATCCCCTGCCGATTAGAGCGAATGCTGCGGTAATCACTGTAACTAAAAGAATCTGCCCGATCAATACCAGGTCACCAAGCAACCGCCGGATGTCGCGGGCAAAAAAACAAAACAGGGAAAAGAGCGTGCCCAGATGACAGATAATTACTATCGGCAGTATCTGAGCCTTGTCAATATTGAAGATGTGGCTGAATAAAACCAGGTGCCCGGATGAGCTGACTGGTAGAAACTCGGTTAACCCCTGAACCACCCCTAATACGGCGTATCGCATATAAAAACTATTCTCTAAAACGCGGAGAAGACTTGCTCTGCCAGGTATTCCCTGGTGTCTTGCGCAGGGCTGCTAATGGCAATTTCGGTTTTGCCCGTATCAATCTCTCTGAAAAATACCCCTGCGGGTGTGGTATCGCTTGAACTGATGTAAACCGCAATCAAATCGCTCCTTCTTGCGTATATGTAACTGCCAATGGCAAACAGCCTTTCTTCAACCGTTTTATAACATCTGGGGTATTCGCAATCCACGATCCTGACTATTGCTTCATTTCTGGCTTCTTCAATCTCACGGGTTGAGACCCCCAGAAACCCCCTTGCCCCTTGTTTTAAACTGGAGCAACCTGCCGCAGCCAGAATACAACAACCCAGTAATCCCGCAAACAATATTCTTCTCATGCTTTATCTCCCGCTTAAACAGCCGTCTGCCCTGTTTTCACTCTCCGCCCTGGCTTAAATATTTCTCCAATATTGCCCAGGTTTTAGGACCGACCCTACCGTCGGCTTGAAGATTATTTTCGGCCTGGAATTCACGGATTGCCTGTTTGCTCATCGGACCGATATCGCCGTCAATCTCCCCCTGATAGAAGCCGGCATTACGCAAAGCCGTCTGGATATCTTTATTTGTTGGTTTATAAGTCAGGGGGAGCTTTGGGATTTGCGGCAGGGTAAGCTCGGTAGAGGTAAATTCCTTGACCTCCTGTGCTTCCTCTTGTCTACGACCACAACCGACTAAGAGGCAAAGCAGAAACGGCAAACAAACAATGACTAACCTGGCGGCCATAGGTTATTTCTCTTTTATGACTTAAGCACTGACTTGCGCAGACAACGGGGGCATTGAATACTAATCCGGTCAGCACGCAGAAACTCTTCTCTTTCCGGCCCAAGCGTTGGCCCTTCGGATGCAAGATTCAGATTCTTTAAATAAAGGAGCATCAGGCGGGGGTTGGAAAATGACAGCGGGCCTAATCTTTTTGCTACCCAGAGAATCTGATCATAGGGAGCGATTATCTCTCCGCAGTCACGACAGACAACCAGCTCTTTCTCAATCTCTTGTTTTAGTTCATCCCTCTTCTCGGTTGTGGAAAAGTCAAACTTCTGAGTGAGGGCTATTCCCTTCTCGGTTAAGCAATTTGCCTGGCACTGCCCGCAGAAAATACAAATATCCCAGCGTATTACTAAAATCCTTTTACCGCCCTCATCCTTCATGCTTAATGCCCCGCTGGGACAAACCTGTACGCATGCACCGCAACCAACACATTCCTCCTTATCGAACTCAGGCCTGCCCCGGAAGCGCGGGAAAGGCACGTGCGGCTCCTTGGGGAACCTGCCTGTGTAGGGCCCTGTAATCAACGCCCTGACTGCTTCTTTTAAGATTCTAAATTGGAAAAGGCTGGGTAATTTCATTTCTCAGGAACTAATAAATTACTTTTTATCCTCTGCGTACTTATCACACACGCTCTTCTCCCAGAGTTTTACCCCTGCCTTATGCGCCCCGCGTGCCAATGCATGGGCGGCAACCGGAGAAGTCAAAACAATAAATATTATACACAAAACTGCCTTTATGCCTGCGGCAGAAAAACCCTTAAATAAAAATAGGCCAAAGAGAATACTGCAGGTGCCCAGGGTAACTGATTTAGTTGCTGCCTGCAGCCTATTATAGACATCAGGAAATCTAACCAGGCCCAGGCACCCAAAAAAATCAAAACCAATTCCGATGATGATAAAGATATTTGCGATTAACTCATTCATCGAAGTTCCTGCCTTCCAGATATTTAGCCAAAGCCAGTGTCGAGATAAAGCTCTGTAGCGCCCAGGCAATTCCTATATCAATATACCAGTCTCTACCTGTGTGAATTCCCAATATAGCGCAAAAACCCAGAATCAGAATACCCAGGATATCAATAGCCACAATTCTATCCGCTGCAGTAGGACCTCTTAAGATGCGCCAGAGGCAGAGGAAGGCGCATAACATGAGGACATTAAACACCCTGCCCAGTAAAGGAGACTGCCATTCCAGCAGCGAAGCAAGTGGATGCATAATACTCATCCACAAAATAGCCAGAATAATTATTAATCCTATAAACCAGCGTATCTTTTTCATCGTAAAATCAGTCGAATATTCTTCTGAGTATCCGTTCAAACCTCTGCACAATCAATTCACTTGCCCTGTCAATATCTTTATCCCTGACATCAATCCAGTGGATATATAAGAAACCCCTCTCTTCGTCAATGTCTACGCTTAATGTCCCCGGGGTTAAGGTGATGGAATTAGCCAGAAATGTAAGCGCAGTATCAGACTTAAGACTGGTTTTTACCTTAACGATACCCGGGTTAAGCGGCCGATTAGGATGTATGACGCGCCAAGCCACATCAATGTTTGCCTTAATACACTCCCAGATAAACATCGGCAAATAATAGATGAACCAGAGGTAGCGACTGGCGTGTTTGAACACATACGGCCTTTTTACAAACAAATCCCCGGTCATAAAGGCGACAAACCCGGCTACTAAAATCCCTGCCAGTATATGCTGTGAATCAACCGGCCAGCATAAACCCAGCCAGACTAACAGCCCGAGAAAGAATAAGATTATTCTACTTTTCATTATCTAACTGCCCCCAAGACAATATTACCGTATTCCCTGCCGGATAGAACAACATCAACTGCCTGCTGAAGAAATCCCTGCAAGTGAGGGAGTAACAGCAATCCCCCCAGTAGGCAAATCAATGCCAGTCCAGCCATTGAAGCCTTCATTGGCAAAGGCACCTCTTTTATTTTCTTTAAACCCTCTCTAATCTGTCCGAAGAAGGCATACTTTTGCACCTTCATAAAAGAAGCCAGGGTTAAAATACTACCCAAAACCGCCCATAGGGCATATCCTGAGTGCCCGGACTGCACACAGGCGAGGATAATAATTAATTTACTCCAGAATCCATTAAAGGGCGGAATCCCGGCAATGGACATAGAGGCAACCAGGCTGGTATTCGCCGTAACCGGCATGCGCTGCCGTAGCCCGGACATCTTCTGCAAATCACGGGTACCAACAGAATAGTCGATTGCCCCTGAATTCAAAAACAACAGTGATTTAAACACCGAGTGATTAAACAGATGGAACAAGCCGCCTAAAACCCCCAGGGGGGTAGCCAGGCTTAAGCCCAGGATTACATAGCCTATCTGGCTGACAGAATGATACGCCAGCAATCTTTTTAAATCCCACTGCCCGATAGCCAGAAACACGCCTACGATTATCGAAAGGGTCCCTAAAAACATAAATAACGACAGTAAATTGGGGCCGGCTCCGATGATATTGAAGAACACTCTGATCAAGGCATATACACCCAATACCTTTATGACCACTCCCGAAAGCATTGCCGAAATAGGCGCAGGCGCAGAAGGATGCGCATCAGGAAGCCAGGCATGGAAAGGAACCAGCGCCGCCTTCAGGCTAAAACCCATAAAGAATAGTACGCTGATAAAGCCGATTATATTAGCGTCTCCCTTTGTTGCCAAAACCATTGATATGTCCGCCATGTTTAAGGAAGAGGTAAAACCATAAAGCAGGGCAATGCCCAAAAGGATAAAGCTGGAGGCAACTGAACCCATTATCGCATATTTAAAAGACGCCTCCAGCTCTTCGGATTCCGTACCGAAAGCAACCAGTGCATAACTGGCAATGGAGGCAATCTCCAGGAATACAAACAGATTAAACATATCCCCGGAAATAATTACGCCGTTCATACCAGCAAGCATCAGCATAAACAAGGTATAGAACCTGTACTTGGAGGTATACCTTTCCATATAACTTATGGAATAAATCGTCACCAGACACGAAACCAGATTTAAAGTGACCAGCATAAAGCCGGATAATCCATCCAGGACCATACAGATTCCGATAGGAGGAACCCAACCGCCGACTTTATAGAGTAAAATATTGCCGGGCTGGGAACCCAGATTCAAAAATGCAAATAAAGACAACGCCATAAGTCCAAAACTGACTAAATTAGCCAGAATATCCCCTGAACGCCGAGACGCCTTACCAGTCAGAGAAATAATAAAGGCTGCTGCTAAAGGAATGGCTACAAATAAAGGTAACATCTTTTTTCTATTATCCCCTCAGTTGCTTAATCTTGGTAATATCAAAGGTACCGTATTTCTCATAGATTCTTATGGCAATGGCAACGATTAAGGCAGTGACTGCCAGGCCGATTACAATAGCAGTAAGCACCAAGGCCTGAACCAAAGGATCAACCATATTCAAGACTTCCTGATCCTTGGCCAATATCGGTGCGCGGCCATGCATACGGTAACCTACCAGTATAAACAACAGATTTACCGCATACTCAATAATTGCTAAACCAATGATAATCTTAATCAGATTTCTCTTTCTTAAGATGCAGTAAATCCCGATACTAAAAAGCACTAAACATAATAGATATAGGCTCATTTCTCTTCCGGATTCGATAGAATTACCAAAGCCACAAAGATCAGAAATAACCCTGCCCCCACCTTAAGGCAGATGGCAATATTACACAAAGGAATTATTCCCGCACTGAACAGATTAAAGGGCTCGCCCTTTTTGATAAAGTTTAAAAAGAAGTACCCCCCTAAGAAACCCAGTAAAGCAATGCCCAGAAACAGGATTCCTCCCAGGCTTTCTAAGATAGAGGCGCGTAGCTGGTTTAGCCTCTCCAGGGCAGTATCTTTGCCAAACGCCAGCATCAGATGGATAAAAGACAGGGCCATAATCACCCCTCCGGGAAATCCCCCTCCGGGAGTAAGGTGACCGTGCAGGACAATATAGATCCCGTAGAGCAATATCAGGCCCACGGTCAGCCGGGTAATTGTCTTGACAATTAATGTCATTCCGCTTTGCTTGGCCTTCATTTAATCCTTCCTTCTTCCGGTACGCCTCATTACCGCCAATACGCCCATTACCGCAGTGAATAAAACCGTTGCCTCACCCAGGGTATCATAGGCACGAAAATCAAGGATTACCGATGATACAAGATTGGTTGCTCCGGTTTTGGATAACCCCTCCCTCAAATAATTGGCAGCCACCCTAAGCAAGGGCTGTCCGAATACAGGTAAATCCTTTAAGGAAATATAAGCCAGACTTAAAAATACCACAATGAATACCAATGTAGAAATTGTATTAAAATGCCAGCGCCCATCCCTAATCAATGGCAAATCCCGGTTTATGGTAGCGCGGATGAGGATAATCAAACAGAGTATCTCAACCACTAGCTGGGTAATTGCCAGATCCGGCGCCTTTAGAATAAGAAAGGCTAAAGAAAGCCCCAGTCCTACCGCTCCTACTGCCACCACGCTGGATAAGAGGTCGTGCGCCTCTACGGCAATTATTGCGCCAACAATCATAAATAATAGTAACAGGTGCAGTTCAATCATTTCAGTACAAAAAACATTACCATCATTCCCAATAAACACCAGACCAGGTAAGTAGGTAAAACCCCGTTATGTAAATGGCGCAGTACGCCGTTGATACCGAAAACTATCCTCTGTCCCACATCGTATATATCAAAGCATTTCTCTTCTGCGAGCTTGTAGAACCTGGACAGAATATTGATTTCTTTTACTGTATTGTAAAATTCAGTTCCGGAAACCTTGCTCTTCTCCAACACGCCTGGCTCTCCTCCGATATATGGGGCATCCTCACGAAAAGACAAACTTAGCCTGCCCAATTTAAACACTACTAATCCGATAATCAACCCTGCAATGATCAAGAGGGTTGCCACTCCAGGAGACCAGAACCCCAGAAAACCTGAAGCCGGCAATGCATGGCTTCCGGTCAAGGCAGGAAGAACGAAATACTTTAAAGGAATAGCGAAAGCGAAAATTCCGAATAACACACAGATCCCTGCCAGTATCAAACAGGGCAGCCACATTGTCCAATTAACTTCCCTGACGCGCTCGCTTGCTGAGTCACCCAGGCGCTGCCCTAAGAACGTAGCGTGAATCAGCTTCATAAAAGAGGCTAAAGTCAAAGCACTGCCGATCATCGCCGCAACCAGGCAGAGAATCGAGGTAAACCGTAATGCCAGACCAGTATCGTTTAATTTGGCAACCAGCCCCTGGTAGACCATCCATTTGGAAACAAATCCGTTAAAGGGGGGCACTCCGGATATGGAGAAACTGGCGACTAAGCAAGCAAAATAAGTAAGCGGCATCAGCTTGCCCAGCCCGCCGAGCTTATCCAGCTCGCTGGTATTGGTTTTGCTTTCAATATTACCGCCGGTTAAAAACAAACAGGATTTATATACTGCATGGTTGAGCATATGGAATATCCCGCCTGCAATCCCGATTGGATTGCCCGTTCCGATTCCCAGTACCATATAACCCACCTGGGATACCGCATGATAGCCTAATAACCTTTTCAGGTTGTGCTGTACCATAGCCATCATTACCGCGGCAAGAATTGTAAAGGCACCGATAAGCATCAGGAATATATTCATTGCCTGATTCATCACGAAGAGGTTTAAGCACACCCGCGCCAGAAGGTAAATCCCCAGCAGCTTATCCAAGGACGCAGGCAGAAAGGCAACTACCGGAAGCGGGGCATGCTCAGCGCAATCCGGAATCCAGGAATGAAACGGCATTGCCCCTGCCTTTGCAAAGGCGGCTATTGCCAGGCAGATAAACGCCAGCATTGCCAGCTGAGAGCTTCCGACTGCCAGCTGAATCTTATCCATCTGGAATGTGCCGGTTAAATGATAAATTATGACAATACCCAGCAGCATCAGGGAATCAGAAGCTCCGACGATAATAAAGGTCTTCTTTGCTGTCTTGTCGCTTGCTTCATCACCCAGGTTAATCAAGAGATACAAGGTAAGGCCAAGAAAACCCCATAAGATTAAAAGCAGAATCAGGTTATTTGCCAGCACCGCGCCGACCGAAGCAATGGCAGTTAAAACCATCCAGAGGTAATACTCAAAACGCCTCGGCCTTGCGCGCATAAACTTAAGCGAATAGAGCGTAATCAAGACAAAAAAGACCAGTATGGCAAGGCTGATAAAGCCGTTTAAATAATCGAGTTTAAATTGCAATAGGTTCGATAAAACTGGCATCATTTTAAATCCAGGATACTGTCGGCTACTGACCTGGTGTGGCGGAAAATCTGGGCAGTGAAATCCAGAAGGTTTAAGAACATATTCCCTGCCCGCGGATCGCATACCCCCGTAATAAGCCTCTTTGTATGCGCTTCCCTGTATTTAACCAGCAACCTGTCAATATGCGCCTCGTCGCCTAAAATCCTCTTTGCGAAATCCTTGTCGTTCATCTTCAATGATTTTATTATATCGGACAATGCCGCATGCGCTACGCTATATAAGTGCCTGTATTCAGAAAGGGCGTCATCGCTGAAGAATAGTTTTTCCTGTATCTTTATCTCGATCCTCTCAATCATATCCTTTACATAATCGCCGATTTCCTCTAAATCGGCGATGATTTCCACCAGCAGGGTGATTTGCCGGTTATCCACTGCCTTGGATTTTTCCTTGGCGGATTCCACCAGGGAAAAACTCAAGGACCTTTCCATATCATTGAGCTTATCTTCCTCTTTTAAAACGCCTGCCAGCATATCCAGGTCGTGATTCATAAAGCCTTCAAATGTATTGGACAACATCATCAGCGCAAGCTCAGCCATCTGGTCTATCTTCTCTTTTATGCCGAGAGTGCTTTCCATTGTCTTTGCCTTATTCCCTGCCTAATGCCTTCTTCAGGCGCTCTGTCTTTTCCTGGGAAAGCTTAATCAAATCCCATCCGCTGAGGATTGTCTTGTTTTCTGGCCGGTTAATCACCGTAACCCTCTCGGTACAGCAATAACAGGGGTCAACCGCAGCCAGGGTAATTGTGGCATCTGAGATTGTCCCTCCGATAACCGCAATCTTATTAGAGGCAACATTCATATAGCTGGGGGCACGGACCTTATATCTTATTGGCCGGTTTGTGCCGTCGCTTCTTACATAATGAAATACCTCTCCCCTCGGTGCCTCAGCGCGGCCGATTCCCTCTCCGGGAGGTATATCCTTGACATTAGCATCAATTTCGCCCTTAGGCATCTTATCCAGGCACTGGCGGATAATGCTGATTGACTCATGCATTTCCAGTATGCGCACTACTGTCTTGGCAAAAATATCTCCTTCCTGCTGAACAATCACCTTCCAATCAACTTTATCATAGGCGCCGTAAGGATCATCCCTGCGCACGTCAATATCCACTCCCGAAGCACGGGCTGTTGGGCCAACAACACTCCAGTCAATTGCCTGCTTACGGGTCAAAATCCCAATCCCTTTTAAACGTGCATGGATTACCGGGTCATCCATTACCGCACCCTTGAACATATCCACGGCACGGCTCAGTTCATCCAATGTCTTTTTTAGCGGGGGTATATGCTCATCAAGGATATCTCTCCTCACGCCCCCCGGCTTCATCATTGCATAATGATTTCTATTGCCGCTAATCATCTCAAAACAGTCGAGCAAAGGCTCACGATATCTCCAGGCCCACATCCAGACAGTATTATAACCGATAAAGTGTCCCGCTAACCCCAACCACAAAAGGTGGCTGTGTATCCTTTCCATCTCAGCAATAATTGTGCGGATATAAAGCGCTCTCTCCGGCACCTCGATCTTTGCTAAATCCTCTATGGCATTAACGCAGGCAACGGGATGAGAAGTCGAACAAATCCCGCAGATACGCTCCACCACAAACGGTACCTGGTCAAAATGCTTTGATTCGCATATCTTCTCAATCCCCCTATGGTTATAACCAATAGTAATTTCGATATCAACCACCTTCTCGCCCTCCACAAACAGCTTAAAAAACTCCGGCTCTTCCTGAAGGGGGTGATAAGGACCGATTGGTATTACGACTTTATGGCTCACGTTCACACCTCAATGGATATTTCCCTTCCGGCCAATCCTCAGCCAATAACAGGCGCTTCAGATTCGGATGCCCCACAAACTTAATCCCCAGCATCTCCCACATCTCGCGCTCAATCCACTCAAAGGCAGGCGATATAACTGCCAGGGAATCAATCTGGGGGTTATCTTTATCCTCAATCAGTACGCGCACAGATACTACCTGACCGGTTTTATCGACACTAAAGTGATAGAGTATCTCGAAGCCCGTTGGCGTATCTGTGCCGCTAGCGATAACATATCTTAATCCCAGCTCACCAAAGAGGACCCTGGATACCTCTCTGATATCCTTCTTATCCACGCTAAAGTATATTCGCTGCGGATTGTGCTCATACCAATCGCTTATCTTATCCTGTAATCTGCTCTTAATCTCGTCTAACTTAGACATTATGAAATACCTCTGACTTTCTTGATTAATTTTACAATGCCCAGAATCATAGCTTCCGGTTTAGGCGGACAGCCGGGTATATACAAATCTACGGGAATAAATTCATCTACCGGGCAGGGAGAATTATAACTGTCTTTAAAAATCCCCCGCCCCAGGGAACAGGAACCAAAAGCCACCACTACCCCTGGTTTGGGCATCTGCTCATAAAGTTTCTTTACTCTCGGAGCTGCCTTTCTGGATAATGCGCCGCTGATTAAAAGCACATCTGCATGCCTGATACTACCCACCAACATTATGCCGAACCTTTCCACATCATATCTGGGGGTTAATAAATCCAGGATCTCGATATCGCAATTATTACAGGAAGCCCCAACATTTAAGTGGAACACCCAAAGAGACTTGGTTAATGCCTTTAATTTAAGATTCATAAGCCGAGTAATGCCAAAATTACCGCAATCATTGCCAGGGCTGTTACGGGACCCCAGAAGAATTTCATTGCCTGGTCTATCCTCACCCGGGGACTGGTATTCCTGACCAGGATAATCACCACCAGCAATAAGACGTATTTGCCGATTAAGGAATAAATTCCGGTATTTGCCGACCAGAAAAGGCTGATTAAAAACAGAGGCATCACATAAAGCAGCATTGCCTTCATCAGCTTGAAGATTGCCAGAAGGAATCCGGAATACTCAATCATTGCCCCGCCCATAATCTCCTGTTCCGCCTCGGAAACATCAAAGGGGACTAGCCCGAGCTTTGCCTGCATGCACAATATTGCCACAATAAAGGCGGCTAAACCAGAGAGAGAGCCGACTACCGCTCCATTGGCCGCCTGCAATGCGACAATCTGGCCCAATTTAATACTTGCCCCTGATTTGATAATCACCGTTGCCACTGCCAGAATAAAGGGCAACTCATAAGCCAATACCAATTTCATCTCCCTGGATGCCCCGACAGAAGCTAAGGGGTTTTCCGAGGCGCTCGCCCCTAAGATTATGGAAATCGCCGGGATAACCAACAAATATAGGACTACAATCAAGTCTCCCAGAAAAGACTGAGCGGGATTCATCAGCAGCTTTCCCAACAGGGTTGCCACTAATGTCACTGCCAGCAAACCGGCAAAGGGAGCAAATAAAAATGTAATTTTATTATTTTTAGGCAGGATTGTCTCCTTGCCCAGGAGCTTCAGCAAATCAACAAAGTTCTGATACCAGGGCGGGCCAACCCTCCACTGCACCCGGGCAGTAACCTTGCGGTCAACCCAGCCGGCAACCAGGCCGACAACCGCGCTGAACAAACAACCCGGAAAGATTAAATAGTTAAACAATATTCTCATTTCTTCTTGGCCGGCGTGTCTTCCTTGACCCATTTGAGCGAATGCACTGCCAGGTTTTTGCCTACAAAATATATGTTTGCCTCTGGGTCCTCCTCGATTTCCTTTAACTCTATTGCCTTCTCAGGACAGCTGGTAATACATTTAGGCACGCCCTTGGTTATGCCAGCGCAATAATCGCATTTTGAATCGAGATACGGAATAAAATCAGCAAAGATTGTGCCGAAGGGACAGGCAAGGCTGCAGCATTTACAGCTCGTGCAGCGCATCTTGTAACGCTTGAGAACCCCGTCTGGCTGTTTCTCCAGGGCATCGTGATAACAGGCACCAACGCAGGGCGCCTCCTCACATTGCCGGCAATAAAGTGCAAAGGTCGCGTACTCGCGCAAATTGGTTATACCCTCATTCTGAGGGTGATAAAAATAACTGCACTTTACCACGCAATCAGGGCACTGATTGCAAACCTCTAAATCAATAAAAAGCCTCTTTTCCATTTAATCCCAGATATCAGGTAATTCTTTTAATTTATCAAAAGTAAAAACCGGGCCGTCCTTGCACACATAATATCTGCCTACCCGGCAATGCCCGCACTTACCTAAACCGCAGGACATATTCTTCTCCATAGAAAGATAGATGTTCTCCGGTTTAAATCCCAGGTCAAGAAGCTTCAGGGTAGTAAATTTCATCATTATCGGCGGCCCGCAGACAACAGATACCGCCTTCTTTGTGTCAACCGGGAAATCCTTTAATATTGTGGTTACCAGCCCGACATTGCCTTTATAGCCTGGCTGCGCAGCATCTACGGTTGTCACGACATCGATTTTCTTTGACCATTGGGAAAGCAGCGCTGGGTATAATATATCATTGGGTGTTCTTGCTCCGTACCTTAAGATGACCTTTTTATATCGTTTAAGCTCAGCGAGCAGGCTGAAGACCAGCGAACGCAAAGGAGCCAAACCCACGCCTCCACCGACTATCACAACCTCTCTGCCTTTGAATTCCTCCAAAGGATAGCCTTTACCATACGGCCCGCGCATGCCAATCAGGCTGTTCTTCTTTAAATCGTGTATTTGTTCGGTAACCCTTCCGACTTTCATAATGGTTATCTCCAGCCTTTCCTTAATATTAGGGTCGGATGAGGGAGTAAACGGAGCCTCGCCGATACCGGCTAAGCACAATTCCACAAACTGCCCGGTGCTGAAGCTGAAACCCTGCTTGGGCTTAAGCACAATGCTCTTGATGTTAGCGGTCTCCTCGATTATTTCTTGGATGACTGCTTCTTGAGGCTGGTATATATTATGCATTCTTTGCCAGGTCTTTTAAGACTTCCCTGATATCAATCTTGCCAGGACACGCCTCGATACACCTGCCGCAGCCGTCGCAGGCCGGCAGGCCTAAATTATCCACGAAAAAATCGAATTTCTTAACAAAGCGGTTTCTCAGGCGCTGCGCCCTTCTCTTTAGGGGATTCGCCCCTCCGGCAACGCGGGCATAATTAGCGTAGAGACAGGAATCCCAGACCCGCAGGCGCGGATGTTTATCCTTTTGCCGAATATCGCTTAAGAGAAAACAATGGCAGGTACAGCAGACAAAATTACAGGCTCCGCATTCTACACAGGTAAGGCAGAAATTCTGCCAGGTATCGGAATCATAACCCTTCCTGACTATCTTCTGCAATATATCCTTCTGGGGTATATTCTTCTGCTGGAGACTCCTGTCTAGCTCGCCGATGATGTTCTGCCGCTTGGAATTCCTTGCTGCTACCTGCGCCTCTCCTGCCTTAACAAAATACTTGCGGTGTTTATTCAGCAGCCCTGAACCCTTTGCGGAACCAACCTCAACCAGATATCCGTCGCTTAAAGGCGAAAGATTCAAATCAAAATACTTCTCCGGATGCGGCAGGACACCCATGCTCATGCAGAAACAGACTTCCTTAAAGCCTGTGCAATCCCCTGAAATCAGGATAGTATTTTCCCGCCTTAAGGCATATAAGGGGTCAACCTCGATGCCCTCCTTAAAAACATAGTCCTGCACCCTTAAAGAATCCAGGTCGCAATTCTTCAGGCCGACTACTACGGTAGGAGTAGCTGCTTTAGAGAAAGCCTCGCTTCCTGAAATGCCCTCGGCTATTTGTTCCTTAGGAGAAAAGAGAAACGGCTTGATGGTTTCTACGGGGCGAAAGGCGTTAAAGGAGAACTCTACCAGGTCTTTGGCCTCCTGATAGAAAAAATTATCGCCTTTTGCGTATGGCAGGTAAACGCGGGAGGACTTTTTTAATTCGGCTAAAAAATCATCCCACTGGGAATTCTGCGAATAATAAATCTCTGACATTAACTTTGGAATATCTTAAGGCTGGGAATTATGCTCAAGCACAACTCGAATAAAAGATTGAAATAGTATACTACTGCCGTCTCTGTATGTCAACACATTCGTATATTTATTTTAATCAAACTGCAGATACTCATCAACAAAATCATCTTTAGAGTATCGGCAGATACTTTTGCGTCTCGTATTGAGTTACCTGGGCCTTGTATTCATCCCACTCCATCTTCTTGTTGCGGATGAAGAAATCGAATAACTGCGCACCAAATGCCTTCTTGACCAATTCCGAGTTCTCGGTTAATTTGATTGCCTCCAGCAGGTCCTCGGGCAAAGCCTTAATCTTAACCCGTTCTCTTTCCTCCTCGGACATACGGTAAATATTATCGCTTGCCGGAGCGCCAAGCGGATACTTCTTCTCTATCCCGTCGAGCCCGGCAGAGAGCATTGCCGAGAATGCCAGGTAAGGATTACAGGCCGGGTCCGGCACGCGGTATTCCAGGCGCATTGATTTTTCCCTGCCCGCTTTAATCATCGGCACCCGGATTAACGCCGAACGGTTCATATGCGCCCAGCAGATATAAACCGGGGCTTCATATCCGACAATCAACCGCTTATAAGAGTTGACCCACTGGTTGGTTATTGAGGTAATCTCAGGGGCATGCTTAAGCAGTCCGGCAATAAAGTGCTTGGCAACTCCGGATAGATAACATTTATCCTTGCGGTCAAAAAATGCGTTTTTAGGACCCCGAAAGAGCGATTGATGCACATGCATGCCTGAGCCGTTTATCCCAAAGACGGGCTTGGGCATAAATGTAGCGTGTAGTCCGCGCGACTGCGCAACCTCCTTGACTACCAGCCTGTATGTCATCACATTATCAGCCATCGCCAGCGCTTCGCTATAGCGTAAATCAATTTCATGCTGGCTGGAAGCTACCTCGTGATGGCTGTATTCTACGATGATTCCCAGATTCTCCAGAATCTCCACGGTCTGATGGCGCACGTCCTGGGCAATATCAAGAGGAGTAAGGTCAAAATAACCTCCCCTGTCCAGAATAATTGCGTTCTTGGGATTGTTAAAGTAAAAATATTCCAGCTCCGGACCCACATAATAGGTAAACCCCATCTTCTTTGCCCTTGCAAGGTTTCTTTTCAGTATATAGCGCGGGTCACCGGCAAACGGCTTGCCGTCAGGCGTATAAATATCGCAGAACATCCGCGCAACAGGGCGCTCCTTTGATTCCCAGGGAAGCAGGGCAAAGGTGCTGATATCCGGACGGGCAGTCATATCGGATTCTTCTATGCGGGCAAAGCCTTCGATGGAGGAACCGTCAAAGCCCATACCGTCTTCAAGCGCGCGCTTTAGTTCATCCACGGCAATGGTAAAGCCCTTTAAAAAACCAAGCACATCGGTAAACCACAAACGGATAAATTTAATCTTGTGCTGTTTGACTAATTTCAAGACGTCCTGTTTTGTCTTAGGTTTTGGCGTCATCTTGCTCTCCGTCCTCTCTCCTGCTTTAAGAATTTTCCTATTCTTGTCATTGCCTCCTTGAGGTTTTCGTAACTCGAGGCATAGGATATCCGGATATAATCGTGGAATTCTTTACCGAAAGCAGAACCCGGCACCACTGCCACCTTTTCCTGTTTGAGCAGCCTCTGCGCAAAATCCAGGCAGCCGAATCCGCTATTTTTAACTGAAGCAAACACATAAAAGGCGCCGTCAGGCTTGACGCATTTAAGCCCCAATTTATTCAGGCTGTCCACTACAAATTCCCTGCGCCTCCTGTATTCCCGCTTCATCTCCTCCACTGATTTCCTGCCTGTATGCAGTGCCTCGCAGGCAGCCATCTGTCCGGTGATCGGCACACACATGATTGTATACTGGTGGATTTTGGTCATCCCGGCAATTATTTGTTTTGGTCCGCAGGCAAAGCCCACGCGCCAGCCGGTCATTGCATAAGCCTTTGAGAATCCGTTCAGGTAAACGGTATTTGACTTTGCCCCGCTGAGTGTGGCAAACGGCGTATGCGCGAAATCGTAAGTCAAATCTCCGTATATCTCGTCGGATATACAGAGCAGTTTGTGCTTTAATATAACCTTCTTGATTTGCTCCAGTTCTTTTCTTCTATAAGAAATGCCGGTAGGATTATTGGGATAATTTAAGATAACTGCCTTGGTTTTCCTGTCGATCGACTCCTCTAAGGCCTTGGGCGTTATCTTAAAGCCGCTGCCCTTGGTGTTTATATACACGGGAATGCCGCCTGCCAATTCTACAACCGGCCCGTAAGAAACATAAGAAGGCACAGGAATCAATACCTTTTCTCCCGGGCTGATAATTGCGCGCAGCGCCAAATCAAAGCCTTCGCTTACGCCGACGGTAATCAGGATCTCCTCATCCGGAGAATACTCCAGGTTATACCTGCCTTTGAGATAACGGCTTATGCTTAACCTTAATTTATATAGCCCTTTATTTGAGGTGTAGGTGGTAAACCCCTGCTCTAAAGAGTATATCCCTGCCTCGCGTATCTGCCAAGGGGTAACAAAATCAGGCTCGCCCACACCCAGGGAGATTACCTCCTTCATCCCCAGAACTAAATCAAAAAATTGCCTGATGCCCGAAGGCTGTAGTTGTTCTACCTTTTTAGAAATCATTTCGCCCGCTCGCTAATAGGATATCGCGATTCTCCTGTCTCCCTCTCTGCGCCTTAAGACCATACCGCCCTCTTTATATTTCTTCAGGAGAAAATGCGTAGTTGTGCCGCGTACGTTTTCAAGAGGCGCAAGCTTCTCAGCTACAAAATTAGAAACCGTGTGGATATTCTTGCCTTCTACGACCAGCAGTAAATCATATGTTCCGGAGAGAAGATAACAGCTCTTTACCTCTGGAAAAGAATATATCCGCTGGGCAATCTTATCAAACCCCAGGTCCTTCTGTGGTGTTATCCTTACCTCGATAATCGCCCGCACCTCGGAATCGTCTTCGCGCACAAGCTCCTTGTTGATGATTGTCTTGTAACCGAGAATTACGCCCTGTTTTTCGAATTTCTTGATTGCCTTTTTCACTGCAGAACTGGTTTTTTTCAACATCCGGGCAATCTCCTCTGGCGTGATATGCGCGTTCTTTTCCAGAATTTCTAAAATCTCATCCATTTCTCCCCTCCTTCAATGGCCCTGACTTCACAGGGTAAATTGAATATCCTGCAAGACCCGCCTTCACCCTTTTCCGGGGTTCTGAGTCAGTAAATTATAACAAAAAAAAGCGTTTTTCACAAGCTATTTTCAGCCCCTTCTCCCTCTAATATAACCCCTGGCTTGTTCGGGCTTGCCAGCTGAGTAGTTAGCGGCCTACTTCGGTTTGCTTTCTCGCGGGAACGTTCGTTTTTCCCCCGCGAGGAAAAACTTCACTCGAGCTTCGCCCTCGCTCTTGGAAAGAGTTAAATCAAGGCAAACCCTGCCCGCTCGGGCTCCAGACGTCCCGCTCGAAATCATGACCCTGAGCGTAAGCGAAGGGCAAACCCAGTAGCCGCTCATCAGGCAGATTGAATGATTTCAGGGATTTTGCCGAAGAGCACAATTAAAAACTTTTTGGCAAAGGTTGGCAAGGAATTACGACGAACGAAGGGAGAGTGTTTTGTGCCTGTTGCGCGGGAGTGAGGAGTAAGCCGCAGCCAACGGCAAAAAGTTTCGTGCTCGAGGTAAAAAACCTGAAATCCAACTACTGAAACAAAAGCGACTTTGAACGAAGAAAGTGACAGGGGGCATTAACAACTACAAGACGGCAAAAAAATTCGTGCGCAAAGTAAAAGACATAACGCCTGACTTGACTTAGATTTTACAGATTTTTGGGGGCTGGCGCTTATGTTCCGACGCCTTAATGCGGGATTTGACTTTATTTACCAGGCGGGCCGGCTGAACCTGCTTCTGTTTCCTGGAGAGCCTAAGCAGTATATCGTCGAGCCGGGCATAACTGATCCCCATCTCAGCCTCGTCGGTCTGGCCGGGCCAGAGTCCGGCAGTAGGGGCTTTTTTAATTATTCTTTGGGGAATCTTAAGCGACTGGGCTATTTTTCTTACCTGGGACTTAAGCAGGCATCCCAAAGGCGCGATATCCTCTGCCCCGTCTCCGTATTTGGTAAAATACCCCATTAATATTTCTGATTTGTTGGAAGTGCCGCAGACAATGTAATTCAGCTTATTGGCAAAGTAGTAAAGAGCCGACATCCTCAAACGCGCCTTGAGATTACCCAGCGCTATCTGGTTAGAGCCGGGCAGGATTTTTAAATAGGCCTTATAAACCTGCCCTAAATCAATTGTTTTGACGCGTAATCCCAGGCTCCTGGCAACCAGGCGGGCATCTGCGATATCCTGCTTTTGGGTTACGCAGGGAAGTATTAAACCCAAAACCCTTTTCTTGCCCAGTGCCCGAGAGCACAGGGCAGCGGTTACTGCTGAATCCAGGCCGCCGCTTAAACCCACAATAACGCCTTTTGCTCGCGAGGCTTTCAACTGCTGCCTGATCCAATTAATAATCTTATGCTCCATTTATCTATGGCCCATTTATCTTTGGGCTGATTTTATTAAAAGGGGTAAAAGCTCAATGCCGTAGATTGAACCCAGAGAGCCAGAGGCCGCTGTTTTCTCGGAATAATCCGCACTGCCGTCAGACACAAGACCGTTTCCTGAAATCAGCACCGGTACCGGGTCCGCAGAATGCGCGCGAATCTTACAGACAGTAGAGTGGTCCGCAGTCACTGCCAGAATCGCATCATCAAGGTTCAATTTCTCAAGCAGCGGGGTAAAGAAAAATTTATCAACCGCCTCTATTACCTCTTTCTTCTTGCGGAAATCCCCGTCGTGAGCCGGTTCATCCGGGCCCTTGATATGGATATAGAGCCCGTCAAACTCGAGGATTTTTCTTAAGGCAATCTTCGCCCAAATAGAGTAATCGACTTGCAAATCGCCGCTGGGCAGAGGAACTTCTACTATCTCAATGCCGGTAAGCAGGGCAATTCCCTTCTCAACCGGCATCTGCACAAAAGACCCGAGCCTTAAGTTGTGCAGCGATTTTATTGATGGAAATTCGGGCAGGTGGTCTCCCGCATCTCGGGAAAGAATAATATTCGCCGGCAGCTTGCCCTGGGAAATCCTTTTCTGGTTAACCTCGGACTTGGATAAAACCTGATGGGATTTGCTGGTAAACTCATTCAGCAAATCCGCCGCCAGCAAAGCCGCAGGAGAATCCCGGTAATCAGGCATCGGCTCTGCCTGCGCCACAAGGTTTTCAAATTTTTCTTTGGCTACGCCAAAAACCCCTTCCCTGTCATAAGCAGGGTCTGTATTGCTTATCCATCCTGACAGCTTTTTATCGTTATGACGGATAACCAGTACGCCGCGGTGACCGACGGTATTCTTGAATTCGAATGTCGCGCCGGAGAGCTTGACTTGGGAATTGATCTCTTTGGCTAAGGCAGTTGCCTCATCGGTAGTCAGATTCCTGCCTACCCTGCGGTCAAGGATAGTTTTAGCGTCAGTATCCACAGTAGCGAAATTAATCCGCAGGGCGAGATTCCCCGGCTCTATTTTTAACCCTTCGGCAAACGACTCCAGCGGGCCTCTGCCTGTATAATATTTTTCCGCATCATAACCCAGAAGGCTGATTACCGCGATGTCTGACTCCGGGGCAATGCCCTTTCCTACCGGATAGAGGATGCCCATCTTTCCCTTTTGCGCCAAGCCGTCCATAGCAGGAGTATTTGCGGATTGCAGCGGAGTCTTGTTATCCAGTTCCGGAATCGGTAGGTCCCCTAAACCATCCAGCACTATGTATAGTATCTTTTTCATCTTAACACCTGGTGAATCCGCAGGCAAAACATTTAACACAACCTTCCTCGTGGCGCAGGGCCCCTCCACAGTCAGGACAAACCCCCACAATATTGGCCACCCCGTGCTTCTGGCTACGGCCCTCTTCCCGCAGGCTCTGTTCCTGCTGCAAATCCTGATGCTGAGCGACAGCAACAACAGCTGCTTCCGGTTCGCCGGGCTGCTCCCTGACTAACCGCTTCTCAATTACCCGAGCCAGGGCATCCGCACAAGAAAAAATCCGCACACCCTTTTCCCAGGAAGGAGAAGGACAGCGGATATTGCGTAACTGCTCAATTATTGATTTAACCTCGATATCTGTACGTAGCGCCAAAGAGACCAGTCTGCCGATTGCCTCTAGTTGGCTGGCTGCGCAGCCGCCGGCTTTACCCATCTGGGTAAAAACTTCAAAGGGCCTGCCCATTTCATCTGAATTGATGGTAATGTATAGGTTGCCGCAACCGGTAGCAACCTTCGTAGTGGTACCGGTAGTTACCTCGGGGCGCGGTCTGGGCATAAATTTAAGCTCTTCTGCCTTAGGCTCTCCTGCTGTTTCCGCTGCCTGCTGCTTACCGGCAATATTCAACACCTGCTCCTGGCGGCTCTTGTCCCTGTAGACCGTAATCCCCTTGCAGCCTAGTTCATAAGCCAAGAGGTAGCTCTTGTTCACATCCTCAACCGAAGCGTGGTTAGGAAAATTAACGGTTTTACTCACTGCGTTATGCGTATATTTCTGAAAAGCCGCTTGTGTGCGTATATGCCACTCCGGTGAAATATCATGGGCGGTTACAAATACGCGCTTTACATCCTGCGGAATTCCATCTATATTCTGGAGTGAACTGGTCTCGGCAATCTTCTCCATTAATGCCCTGCTGTAAAAACCGCGCTCTTTTGCCACCTCTTCAAACATCGGCTCAACCTCAACCAGCTTATCATTATCCATAACATTGCGGTAATAAGAAATAGCGAATAACGGCTCTATGCCCGAAGAGGTAGGCCCGGCGATAATGCTGATTGTCCCGGTAGGGGCAATAGTAGTAAGCGTGGCGTTTCTTAATCGCGAGCCCTCCTGCTCCCAGGCGCTGTCCTTAAAAGCCGGGAACGCGCCCTTGCGGCTGGCAAGCTCCACAGACTTCTTCTTGGCGCTCTTAAGCACAAAAGACATCAGCTTATCAGCAAGTTTAAGCGCCTCCTCGCTGTTATAAGGTATGCCAAGCCTGATTAAGAGGCTCGCCCAACCCATTACTCCCAAGCCGATTTTGCGGGTCAGCCTGGTTGCCTTTTCTATCTCAGGCAGGGGGAATTTGTTGGCGTCAATAACATTATCCAGAAAGTGCACGGCCAGGCCTACAACCCTGTTTAGTCTCTCCCAGTCAATCTCATAACCTGAATTAGTCTTCCTAATCATACGCGCCAGATTAACGGAACCCAGATCGCAACTCTCATAGGGCAGGATGGGTTGTTCACCACAAGGATTGGTACTCTCAATCCTGCCTAATTTAGGAGTAGGATTATCCTTTTCAATCCGGTCGATAAAGATAATCCCCGGTTCTCCGTTTTTGTGCGCCTGTTTAGTAATC
>JBHPGP010000007.1:0-43569 GCA_042570305.1 Candidatus Omnitrophota bacterium
CTTCTTCCCGCTGATTGAAATTGCCCCCACAACCTTGTTTTGAAATACTAAGGGAAAAATCGGACCTTTTTCTTTTAGCAGGGAGAATATTCTAACTTCCCGGGAAGGATTTTTGTCTTTAACGAATAGCATGCAAGGCAAGGAAAAGATAAAAAACAGCAGCCCCGTAGGAATAAATGCGGCGCGGTAACCGCCTTGCAGCACCAGCGGCCGTACGATAAATATACCGAGCCCTGCACCGCAATACCCGAGCATCCTGCCGATGCCTGAAACCAGCCCGATTTTTCCCTTAGGAGCGATATTTATCAGCAGGGCGTTATAAAAGATAACCGCTGCCTGGCAGCCGAAATTGGCGATGGCAAAAAAAAGCAAACCCCAGAAAATGCTCTCAGTCATCCCCAGGCTTACGGTAAAGATTACGCTCAATAAGGTAAACCAGACTAAAAACAGCCTGTGCCTGTGAATCAAATCAGAGACCGTCCCCAGGAAGGGCGCCATGGCCGCAACCAGGAAAACCGAAACTCCGAAAGCAATACTATAAAGCATCTCCGGAGCCTGCTTCTCAATAGTTATCCACCGCACAAAATATAAAGAGACGATGTTCAGGACAAAAAATTGGTTGGCCATATCATACAGCCCCCAGGAAAAAATAAGCAGATTGTCCTTAACCTTACCCCTGTCTGGTAATTGGCTCATAAAAAAATTGTAGCATATATATCGCTGAATACAATAAAAAACCCAGCGCTAATTTTTACCCGGGCTCCAACAATAAAAATTAGGCTGGGAACAGAAAGGGCCTGAAAAAAATCAAAAAATCAAACGTGTTTTATTAAGGCGTCCACTACCTTTGCGTCGTAGCGGGTGCCTTTGTATTTTAGCAACTCTTCCTTGGCTGCGGAAAATTCCATTCCCTTCCGATAGGGACGGTCGGTAGTGATTGCGTCAAAAACGTCTGCTACCGACAAAATCTTTGCCTCCAGGGGAATCTCATCACCCTTTAAATGGTCGGGATAACCCTCTCCGTTTAGCCACTCATGATGATGGCGGATGGGAGACCTTAAATGAGAGAAGCCGCGCAACGGCACGATTATCCCCTCTCCGATTATCGGGTGGTGGCTCATGATTTCCCTCTCGGCATCGCTAAGCGCTTCGGGCTTCCTCAAAATCTCGTCGCTGATGCCGATTTTACCCACGTCGTGTAACTGTGCGGCCTCCCTGATACTCTTAATCCTCTCCTCCTGGAGGCCAAGCTCTCTGGCAATCATTACCGCGTATTTACTTACGCGGTCAGAGTGCCCGCGGCTATAGGGGTCGCGCGCCTCAACTGCCAGAGCCAAAGCCATAATCGTCTCTAGATAAGTCTGTTGGGCATCGGAATTTAATTTCGCGTTTTCTATGGCCAGCGCAATCTGCGAGGCAAGGTTAGAAAGAATAACCAGCTCGTCTTCCTGAAAGTTCTCCTCGCGCTTCTTCCCGCTGATTGAAATTGCCCCCACAACCTTGTTTTGAAATACTAAGGGAGTGCAAATCAGCGGAGGTTCAAAAACCGTTGAGCTGCCAGGCTCTTTAATCTGATTTATTTGGGGCAGGCGCGGCATTAATAGCGGCCTGTTATGCGTGACTACCCATCCGACCACCTCGGCGTTCATCGGGATGCGCTGCTCCCTGGTATAAAAAGAGGAAGCTAGCCCATAACAGCTTTTCACAACCAGTTCGTTTTTCTGCTCATCGGATAGCAGCAGCAATCCGCTCCTGGCGCTTAAGGCGTTTGCCGTCGTTTCCATGATTAAGTCCAGGAATGAGTTGATATTTTCCGTAGAGGATACCCCGCTGGCTACTTTCGTCAATACCTCCTGCAGCAGGTTCTTGGAGGTCTGAAGCTCCTGGATATTCACTTCCAGTTTCTGCACTACCTCATTAAAGGCGCGCACGATATGGGCGACCTCGTTATCTCCGGCAGATTTAACATCAATGCGCTCCGGGAGCTTGCCATGCAGAACGTCCTTTACCCCGTTGGAAATTTTGCTTAAATTGATCAGGCTCCTGCGCATGCCGAAAAAACCGATTAACGCAAATATGCCCACCAGGATAGCCGACCAGAAAACTAAATTCGTGTTTAGCTGCAGCTGTCCGCGGAATTTAAGGAATAAAAACAGGCTGGCCAGGACGATAAAGGGGAAAAATGACATCAGGCTGAATAAAACAGAGAATTTCCTTAAAACCGAGGCGTCCTCAATAGACTTGAATTCGTAATTAAGGATTTTTTTCCAAAAACCTCTTTTCATATTTATCACGCTACTGAGCGCCCTGTTTTCCTAAACGCTTCCGAAACCCTGCTTACAGCCCCTTCTTGCTGATAAAGTCTATTAAATCCACTATCCTGCAAGCATATCCCCATTCGTTATCGTACCAGCCAAGGATCTTTACCAAACCGGGCGTGATAATCCGCGTAAGCCCTGAGTCAAAAATGCAGGAATGAGGATTGCCGACAAAATCTTTGGAGACCAGCGGTTCTTCCAGGTATTGCAGAATCCCCTTAAGCCTGCCTCCGGAAGCCTGTTTAAAAGCGGCGTTGACCGCTTCCTTGCTGACTTGCTTTTCTGTCTCACAGGTAAGGTCAGTCAGGGAAACGTCCGGGGTGGGTACGCGGATTGCCAAGCCGTCGAGCTTGCCCTTGAGCTCCGGAATAACCGAGCCTATTGCCTGAGCTGCCCCGGTAGTTGTGGGAATCATGGAAACAGCCGCTGCGCGCGCCCTCCTCAAATCCTTATGCGGTAAATCAAGGATGCGCTGGTCATTGGTATAGGAATGTATTGTAGTCATCAATCCTGATTTGATACCGAAATTATCCAGCAATACCTTTGCCATAGGCGCCAGGCAATTGGTAGTACAGGAGGCATTAGAGATAATGCTGTGCTTCTTCGGTTCGTATTTGTCTTCGTTTACCCCTAAAACAATAGTGATATCCTCGTTCTTGGCCGGAGCGCTGATGATTACCTTTTTTGCCCCTCCGCCGCTGATATGGCCTGTTGCCTTTTCCTTGTCCCTGAATATTCCGGTTGATTCAACTACGATATCAACTCCAAAATCCTTCCAGGGTATCTCTGCGGGGGATTTATAACTCAGTACCCTGGTTTTACTTGCCTCCACAACCAGTGAATCTCCTTCTATATCTACCTTTTTATTCAACTGCCCGAAGGTGGAATCATATTTTAACAGGTAAGCCAATGTCTCCACCCCGACAGGGAGGTCGTTTACTGCCGTAAATTCAATATTCTTATTGCCTAACCCTGCACGCAAAACCAGCCTGCCAATCCTGCCAAAACCGTTAATACCTACCTTTACTGCCATCTTGAATCCTCCTTACTCTTGGGGTATATCCCCCTGTTTTTTTGCCTCTCTTAAATATTTCGCCGCTAATTCCGGAGGCGTAGAAACAATGTAGAAACCGGTTCCCCATTCAAATCCTGCCACGCGCGTTAATTTAGGCATAATCTCAATATGCCAGTGATAATGCGCTAAGGCACCGTCCTGATTGACAGGTGCAGTATGGATGATAAAATTATAAGCCGGGTCGGAAAGCACTAACCGCAACCTCAGCAAAACATCCTTTAATATCTTGGCCAGATCGGCTATTTCTGGCTGTGACATCGAACAATAAAAAGAGTTGTGCACTTTGGGAAGTATACATACCTCAAAGGTAAACCTGGAAACAAAGGGACAGAAGGCGACAAAATAGTCATTTTCACAAACTACCCGCGTTTTCTCCTGTATCTCCTGCCTGAGCATATCGCAAAACAGGCAGCGGTCCCGGAATTCAAAATATTCCAGTGCCCCCTGTATCTCCTCAGCCGGATTCTTGGGAATCATCGGCAGGGCAATCAGCTGAATATGGGGATGCGCCAACGATGCTCCGGCAGAAGAGCCGTAATTCTTGAATAACAATATATATTTAAAACGCTTATCCTGTTTTAAATCCTCTGCGCGGCGGCAACATGCCCTGATTATATTTTCTACTTCCTCGTCGAGTAAGTCGGGTATCTCTTTGTCATGATACGGGCTCTGGACGATGACCTCATGAGCGCCTATGCCGCTGGACATATCGTAAATACCTAAACCGCGGCGGTCAATATCGCCTTCAATTTTCAAGGCGGGAAATTTATTCGGTACAACCCTTACCTGCCAGCCAGGGGTATTGGGTTTTGTTTTGGGGTCGCGAATTGCCTCAATCTCGGGAGGAGTTTCAGACTCATGGCCGTAGCAAAACGGACAGCCGCTGCCTTTGCATTGATGCTCCTCCTTTTCAAAATCTTTGGGAAGCAAAGGGGAATCGGTCTCGATAATTACCCATCGTCCGCCAACCGGGTCTCTTCTCAACTCACCCATTTTCTACCTGAACCTCTCTTAAAAATTTGGCTGCGCTCTCCGGAGGCAGGGGACAGATATAGAACCCTGTTCCCCATTCAAATCCTGCCACACGGGTCAATCGCGGCATTATCTCAATATGCCAATGATAGTCCTCCTCGATAGTCCGCCAATACCCGCTCTTTGGCCTGCGAAAAGGAGCAGTGTGGATAATATAATTAAAAGGCGGGTCATTAAGCCCCTTTTTTAATTTCGAGAGGACTATTTTTAATATTTTTGCCAATGCCCTGCGCGAAGAATCATCCAGTTTGACGAAATCGCAGGAATGCTTCTTGGGCAGAATCCAGACCTCAAAGGGAAATCTCGAGGCAAACGGAGAGACGGCAATAAAGCCGTCGACTTCTATAATCAGGCGGTCACCTGATTCCAACTCCTGCTTTATCAGGTCGCAGAAGATGCAGCGCTCGCGATAATCAAAATAGCGTTTTGAGCCGGCTAATTTCTCTTTGACGCGCTTGGGGGTAACTGGAGTGGCGATGATTTGAGAACGGCTGTGTTTTATCCTCCCCCCTCCGGCAGCCCAGCCGAAATTCTTAAAAACCAGGACATACCTGAAACGCCGGTCCTTGCCCAGGTCTTCGATGCGGTGCCTGTAAATATTCAAAACATTATCAACCTGCTCTAAGGAAAGGTCGGCGATATTATTAATGTGTTCCGGGGTTTCGACAACTATCTCGTGAGCGCCTATGCCGTTCATTGTATCGTAAATACCGTGTCCGCTGCGCTCCAGGCCTCCCTCAATCTTTAATACGGGTTTGATGCTGGGGATTACCCTAACCTGCCAATCCTGAACTTTTCTCCCTGGAACTGATTCCGGAAGCGTTAATATCTGCTTGGGGGTATGGTCCTCATGCCCGCGGCAAAAAGGGCATTCGCCTTCTGCCGGACCAGAGGCAGGAGCGGAAAATTGGTCGGGACGCTTTGCCCGCTCGGTAGCAATAATTACCCACCTTCCGATTATCGGGTCTTTTCGCAGTTCAGGCATAGTGTTTTATTATATCAAAAGAAACCTAAGTTGCAACTAATTTTTCTTTCCAAGGTTATCTCCGACGGAGAATTTATAGCCGGAGATAAATTCGGAGGCGGTGACCCTTTTCTTCCCTTCAATCTGCAGTTCGGTAATTAACAAATTCCCTGCCCCGGTTGCCACAACGATTCCCTTTTTGGAGGCATCCAGAACCACGCCCGGATGAGTAACCGCCGGCATAATCGCTGAGCCTATCGCAAGGCCGATGTTTGCTTTATGTATCTTGAGAATCTTCCCCTGATAATAGCTGAATGCCCCTGGCCAGCCGGTAGTTCCCCTGATGAGATTAAGAATCTCGACAGCAGGCTTATCCCAGTGAATTAAGGCGTCTTCTTTCTTCAGCTTGGGAGCAAAACTTACCTTTCCCTCATCCTGAAAAATAAGTTTATGCCTTTCGTCCTGAATTAAATCCAATGCCTGACAGAGCAGGCCACTACCCTGCTGCGCTAACCTTTCTTCCAAGCTGACGGCGTCTTCATTATTCTCGATATCGACTTCTTTCTGTAAAATTATCGGGCCTGCATCGAGCTTTTCTTCCATCTTAATCACGGTTACCCCGCTGCGGCTTTCTCCCTTAATAATCGCCCACCTGGCCGGAGCCGCTCCGCGGTATTTTGGCAATAATGAAGCGTGCAGGTTCAGGCAGAGAATTTTGGGCACTGCCAGAACCTCCCTGCTTAAAATCTGGCCAAAGGCAACAACCGCAAATATATCAGGAGCCAATGCGCTTAAAAATTCTATTGACTCCTGCGTGTTTATATCCTCCGGCTGATAAATCCTTAATTTATGCGCCTGGGCGATTTTGTTTGCCTCCGTAGAGGATAGGGCCAGCCCCCTGCCCTTCTGGCGGTCAGGCTGAGTCACCACACAGATAACCTTATGCTTCGAAGCAATAATTGCTTTCAGCGATGGCACAGCGAACTTCGAGCTTCCCATAAACACTACATTCATCTTCGCCTCTATTCTCGTTTAACTAAGTTAGATTCCATGTCTTTTTCCTCGAGCACGAAAACTTTTGCCGCCTGCCAGAAGTTTTCCAATTGTGCTCTTCGGCAAAATCCATGAAATCTATCTACTATCTGCGAAAGAACAAACACTGACGCAATTACGCCGGGTCTACGTCAACGGTAATAATTATACCCGACCGCCGGAAATTAGCTAAAGATTTTTTCAGGAAGCTTACCGCCTTCGGCACTAAGCTGACCTTCAGTAAAATCTGCCCATAGAAATTGTCGCGCTTCTTATCCGGAGTCTGGCTTGAAAAAGAATCCACTTTTATTGATTTATCTTTGTTGGCATTGTTCAGGATATTAAACAGCTCCTCGGCCGCGCTATTCACTCTATCCCTTTGCCTGCCTCTGAGGCTTACGATAATCAGATGCCTAAACGGCGGCAGTCTCGACTGTCTGCGGAATTTTAGTTCTGTCTCGTAAAAGGAATCTGTCCTTCCCTGGACCAATGCCTGAAAGCAATAATGGCTAGGGTGATTTGTCTGAATTACCATCGAGCCACTGGTCAATGTGCTCAGCCGCAGCAGCAAGGCGTACAATTTTTCGGCGGCGCGAAAATCAGGCAAATTTAGAGCCGTATCCGGCCAGAGTACGCCGACCAGCCCGAAATTCTCGAGACTATACTTGAACACTGATTCGGTGGAAACGATTATTCCCGCATCCTGCGGCGAAACCGCCTGGTCTTTATCAAGACGGGAAATCCCGAATTGCGGGTAAATACGATGTAATTCGCTTTCCAATTTTTCCGTGCCTAATCCGGAATAATGTATATATCCGGAATTGCAATTCGGGCATATCTTCAAAGACTCAACCGCATAATTACAGCGATGGCAGGTTAAACGGTTATTCTTAAAGTGCAATGTTAAATTTGCATTGCAGCGCGGGCAGCGTAGTGCCATGCCGCACTTCTGGCAGACGGCGGAAATGGCAAAGCCGCGGCGGTTAAGAAACAAAAGTACTCTTGTATTCTGCTTTAGCGCCTGGCCAATCGCATCTTCCAGGGTAATTGACAGCCTCATCTTTTTTCTTCCTGGTATAAAACCTACCCTGCGTAAATCAACGATTCGTGTCTTGCACGCCGGAAATTCGGCATCTTCGAGGATATATCCGATCTTGCCCTTCCGGGCCTGATGCCAGGTCTCAAGAGTAGGGCAGCGACTGGAAAGGATAAGTTTCGCCCCTTCAATCCTTGCGCGAATACGGGCAACTCCTACTGCGTTATAATGAGGCGCTGAATCCTGTTTATAGACCTGGCTCTGTTCTTCATCGATGATAATCAGTCCGAGGCGAGCTAAGGGAGCAAAAACCGCCAGGCGCGTGCCCACTACCATTCTTTGCCTGCCGCTTTTCAGGTCTATCCACTGCTCTAAAAAATTCTTAGCCGTCTGATAACTATGCAATAATCCCGCTTCTATACTGAACCGCTCCTTAATCAACTTATGAATCAGCTCGGCAGACTCCCTGTCCGCAGCCAGAAGAATAACTGCCTTGCCTTGATTGAGCACAGGACTAATCTCTCTAAAATAAATTTCCCAGCGCTTTTCCCCGGTTACGTCCTGCAGTAATGCTATATCCGCTCTTTTCTTAACCCGGTCCCTTGACTCTGCCGGCCTGCCGCTTAACCTTATTTTCTTGCCTCTTCTTAAGCTCACTGGCACTGCCGTTTCAATTGCCTCTCCCCAGGAACAGGCATAATAACCGGCTACCTCGCGGGTTATTTCCAGCATTGTCCTATCCAACACCGGAATGCCTTCATCGAGAATATCAAGAATAGGTTTTATGCCGAGTGAGTTTAGCTTCTTGTATTGAGTCTGACCAGAAAGGCCCACCGCGTATCCGACACGCCGGCGCTTGCCAAAGGATACGCTAACCCTCATCCCTGGCTTAAGGCTTTTCCCCCAAGCAGCAGGAATGGCATAATCAAACGGGCCCTCAATAGGCAAATTGAATACTACCTTAGCGTACATCTTTCATCATATAGGAACAAATCTGCGCTGCGGAATCGGGCTTCCTGATTTTTTGAATATTGGCGCGCATTAAATCCAGTTTTTCCCGATGAGCCTTTAAGTCAGCGATGGTTTTCGCCAATACAGGCGCGTTCCCGACCCTGATTGCGCAGCCAAGGCCTTCCAGGATTCGCGCATTCTCTGATTCCTGCCCTGGGATAGCTCCGATTAACAGCATGGGCAACTCCATAGCCAAAGCCTCAGAAGTCGTCAGGCCTCCGGGCTTGGTAATAATCAAATCAACCTGCGACATTAATCTGGGTATCTCTTTGGTAAAGCCGAACAATTCAATGCTGGGATAGTTTTTGCGTTTCAGGTTGTTATATAAACCCTGGTTATTGCCGCAGACTACCACCAGCCTGATTTGCGAAAACAGCATATCAACTGCCCTCTCTATCAGCGAAAATCCAAAGGCTCCGGTAATCAGAAGCGCGCTTAACTCCTGCGGCTCTGCTTTCCTTTGCCTTCCGCCGGAGAAGCCGGAATCTATGGGTATCCCTAATACCTTTATTGTGTCCTGTTCTATGCCGCGACGGATGAGGCAGTCGCGGGAATAATCCAGGGCAACAATATAATCATCGCAATTTTTCATCAACCAGAGTGCGTGAGGGCTGAAATCAGTCATGATCGTCACAAGGCGGGAATTGATTTCTCTCTTACGCTTAAGATGAGCCACAACCTCCGAAGGAAAAAAATGGGTGGAGACAACAATATCCGGCTGTTGTGTCTTAAGGATATTTATAAACGGCCGGCAGTTCTGCCTTGAGAAAAATTTAAACCACGCAGCAAAAACTCTGAGATTGGTCAGATAATAAGTAATCGCCCAAAGTGCTTTCAGGCGTACAACCAGGAAAGAATAACCGCGTGAATAAAATCTGGCAAACCACGAATTTGTATATTCTACGATATCGATTAAGCTGGCCTCTGCTTTGGGATAATCCTTTTTGAGGCAATCATGGATTGCTTCGGCTGCGCGCCTGTGGCCGTTACCTGCCGAAGCATAAACAATCACTATCTTCATCTTCTCTCAATCAGGACCGGTTCTTGACCCATTCGAGGACCGGTTCTTGCGCTGAATACAGAAGTGTCCCCCATCTTACAAAATGATGTCTACTGCTTCCAGTAAATCCTTAGCAGTAAAATCAGGCTGCAGCGGCCAACCAGTAAGGTTACCCGGTTTTTCTTTTCCACTAAATACTAAAATAGTCTTGCATCCGGCACTCTTGCCTGCCTGAACATCTCTGATGCTGTCTCCGACAAAAAATGCACTCTCCAGGGCTTCTCTGGGGATATCGTGTTCCTTGAGTGCCTTCTCCAATAAGCCTGCCTTTGGCTTCCGGCAGGAACAGTTGTCCTCATCGCGGTGAAGGCAATAATATACGCCGCTAATCTCAGCCCCTGCCTGATTTAATTCCGCGAGCATCTTTGTGGTCATTACCTCAAGCGCTTCTTGAATATATATGCCCTTAGATACGCCTGCCTGATTGGAAATAATAAAGATTTTGTATCCTGCCTGCGTTAACCTCTTTAACGCCTCTTTGGCGTCCGGTAAAAAACGGAACTCCTGCCATGAAGTCACATACCTGGTATCTCCCGGATATTCATTAATCACTCCGTCTCTATCTAAAAATACAACCTTCATTTAAAACTTCTCCAGGCCTTTTTAATCTTCCGGTCCAGGCCGTACAATACCGGCGGCATTAGTAACCGCGACGGGCTCGGCCTCTCTATTTTACGGGAATACTTCTTCCAGGAACTGATTTTATCCTTGTATGATTCTACGGCTTTATTGTCAATGATTGCCTTGGAAGCTATTGCCACTAATGTATTGGGAAATTTCTTTTCACCGGTAAAATCGACTATGGCAGTGGCAAAATCCCGCAAAATGCTCTCAAGGCCCTCTGTAGTAAACCTCCAATAATCAGGAGTACTATGGTGGGGGTGATTCATTACGGTGGTAAGAATAAGAATTCCGTTTGGTTTAAGAATCCTGTGAATCTCTGCAATTGCCTTTCTCGGGAATTCTACATGCTCCAGCGTCCCTACCGTAACCACAGTTCCTACTGATTCGCAAGCCAGGTCAATATTATGGAGGTTTAAAATAATATCTACGCCAACACCATCAACTATATCAGCCCCGACATATTTCTTGTTTTGGAAAAACGGTCTCAAGTCCGCAAAGCCCTCCTGCCCTCCCACCTGTTGAGCGCCAAACTCATAGACGGGCTCTGGAATAGGCAGTGTTTCTGCGCATATCCTGACATACTCCCTGCATACCTTATCCATTATGATTCTCCTTTGAGCGCCTGTGCATTTCCCAATATTTAGCGTAACTTTGAATCTGATAAATGCTGTCAGAAAACGCGGCGATGAATCCGTAAAAACCGTCCTTATATCCCTTTTTACGGATAAATTTTCTAAAAAACCTGTCAGCTGCCCGCCAGAAGGCATGAGCCATAGACATCCTTCTTTTAGTATGCACCCACTTCCTGGCTTCAAGAGTACTCTGAGAATTAACCTTATCAAAGAAATGGGCAAAATCGCGCCAGGAATAATGAATTATATCACTCTTCAGGCGTCCGGATTTGCCGTCTAAAAATGCGCGCGGGTGCACTTGTACCTCTTCCCATCTGAATCTGTCTTTTTGGAATAATTTCAATTGCGCGGCAGGGTATTGCCCGCCCCACTTCAGCCAATAATTGCCCAATAGGTTCCTGCGGGGAATACTAAAACCAGCAAATTCAGCACCCTTGCCTATTGCCTGGCTAATCTCTTCCCTTAATTCCGGCGTAACCCGCTCGTCGGCATCCAGGCTTAAAACCCAATCATTGCTTGCCTGTGCGTAAGCCCAGTTTCTATGCCTGCCCTCAACCTCCATCCTGCGGCAGAAAACCTTATCGGCATAACTTTGGGCGATTTTTTCCGTACGGTCAGAGCTTTCGTCGTCAACCACTATAATCTCATCTGCCCAGCCATGTACGCTCTTCAAGCAACCCTCAATATTCGCCTCTTCATTTTTAGTAATTACCACACACGTTAATGGAACTTTCGCCGCCACTTCTCTCTCCTTTTTAGTACCTAGGGGACACCCTTGTATTCAGCTAAAAGGGTGTCCCTGCTTTGGATAAAAGGGTGTCCCTAAAATAAGGTTGGCTGCCTTGATTACTTCCTCGGGAGTAATCTCCTCAAGGCACCTGCGCAGCAATTTGCAATCCCTTAAACGGCAGGGCGAACAGCCTAACCCCCTATAGATAACCGCGTTCTTCTCTCCCAGCGGGCCGCTTTTTATCGGATTTGTCGGACCATATATACCGATAACCGGACACCCTGCCAAGCTTGCCAAATGCAAGCCTCCGCAATCACAACCTACGGTTAACGCAGAAGACTTAAACAAGCCAATGCTATAAACAGGGTCCTGTCCGAACCTTGCCTCATCAGCCAGCGGAATAATTGGTTTATTCTTCATCATCCCGGCAACTTCCAGAAGCAATTCCCTTTCTGATTCTGCGCCAATCAACATAACCTTGTAACCCATAGCGTAAAACCTGTCCCCTAAGCTAGCGAATTTCTCTTTCGGCCACATTTTATAAGGGTGCCCTGCTCCGGGCAGTATTGAGATGAGCCTCCCGGTAATGGCCTTCATATATTCCTTTGCCAGGGAAAGGTATTTTTCAGGCATTTCAATTCCAGGGCTTAAGTCGATTTCCTTAAGCCCTAGCGCGCGGACCAGGGAGAGCATCTTGGCTGCTATATGGACCTTTGTCCCGGGATTTAAGATAATCCGCCAATGGGAAAAGAATAAATTTCGGGATAAAAAATATTTTGGCTTTAACAGCCACAGGTAAAAAGACGGAGCAAATTTCGGCTGAGTATCGACAATAAGGTCGAATTTCCCGGAGAATTGCTTAAGGAAACGATAATATTGCCTAAAAGACCTTTCCCGTCCCGGACGCACATACTCGATATACTCGTCTATATAGGGGATGTTGTCAAAGAGAGTGTCGCAGCGCGGCCTCTGGTATAACCCGATGTAGGTGATCTGTACTCCGGGAAACATCTTCCTGAAGCTGCGGAAAAACGGTATACTTTGCACCAAATCCCCTAAGCCTCCGCCTGATTTATAAACGGCGATGCTCTTTATTTTACCGCGAAGCTTAAGGTATGCGCTCCTGCCATATGAGCGTTTAAAGGCATTTGCTGAATAATCCTTAACTTGATAAAATTCCATAAGACCGCCCTAACCTGTTTTTTTACCTTGAATGACCAAGTGCCGACTGCATAACAATTCCTGTGACAGCAGAATCTTAAAAATACGGCTATAATCTACGGCGCTTTTTTTCTTTGCCCTGCGGCATTTACAATATGCCTGCCATTTCATCAAGGGGAGACAGAAGAAAGAAAGCATTTTTGCCTCCGGCTCAAAATAAGAGGCAAATATGCCTTCTATCTTAAAACCGGAGTCAAATAAGATATATTCGAGCTCCGGGTATTTATAAGCAAAAAGGTGCGGGTTAAAAGAACCCTGTTTATGAAATGCGCGGTGGTCTAACGGCGGCTCGCGAAAATAGTCATAAGTGCCTTCAAAAAAGAACCTCAATCTGGATTTAAGATTCAAGATATTGGGCGTAGATAATATAAAAATCCCTCCGGGCTTGAGCACCCTGTATATCTGGCTCAATACAAAACTGGGGTTTTTTAAATGCTCGATGACCTCCAGCATCACCACGCAATCAAAGGCCTCCTCACCAAACGGCAAGCCCTGATTCAAATCCCCCTGCCTGAATTCAATCTCATGCTTATATTTGAAAGGCTCTTTTTCTATATCCAATGCCGTGACCTGCCAGCCCCTGTCTTTTGCCTGTTTAGCCAAAGTCCCCCCGCCGGTTCCCAACTCCAGCAGTTTCGCTGCCGGAAGATTGCCCAGAATCTCCAGGACTTTATCGTATAAATAATTTACCTTCCAGCGCATTTATTCTTCTATCCTATTCATAATTAATTTTTAACGGCCTCGATAATCAAATGCCTTCCGTAAAGAAGCTCCGCTGAAAGCAGGGCCTTATGCAGGCTCAGGTAATCAGGGCCGTGTTTCCTCTGGCTCCTTTTTCGCTTAAGAAAAAACTGCAGCTTAATCAAGGGTAATAAAAAAGAAAGGCACCTGGCATTAGGCAGGTATAAATCGGTATAAATACCTGCGATGCTTAAATTATTGCTGAAGAGGATATATTCCAGCTCCTGGAACCTGCAGGGAAAGATATGCCTTCCGAAAACCGGGTCTTTCCTTGCCATCTCAAGGGTGGGTTCGCGGAAAAAATCAAAAGTCCCTTCGAATAAGAACCGCATCCTGGACCTCAGGTTCATTATATTTGGCGTGGAGAGAATAAGCCTTGCTTCCGCTTTAAGCACGCGGCTTATTTCCTTAAATGCAAAATACGGGTTCTCCAAATGCTCGACTACCTCCAGCATCACCACGCAATCAAAGGCCTCCTCACCAAACGGCAAGCCCTGATTCAAATCCCCCTGCCTGAATTCAATCTCATGCTTATATTTGAACTGCCCGCTTTCTGCGTCGCAGGCCGTAACTGCAAAACCCATACCCTGCGCCCGCCTGGCAAGGTTGCCGACACCGGAGCCTAAATCAAGAAGCCTTCCCTTAGGCTGCCTCTCCAGGACCTCTATAACTTTGTTATGTAAATAATTGGTATCTTCGTATGCCATCTGTTAAAGCATAATTACCTGCGCCCTGTGCAGAAAATATAACAGGCGCAATAACCGGCAATATTGCCGGTTATCTACGAATATTTTTCCGAGCCTCAGCCTTTTCTTTCTGGGCTTAAGCATTTCTCCTAAGCAACGCAGCAAAAATAACCTATCCGGATATTTTATCAATCTTACGCCCTGATGTCTTATCTGAAAGGAAACTGCCGAATCCCTCAGGTAGCAATAAACAATGTTCCAATCACCGGCTAAATTATGCGCCAGGTCCGAAACCCGACTAAGCAATACTTCATTATCTAGCGGATTATGTATTACAAAAGCTACCCTGGGGATTATGCCCCACTTCTTCCAAAAAATGGCCCGCGTCTCTCTGCCGATCCTCTTTTTGCGCTTTTCACCCAGGCTGTCAAAAGAACTGTGCACCCGGTGGATTACGTAAGCTGCCTTGGCCTTACTGCATTTATATCCTGCCTGCCAGGCCCTTCTTGCATAATCCATATCATCATACCCGCCGATCCCGAATGCCTCATCCAGAAGGCCGATCTTTTCGATCACCCCTCTCTTTATGAGCATGCAGAATCCCATTGCGCCCATAATCTCGATAGATTGGCCGCCAAGATACTCCAGGCCTTCTGATTTATTTTTCAGGTATTCATCCAGCGAGCCGGAATCCAGCTCTTCGCTTTCGGGATTTACAATGCCGATCTTGACATTGTCCTCAGCTACGCCAACCATCTCAGTAAGCCAGCCTCCGCCAACCAGAACATCGTTGTTGAGCAGGCATACATAAGGCGCATCAGAAATTCGTAATCCCTGGTTTACTGCCTTAACGAACCCCAAGTTTGTCTGATTCCTGACCAGGGTTACCCTCAGCTTGTCATTACTGTCTAATCCCTGCAAATATTCCCGTGTTTCATTTTCGCTGCCATTATCAACGATTATTAAGCGAAAGGGATAGCGCGTGTTTCTGGCTATCTGCTCAATGCAATCCCTGGTTAGCTGAAGCTGGTTCCAGACCGGTATGATAATATCGCAACCCATTTATTTTCCTTTAAAATTCATAAATAATGCTTATAATATAATAAAATTATGGAAAACGTAAATTGCAAACTCTGCGGGTCAAGCCAAAAAAGGACCGTCCTTAACGGTTGCCAGGATTATCTTGAGAATACCCCGGGTAAATTTAGCGTTGTTCAATGCAATGACTGTAAACTCTTTTATCTTAACCCCAGGCCGACAGCCAAAGACCTGGCCGCCTGTTATTCTTCCGAATATTATGCCTACCAAAAGCCAAATCTAAACAAAATTAAAAAGAGGCTGCTTAAACTCAACAATTTCCCTTTTAAGGGCATCCTTAAAGAACGCTTCCGTTATCCTGTCAGGCAGCACTATTCCGTTTTCAAGAAGATCTTTATCCGCCTTGCCTTTTTTTTCTTCCGCCCGCTTTTCCGGGGCGTGCTTGAATATAGAGGCGACGGCAGAATACTCGATATTGGCTGCGGCGCAGGACTCCACCTCTGGTTCCTCAAAAACCTGGGCTGGGAACCCTGGGGAGCTGAAATCTCCCCTCAGGCCTGCCAGATAGCCAAATCACTGGATATAAATGTTTTCTGCGGAGAATTGCCACGGGCTAATTTCCCCGCGCAGTATTTTGACGTTATCAGGATGAACCACGTATTGGAACACTTGCACTCCCCGCAAATATACCTCAAAGAGATAAAGCGAATATTAAAACCCGAGGGAATTTGCCTGATCAGGGTCCCTAACGCAAGGAGCCTGAACTTTAAAATATTTAAGAAATACTGGGCCGGGCTCGATGTACCCAGGCATTTATATTCATTCAGCCCCGCTACCTTAAAAGCCATGTTTGATAAAGCGGGCTTTAAAACAAAACAGATCTCTTTTGTTGCTTCCTCGGGAACACTGCTAATCAGCCTGCACTTTCTGTTTAGAGACAAGGGATGGAAAAACCAACCCTGGGCTCGTTTTCTGCTGACCAATAAGGGCCTGCGTAAAGTAGTCCTTGATTCCCTGTGCCACCTGCAAAACCCTATACATCTGTCTGATGAAATAGAAGCTGTATTTCAATTGCCCTGAGCAAACAGCCTCAGGACCTTCTTTATACCGGTTATTTGATTATAAATGATACTTCTTAAGGAATCCCTTTTCCCTATTAGCCTGGACTTGATGCTTTCGTAATTTTCCAAGGCATATTCAAACTTATTCTTAAGCGCCTGGAAGGAAAATCCATTGAATAGCGACATGCCCAGGTCCCCTGCATCCAGCATCCCCAGAAAGCCATCGTGCATCAAATTATAAGACAGGCAAAGAAAGGGTAGTCCTGCATTGGTTGAAAATACAGCGCCATGCAGCCTCATGCAGACCATCATATCGCAATATTTTTTAATCGCGAAAAGCATCTCCTGCGGCTCGATATCGCCTTCTAAGACCCTGACCCTCTCTTTAGCTTTTAATCTTTTGATTATCGCACTGATTACCTCGCTCTCTTTGGTATTTTCGGAAGACTGCTTTTCAAAAGGAAGAAAGATTACATCATTGCCTTGCGCAGTCAGATAATCGGTGAATTGCGAAAAGGCATCTATGATTTTCTCAAAGGTTTCGGGAGCAAAGTCTGAGTGAGGAGTCAAAACAATGCCTACGGTAAAGTTATTTTTGTTGAAATCAAATTCCCTGGGCCTTTCTTCCAGTGCCAATTCCAGGTGCGGTAAAATGGCAACCTCACTAAAGCCCAGCCTGTTAAGGAGCTGCTGTGATAGTTTATCCCTTACGCTGAGATAATCGCAAATACGGCATAATTTTCTGATTTTATCTTCTGCGTCTTTGCTAAACTGCTGATTGTAATCGCAGCCTACTCCGGCAGAAAAAAGAACAACCGGAAAATTCCATTTATCCTTTGTCAATAGCCTTCTGGGAATAAAGGGGCATTGGCTCTTTAAGACCGCCCCTCCTCCGATAAGCAGGCCCTTGAGCATATGCGGGTTAAAGGCATGACATCTTTTGGAAATAGGCAAAAGCGGCTCTCGCAGCAGGCTCCTGCCGGCATAGAAAGCAGCGTCGTCGCCTAAATCTCCGTGCCCGAAGTATCCGTAAAGGCCTATCCCTTTCTTTTGCCAGAAGGGCAGGTATGCTGCGGCATAGCGAAGAAACTTAGACCTCTGCGGTCTTATGGCCCCGTCGTTCATTCTTTTAAAAAATCCTTTAATCTTTCCACGTTTGCCTTAAGGCCGTCTGCCTTGGGCATGCCTACCGTATAGCAACGGCATGAATTCAATAAAGCGCCGAGGGCTTTGTACTCCGATTGCTGGGGATTGAAATTCAAATCCAGGAAATTGTATAATTTCCTGAATTCTCCGTAATTGCCTAATTCTGCCGGAAGCTGACTCATAATTGCCGCTTTATGCACTACCTCCAAACCGGATATTGCTTTTACTGAAAACTTCTGGCTGAATTGAGGAAAGATAATAATCTTCGGAGCTACCCCTTCTTTCTTTAATGCGAATGCTGGCTTAAAAAATCCCTTCAGGCTTCGGAACTTATCCACCCTTCTGAATTTATCCCTCCATAAGGAATCGTCTTCGTTCTTATGTATTCTTACCAATTCATAGCAGGGGTAGATTCTTTGGGAATCGTAAAAAAGGAGGTTATCAGAGAGAAAATGCGCACCCGGTTCCTGCAGCAATGATAAAACCAGGCTGGTCTTGCCGATGCCCTCCATGCCGCAAACAACCAGGCCGCGGCCGTTCAGTTCTATTCCCGAGGCATGCAGTATGTGGGTCTGCATAAAATATTCCAAATACCAGAATAAGGGATAATATAAGACCGGGAAGGTGACTGAAAAAAACCAGTCCTCCTCTGATTTACCGAATATTCCGTAGCGGATTGCGTCTTTGAAAACCTTCCAGCGCAAAATCGCTTTCAGATACAACTTCCTCTCGCTTGCCTTAAAGTCAAAGATTACCTTTTTCTTCTTTTCTATTTTTCTGATGGTTACAATCTTCTTCTCATTTATTAATGTATTTGCTCCCACGTCGGCAAAATTACCGGATCGCTTCAGTTCCTTTAGATAACTGCTCTCCTGGCCTTTCTGCCAAAAGGCATTGGCTTCGATGTCAAAATCATCCGTAAAATCGCGGGATGAAATAACCGGCTCGAAATATGACCTGAGATAATCGTAATACTTCGCATAATTAGTTGAGAGTTTTACCTTGAGCCGGGCAACATCCAGGTACAGTGTTTTAATTTCGTTTAACATTTTTCCGCTCCTGCCTCCAGGCAGGCCTTTGCCTGCGCCAAAACCTCCTGCGCGGTTATTGCGGTCAAACAGCGCAGTTGATAATTGCATTCCGGGACGCGAAACTTCTGGTAACACGGCCTGCAAGAGAAATCCCTTTTCATCACTATCCGCTCCGGTGCGGGAGGATAAGCCCCGTAAACCCTCTCATCTACCGGACCGCAAAGGTAAATGATCTTTTTTCCCAACGCAGCGCTTATATGCAACGGCCCGGTATCATTACAGATGACGAGATGACACTTATCTATCAAGGCGATAAACTGCCTTAAGGTTGTCCTGCCGAATGCCTCAATCGGCTTATGCGTTAATATCCTGCTGATATTCTCGCATATCCCGCTGTCTTGCCTTGCTCCGAAGAGGACAATCCTGACGCCGGATAGTTTACTCAACTCCTCGCAAACACCGGCAAAATTTTCAAAGGGCCACTGAAGATAATTGGCTTTCCCGCCCCAACTGGCTCCCCCGCCGGGTATTATCCCGATAACCGAATCACCATCGGCTATGCCTTTGTCTTTAAGGAATGCCGCTGCCCATTCCCTCTCTTCCTCGCGCAGGAATAATTCGGTATCATAAAATTTAGCCTTTTTGCCTAAGAATTCCAGTAGCTGGAGATGATATTCGGCCACATGCCTGCCTTCGTATCCTTCTATATCAATCCGCTGAGTGAGGAACCTTCCGCGCTTCCTGTAGTTAAAGCCGATTCTCTGCTTAACCCCCAATAATTTCAAAAACAGGCTGTAACGGTGCTCTAAAGATAAATCAATGCATAAATCGAACCTCTGCCGCCTGATCTCGGATAAGGTCTTAAAGAAAAGGCTCATTGCCTTAAGTTTAGACTGACGGGACAAATCCTTCAGGTCTCCGCGGCTGAAGGCAAACAGCTTGTTTATATGCGGATTATTCTCCAGTATCGGCATCACCTTTTTCTGCACGGCAACCGCGATAAAGGCATGCGGGTAATAAAATCTGAGGTTGCGGATCAAGGGTGTGGAAAACAGCACATCTCCGATACCAAAGGGATTAATGATTAATATGTTCTGGGGCATTTAAAGGTCTAATCTAAAAACGATAAAACCTCTCCGGCAACGTATTGTATCTGGCGGCGTGATAAAGCAGGATGCATCGGTAAAGAAATAATCCGGCGGGTAATCTTTTCTGACACGGGGCAATCCCCCCGTTTATAACCTGCATCTTTATACGCCTTCTGCAAATGAACAGGACAGGGGTAATGAATCAGGACGCCGATACCCTTGCGGCGCAGATGCGAAAAAAGCCTGTCCCGCTCCTTGACCTGCAAGGCATATACATGATAAACGTGCCTGGCATAAGCAGCCTCGTAAGGGCAAAGAACATCGGGATTCCCCCTGAATAAGCCGGTATAGATTTTTGCGTTCCTGCGGCGCAGGCCATTCCACCTCTCTAAATATTTTAGTTTCAGCCTTAAGGCAATTGCCTGGAGCGTGTCCAGGCGCGAGTTGTAACCCTTGATTATATGAGTATTATGCGAGGACCTCCCGCAGTCCCTGAGAATACGCAGTTTGCGGTAGACTTTTAAGTCGCTGGTTACAGCCATGCCCGCGTCACCTAAGGCGCCCAGGTTTTTTGTCGGATAAAAACTGAAACAGCCGATATCGCCGAGAGAACCGACCCTTTGTGTTTTGCCTCTTAGGCCTGACCTCGTGCTTTTATATCCGGCTCCGTGCGCCTGGGCAGCATCCTCGATAACCTTTAATCCATGCCTGTCGGCAATCTTCATAATTGCCCGCATATCCGCAGGCTGCCCGAAAATATGTACCGGGATGATTGCGCGCGTCTTGCGGGTGATAGCTTTTTTTATCCGCTCGGCATCGATATTATAGGTATCTTTATCGACATCTACGAACACAGGCGTGGCTTGAGTATGCGAAACCGCAAGGGCAGTAGCTATAAAGGTAAAGGCAGGTACTATCACCTCATCGCCCTTGCCGATATCCAGGCTGCGCAGCGCCAGGAAAAGCGCATCAGTGCCTGAATTTAAACCAACCGCGAACTTAACCCCGCAATAATCGGCAAATTCCTGCTCCAGATTAACCAACTCCTCGCCCAGGATAAAATTTCCCTGCCTGCAGAGTTTATCTATGCCTAAAATTGCCTCTGATTTTATTTGCCTGTACTGTGCAGCTAAATCAACGAAAGGTACTTTCATGAAAGGATGTCCTTCCTTTTGAAAATGGAGATTAAACGCATCCCGACTTTAGCCAAATTCTCTTTTGCCCCCTCCTGTCGGTCAACAATCACAATCGCACAGTCCACCCTTATCCCCAGCATCCCTAAGATCTTTCCTGCTTGAATCAGCGAAACCCCGCTGGTTGCCACATCATCCACGAGTATAACCCTGCTGCCTCTGGGTAAAGCCGGGCCTTCGACCAAGCGCTGCATGCCGTGTTTTTTTGTGTACTTACGCACAATAAAGCCGCTGAGCCTTTTATCCTTCTTTGCCGCCAGGCAAATAACCGACCCTACAATCGGATCAGCCCCCAGTGTCGGTCCGCCGATGGCAGTTATCTTTTTATGCCTGATTAATTCCAGAATAATACTGCCTGCCAGATATGCCCCCTGGGCACTTAAGGTAATCAGGCGCCCGTCAAGGTAATAATCGCTTACCCTGCCTGAGGATAAGACAACCTTGCCTCTCTTCAGCGCCCTTTCTTTAAGCAGGAGCAACAATTGCCGTTTCTGTTTTGTGAGCGTATCTTCTCTCATTCTAAGGTTTTATTTTACTATGAGTTGTGGCGACTGTCAACACATTCGCTTACGCCCTGTTAGGCTATAGGGTACGCTCAGTGTTGATACTGCACTTCGACTTCGTCTCAGCGTCCTTCGACCATTCGTTGACACTCAATGTCGAACACTGAGTGTAAGCGAATGTGTTCGAAGGTCCTCCAGCGAAGCGAAGGAAGGCAATTGCCGAACGTATCAATACATTCGCTTACGCCTTCTTAGGCTATAAGGTACGCTCAATGTTGACAAAAGCCTATTTGCTGTTATTATATAAATTATGTTAAAGAAATACTTCGGGCGCCTGTTAAATATCATCTATCCTGAAACTTGCCCGGTTTGCTCTAGGCCTTCGAAGAATAGTCATATCCAAAGCCTTCTCTGCCCTGACTGCCTGCAGGCAATTAAGAAAAATACTCCGCCTCTCTGTGCTCTCTGCGGAAGGCAAATCCGCGGTGAGCAGATTGCCAAAAGGGCCTGCCCTGAGTGCTTAACGGACAGGGGCCTTTGCTTTGACCGCAGCCTCAGCCCCTGCATCTATGAGGGGGTAACCCGCGAACTCATCCATAAATTCAAATATCAAAACAGGGATTATTTGAATTCCTTCTTAAGCAGCCTGCTGATTGATTGTATCCGTCAAAACCGCATCGGGCTGGATAATTTTAACCTGGTAATCCCCATCCCTCTGCATAAAACCAGATTAAGAGAAAGGGAATTTAACCAGGCGGAACTGATTGCGCGTTCGGTTGCCCGAGAATTTTCTATTGCCCTATCCCCTGGCAACCTCTGGCGCAAACACAACCGCAGGGCCCAGGTGGAATTAAACGACGTAGAGCGCCGGAATAACGTAAAGGGGTGTTTTGCCTTGCGTAATCCCGAAGAAATAAAGCACAAGAATATACTCTTGATAGACGACGTTCTAACCACAGGGGCAACCTGCTCGGAAGCGGCCTCGGTCTTAAAAACCGCCGGCGCAGGCAGCATATTTGTCCTAACCCTGGCTAATTAAAACAAGCGGCATGAAAATATTACGTAATTACATACTCAACGAATTCTTCGGGCCATTTTTGTTTTCCCTGGCGGTATTAACTCTGGTAATGCTGCTGGGGAATCTCATCCGCCTGGCTGAACTGATTATCAATAAGGGCGTTGACCTGCTCAGCGTAGGTAAGCTCTTCGGTTTCCTCATCCCCTCGCTTCTTACTTATACGCTTCCCATTGCGGTACTGGTGGCAATACTTCTGTCTCTCGGACGGCTTTCCGGCGACAATGAAATTATTGCCCTGCGTGCCAGCGGCATAAGCCTCCTGCACCTGATTATCGTCCCGTTATTGATAGTCGGTTTAATCTTAAGCTTAATCCTCTTGGTATTCAACGACCGGGTTGTCCCTTACGCGCATTTTGCCTCGCGGCGCACCTTGAATTCAATCGGAGCACAAAGCCCGATAATTGCCCTGGAGGCGGGTACCTTCATCAATGCATTCGATAAATATATCGTTTTTATCTACGACATTAACGGCAACCGGCTCGAACAGGTGCGTATCTATGAACCGCAACCGGGCAACAGGCATGCGCGTACTATCGTTGCCAAACACGGAGAATTTGAAACCCTCACTGACAAGGGAATGATAAAATTAAAACTTATTGACGGCACATCCGATGAACCGGACCCGGCCGATCCTACAAAGTTCTATAAATTAAATTTTAAAACACTGCTCCTGAACCTGAACCTTAATAAGTCCGACAAGGGAAAAATCGAGAAAAAGCCCAAGGATATGACCTTCCAGGAGATAGATGCGCAGATAAGCGAATATAAGGCTCAGGGCATTGAGACGATTCCCTTGATTACCGAACTGCATAAAAGGATTGCGCTGGCCTTCTCGGTGGTTATCTTTATCCTGCTTGGCTCCTGCCTTGCAATGCTTACCCGCAGGCGGGAAAAATCCATTAATTTTTCAATGGCCTTCGGCATTATCGGCATATATTACCTGCTGCTTTTGGGATTCAGCGCGCTTTCTCTCCAGGGGCATCTTGCCCCGGAATTGGCAATGTGGCTTCCAAACATCATCTTCGGCATTACCGGAATTTTTCTTTTAAACAAGATATGCGCATATTAGACCGCTATATTTTGGGTTCCATGCTCAAGGTCTTCCTTGGCTGCATCTTTGTCTTCCTGATGCTCTATGTGGTAATTGACCTCTTCAGCCACCTGGATGAAATCCTGAAACAGAAAACCGGACTGGACCTTCTTTTCGCATATTATTTAAACTTTCTCCCCCTTATCTTCGTGCAGGTAGCTCCCTTTGCCTCCCTGCTGGGCTGCCTTTACACGCTGGGCATGCTGAACCGTAATAATGAAATTATTGCCATGCGCGCTTCCGGCTTAAGCATACTGCAGATTTCCAAGACACTGATTATCTTTGCCTGCCTGGTGAGTATTCTGGTATTCCTGGTAAACGACAAGTTTGTACCGCGCGCTGAGATAACCAAAGAAACTCTAAAAAGCCAGATGGAAAAGGGTACTAAAAAAGCAAAGGCCCGGAAAGAAGAAACAATTACCAATCTCTCCGTTTATGGTTTGAGGAACAGGCTTTTTTTTATTAATAAATTTATTGTTTCCAAGAACAAAATGGAAGGGATTACCATCCTGGAACAGGATAATCTCGCTAATCTGCGTAAAAAGATTATTGCCTCTTACGGCATATACAAAGACGGGGCCTGGAATTTCCATGAATGCGTAACCTACTTTTTTGACTCACAAAGCCGCCTGAAGGGAGAACCCGTTTATGTGCCCGTGCAGTTAATGGATATCACCGAATCTCCTACGGATTTCCTGAAACAAAGACAAAAACCGCAATTCATGTCTGTTGCTCAGTTAAACGATTATATCCTGAAGCTGTCGATGGGAAGGGCGGAGGCTGTAGTAAAAAGCCTGAAGGTGGATTTCTATTACCGTTTCCTTATGCCATTAACTACCCTGGTGATTCTTTTTGTGGGAATTCCTTTTTCGCTGATGATGCACAGGCGCGCAACCGGGCTTTCTTCGCTGGGGATAGCGATTATGGTAGGTTTTCTATACTACGTGGTAAATGCCGTTTCCATCGCCTTCGGCAAGGCAGGACTCTTTCCTCCTCTTCTTTCTGTATTGTTGAGCCCACTCATATTCCTTATGTGCAGTTTTATACTTATCCGCGAATTCAGTTAATATACAACCGCGCTACCCTGCTACCGATACCGCAGACAATCTCATAGGGAATGGTCCGGGAAAGCCGGGACAACTCTTCTGCGCTGATGCTCTCTTTGCCCTGGCGTCCGATAAGCACTGCCTCATTACCGGTTTTGACACTTAAGTCTCCCAAATCTACCATAATCTGGTCCATGCACACTGTCCCGCTTATCCTGAAGCGTCTTCCCCTAATCAAGACCTCCGCGCGGTTAGAGAGATTGCGCGGGTATCCGTCACCGTAGCCGATGGGAAAAACCGCAATGCTAGACTCTCTTTTTGTAAAGTAGGTACGCCCGTAGCTGATACCCTGACCGCGAGGGATGCGCTTAAGATAAATAATCCTGCTTTTCAGGGCAAGTACTGGCTTAAGCCTTATATTCAGTCCGGGTTTTGGATGGATTCCATAAAGCATCAGGCCTGGCCTGACGAGATTAAAGTGGCTCCGGGGATAACCGATAATCCCCATACTGTTAGCGGTATGCAATAAAGGAATCTGAATACCCGCTTTTTTTAAATCATTGACGAGTTTATTGAAGATACTGATTTGATGATTGGTGAAGCCCGGGTCAGAGTCAGCACAGGGAAAATGCGTAAACATGCCTTCGACCCTCAGATGCTTCATGCGCACAGCCTGCTTGATAAAAGCAAACGCATGCTTATATAGAATGCCTAACCTGCCCATGCCTGTATCTACCTTAATATGCACCCTGGCTGATTTGCCCTTTTTTCCTGCTGCCTGATTCAGCTTACCAGCTAATTCATATCCGGAAACCGTCTGGGTAAGAGCAAAATCAACGACTGCCCCGGCATCAGGCGCTGAAACGTTACCCAAGACCAGAATCGGCGTTTTTACCTTATTTTTCCTCAGGATAACCGCCTCATCAAGGCTGGCAACCCCAAAATAATCCACCCCCAGCCTGATTAACCTCTCAGCTATAGGCAGCATTCCGTGACCGTAGGCATCGCACTTGATTACTGCCATTATGCCGCTTTTGCCTTGCGTGACCCTCCTGACCTGTTTAAAGTTAAAGTCAAGACAGGATAAATCCACTTCTGCCCAAGTAGTACGAAAACCAATTGAATTATTTTTTTTCATTTTCATATTTAATTTTTTACCTGGCACTCTTTAGGGTAAAGATAAATCGGCTTTATTCTCCCCGCTTCCTTAAACCTTCCCCTTTGCGCAGAATCCAATGCCTGGTTGATTAAAATCTTTGCCTTCGGATACCAATTGTCCTCATTTAAAAATATACTGCCTCTTTTCTTGGCCATTAGCAGCCGCTGATGAAGAAGCAACCCGTCTCCCAAAAACGTAATTCCCTTATAAGGCTTCAGCCTTTTCAATAACTCCTCGATGCTGATTAAAAGATAAGGGCTACCGCGCTTTAATCTGTTATGCGCATCCGATTCATACCAGGCAGTAAACACCAGATTTCTTTTTGCGTCAATCAACGGGCAGATAATCCTGCCCTTTTCCGCAAGGGCATTGCCGGCAAGGATATCTAGGGTAGGCAGGCCGATAACCGGCACATTCATTGCCTGCGCAAAACCCTTCATCGTAGCCAGGCCAATACGTAATCCCGTAAAAGAACCCGGCCCTAAGCCGACGGCAAAATAATCGACTTGCGAAATACGCACGCCTGAGCGTGCAAGCGCCTTTTTGATCGTTGGCAGGAGCAGCCCTGTGTGTCTCTTGCCAGAATCAAGATTATACCCTACTCTTTTCTGCCGATGGTTGACTACGCCCAGGCATAGCATTTTGCTTGAAGTATCAATTGCCAGAATATTCATTTCTTCATGCCTTTTAATATCCTGAGGTATTGCCTGCCTTGAGCGGTTAATCTGATTACGCGCTCGGTTGCGCCTTTAACTTCCAGCTGAACCTTTAGAAACTCTGCCGGCAATAAATTACCCAGCCTCTCTGCCCATTCAATCGCACAGATTCCCTTATCATAAACATATTCTTCGTATCCCAGGCTGAATATATCCCGGGGGCTCTTCAGACGGAACAGGTCAAGGTGAAAAAGCGGCTTGCCTGCGCTTAGATTAGGTCCAGGCAGGTATTCGCGGATAAGCACAAAAGAAGGGCTGATTACCTCATTCCTATCCACCCCTAAGCCTTCTGCCATTCCCTTAACCAGAATAGTTTTTCCTGCCCCCAGCTGACCAAAGAGACAGACGATGCTCCCCGGACTTAACAAACCCGCCAGTTTCCTGCCCAGTCTTATCGTAGCCTTCTCGGATGGTGAAACTATTTTTACCATTCTTTTCATTATTTAAAATGCTGGAATCCTGAGGATCTGATTTTTATCTCCCTTGCCTGCCTGTCAAGCAGGACCAATCCCTGACTTTTCTCAGTAATTTCTCCGATTAAAGAAAAGCCATTTTTCTCCGGTGAACTGATTAGCCTCTTTGCCTCAGCTACCGGCAAAGTAAAAAGCAGCTGGAAATCCTCTCCCATAAATAGCGCCTGATTAAAGTTCTGCGCAGCATGGCTGACGGGAATTAATTCTTTATAGAGAATCGCCCCCTTGCCTGATTCTTGCAAAATATGCCTTAAGTCCTGAATCAATCCGTCGGAAATATCAATCATTGAATTTATCCTGTAATGTTTGACCAGATACTGCGCTTCCTTCAGGCGCGGCGTAAATCTCAGGTGCCGTCCATAAATCGAACCGCCCAGCCTGCCGGTAACGAAAATAATATCGCCCTTTTTTGCCCCTGACCTTGCGATAAATTCATTCTTCTTGACCAGGCCTGTCAGGCTTATATCAATAACCAATTTATCCGACTGGCTTATGTCCCCGCCTACGACCTTAACCTTAAACCTCTCTGCCTGCCTGATTATGCCGCGATACAGCTGCTTTACGCGGCTGACCGGCATGTTAGCATAGAGCCCGAGCGAAACCTGAGCATAAGCGGGAGTCCCGCCGCAGGCAGCAATATCGCTTACGCAGCATCCCAGGCTTTTTTTCCCAACCAGATAAAGGCTATGCCGTCGATTAAAATCAACTCCCTCGACCAGCATATCGCAGGTTAAAAGCAGAAATTCCCTGCTGTTATACGGCAGGACTGCACAATCGTCTCCGATGCCTCTGACAACACCGCGGCAAGAACCAACCATCCGCTTTATCGTATCAATCAACCCGAACTCACCCAGCTCCTTTACCTTCATACCTTCCCCTCAGGGACACCCTTTTAGCCGTTCGGGGGACACCCTTTTGGTTGTTCGGGAGGGTGTCCCCGTTATTTCTTATCTTTTAAAATACTTAAAATCCGGGGACACCCTTACGTTCACCTCGGGGACAGACTCCCGATTGGGTGAAAGGGTGTCCCTGATGGAATATGGCGGTTTCGGTGATTATGGCCGTAACCAGTTGATGCGGAGTCACGTCAAAAGCCGGATTCAACACCTTGACTCCTGAGGGGGCAATCGGCTGTTTGAAGAAATTATGAGTAACTTCAAGAGCGGAACGCTCCTCGATAGGAATCTCTCCGCCGGTTCTAATCTTCCTGTCAAACGTAGATAAAGGCGCAACTACATAAAAGGGAATACAATGCCACTTAGCCAATACAGCCAGGCTATATGTACCTATCTTATTTGCCACATCTCCGTTTAAGGCAATCCGGTCAGCTCCGCTAAAAACCTTGGTAATCTGCTTCCGGCGCATCAAGGAGGCTGCCATACTGTCGCAGATAAGCGTAACATCAATACCTTTTTTCTTGAGTTCCCAGGCAGTTAATCTGGCTCCCTGTAAAAGCGGGCGGGTCTCGCAGGCAAATACCTTGAATCTCTTGCCTGCCTGCTTTGCCTTGTAAATAACTCCCAGAGCAGTGCCGTAATCAATGGTAGCCAGAATCCCGGCATTACAGACAGTGAGAATTCTATCGCCGTTTCTGATTAACCTTGCTCCGCGTTCAGACATCTTCCTGCAGGCAATGCGGTCCTCCTCTATAATCCTGTCTGCTTCTTGAAGCAGTGCGGTCTTTATCTTAGCGGGGGAAGTATCCCTGCTTTTTTCTAATACACTGCGCATCCTTTCCAGGCCCCAGAAAAGATTCACCGCTGTCGGACGGGAAGACGCAAGAAAGCTGATTGCCTTTTCCAGTTTCCTCATAAATTGAGCCCTGGTTTTAAACTTTTCTCGGTAGGCAGCCAAGACTACGCCTAATGCCCCGGCAGCAGCTAAGGCCGGGGCTCCGCGAATCTTCATTGATTTAATTGCCACGTAAACCGTGCGTATATCCTTAAGATAAACGTACTCTAATTTATTGGGCAGCTTGGTCTGGTCAATTATCTTAATTGCGCCCTTTTCCCAGGCAATAGTCTGAATCTTCATAATCTTAACAGCTTGGCAGCGAGGCTACGCTTAACATTTATTGCTGAATAGGGACATGCCTCCTGACAGCAAAAACAGGATATGCATCCGGAACAATCAATCGATATGCGGCTATCGTTAATGCTGATTACCTTCTCGGGGCAGGCCGGTATGCAAGCCCCGCAAAGCGTGCAGTTATGATGGTTGACTTCTGGGTAAAAACGAACCAAGCCTGCAATCGCCTTAATCACCGGCCGCGGTATTTTATGTATTATTGAAGTTGAGGGCAATTGAAACGGCTCTTGCGTAACATCCTGTAATCTCTCTCCTAAAATTCGCATGGAACTGACCTCGGCTATGCCCAAGTTCCTTCCCGCTGCCTGTTTAGTAGTCAGAATATCAGAAGGCTCCAGGCCCATAATTAAAGCCAGGATGCTGTCTAAAGCCACGCAATCGACACCGGCAAGCAAAAACCCCCGAGAGCGTAACCTGCCGCCGCTGGCAGGGCCGTCTCCCTCCATTGCGGTAATCGCATCCACGACTGTCAAACAAGGCCTTGCCTGCTCGTAAATATCAACCAGCATCCCGCAAAATTCCTCCTGTTTGGGATACTTGCGGTGCAGTTCGGTTTTATAAGCGCCGGTAACCAGGCCAAAAAGGTTTTTTATTGCTGCGGTTAATACGGTTAATTCATGGGTCTTGAATTTCGGCAAAGAGACAAAAGAGTCGCAATCTGCCAGCCAGGAGGTTAAAGGGAAATTGCCTTGCCAACGGCTCTTATCGAATTTTACTATCTTTATACCTTCTTCTTCAGAAATCCTCACTATGCCGGTCTTTTTGTAAACCTCATCTACGTTTTCTATCTGGTTACCCCAAACGCTCGGCCCGTCTCCGATAAAAAGCTCACAGCCTATACCTTTTAATACCCTTGCTACTGCCCTCACAACCTCAGGATGAGTGGTGATTCCAAATTCAGGCTCTTTGGCCATTAACAGGTTGGGTTTAAGCAAAACCCGGCTGCGGGGCCTTACGAATTTTTCTATTCCTCCTAATAGTTCTATTGAACGCCTGATTGCCTGCTCAACCAAAGAAGGCGTATAGTTTTTGCATTTTACCAACGCAACTTCTGCTTCCATATATTATATGCCTACCTTGAACAACCTCCGGGCATTAGCAGTGGTCTTGGCAGCTATCTCTTCTACATCCACGCCCTTTATGCGCGAAAGCTCCTCTGCCAGATACCTTACATAACCGGGTTCATTCCTTTTGCCGCGCAGGCCCTCAGGAGGCAGAAACGGAGCATCTGTTTCCAGAAGCAGGCACTCTAAAGGAACGAGCTTAGCCAGGCTTCTTAAAGCGCCTGCTTTCTTATAAGTGAGGTTACAGGTGAAGGAAACGTAAAAACCCAAATCCAGGCATTGCTTAAGAAAATTCTCATCCCCTGAAAAACAATGCACCACCCCTGCGCTGACTTTAATATCCTGCAATATCCGGAAAATATCGCTTTGAGCTTCACGGCAGTGAATTATTACCGGTAGAGAATTGAGCCTGGCAAGTTCCAGGAGAGTTATAAAGAGTTTTTTCTGGTTCCCAACGGAAGAAAATCCCTTGTAGTAATCAAGGCCGATTTCTCCTATCGCTACAACCTTTTCGTGCCTGGAGAGCTTCTCGATATCGCTTATCGCTGCCTTGTCTATCTTGTCCGCCTCATGGGGATGGATGCCCACGCTTGCGTAAATAAAATCGTATTGCCCTGCCAAATCTATCCCTGCCTGAGAGCCGCGCAGGCTCGAGCCGATATTAATTATACAACCTACGCCTTCCTGCTTTGCTCTGTGGATTACCTCTCGGCGGTCAGAATCAAAATCGGGAAAATCCAGATGACAGTGAGTGTCTACCAGCATAGTAATGCGGTTGCGGGTAATTAGTTATTCTCTATCGGGCCTTTAGTATCTATACGGGGAAATAAGGGTTTGCCTTTTTTAATCTTATCTCTGCCTAATTGCTTTTTTATGGATTCGGCGGTCTGAGGCATAAACGGCGCAATTGCCTGCTCAGCGCCCCTGATAACCTCTACCAACACGAGCAGGAATGCATCAAGTTCCTGCTGCCTGTTTTCCTTAGCCAAATTCCAGGGCTTTTTGTCCTCGATATACTTATTAGCCATATTTATTGCTTCCCAGATTCCCTCTAATGCCACGCTGAAGTTAAAATCCGGCCCGCTTAATCCGCTGGCAACACCCTGCCCAATGCCCTTTAATTTGGCGTATATTTCATTGGCCTGTTTGTCGTCTGCCTCTATATCCCCCTTGGGCAGACTGCCTGCAGAGTATTTCTCGATCATCGTAAGAGCCCTATACACTAGGTTACCAAGGTCATTTGCCAGGTCGCCGTTAAATCTTTTGACAATCGCCTCTTCCGAAAAATTCCCATCCTGCCCGAAAGGCACGTCGCGCAGCAGGAAATAGCGGTAAACATCTATGCCGAATTTATCCGCCATCTCAAGCGGAGAAACAATATTGCCCCGCGACTTGGACATCTTGCTTTCGCCGATCATCCACCAGCCGTGTGCAAATATCGTTACCGGAGATTCGATATTTAAAGCCTTAAGCATAATCGGCCAGTATATCGCATGCTGCCTTAGGATATCCTTGCCAATCAAATGCAAATCCGCCGGCCACCACTGGGAACTGTATACGCCGTCCTTTCCGAATGAACCGACTGCGCTGATATAGTTTATCAGGGCATCGAACCAGACATAGGTAACGTGCTCCTGGCTAAAAGGCACCGGGATACCCCATTGGAGCCGCTCTCTTGGCCGCGAGATACACAGGTCAGACAGGCGCTGGCTGGTCAAGAAACTGGCTACTTCGTTATAACGGGTAAGAGGTCTAATAAAGTCCGGGTGCTGCTTAATATAATCCAGCAACCAATCCTGATACTTGGAAAGACGGAAAAAATAATTCTCCTCCTGTATCTTTTCCAGGGGCCGGCGGCAGTCAGCGCATATCGGCTGCTTGTCCTGCGTAAAGGCAACCTCTGACTCCTGCCAGAATGTCTCACAGGGCGTGCAGTACCATCCCTCGTACTTCGCAGGATATACATCACCCTTCTGATAAAGAATCTCCAATACCTTTTGCACGCAGGAAATATGCCTCTGCTCGGTAGTACGGATAAAGTCGTTATAAGAAATATTCAGCCTTTTCCAAAGGCCTCTAAACTGAGCCACCATTTTATCCGCAAACTCCTGCGGGCTTAATTTCGCCTGGCAGGCTGCCTTTTGTATCTTCTGTCCATGCTCGTCGGTGCCCGTGAGGAACCAGACATGCTTATCGCCCAGCAAGCCGCGCATATAGCGCGCAAGGCAATCAGCGGAAATATTGGTATAGGAGTGTCCGATATGCGGCGAGGCGTTTACGTAATATAAAGGGGTGGTGATATAGAATTTTTTATTCCTGCGCATAGCTTACCTTGACCTGGCGTCCGTCATCCAGCTCCACGACTACCATACGCTTAAAAAGGTTTACCGCGATAACCTTGCCCTTGCCCTGTGGGGTATGTACGCGCTCCCCCTGCTGCGGCAGCCCGCGCACAAGGCGCTTATAGGTTTCATACTCGTACCCGAGGCAACACATCAGCCTTCCGCAAATCCCGGAAATCTTCGGAGGATTAAGGGGCAGCCCCTCTTCCTTCGCCATCTTGATACTCACGGGTTCAAAGTTTTTCAGGAAGGTTGCGCAACACAGCCTTCTGCCGCAGGGGCCAATGCCGCCAAAAAGCTTTGCCTCGTCCCTTACGCCGATCTGCTTAAGCTCAATGCGCACCCTGAATATCTTCGCTAAATCCTTAACCAAATTTCGGAAATCCACTCTGCCCTCGGCGGTAAAATAAAAAATTATCTTACTCAAATCAAAAGAATATTCCGCCCCCACTAATTTCATCGGTAATTTATGCTGCTGAATCTTGCTTAAACAGGTATTCGCCGCCTGTCTTGCCTTCTGACGGTTTTGCTCAATCTGCTGCAGGTCCTTATCGCTTGCACGGCGCAGCACTTTTTTCAGTATTTTAGTTTCATGCCCGCCGCGGCTGGAATCCAAAACAGCCAGGATACAGCCGTAATCCTGCCCGCGGTCCTGCTCCAGGACAAGATAATCGCCTACCTTGAATTTATCCATATCTATCCTGGCAAAAACAATCTGTCCGTATTCCCTGATTTTTATCTCGACTATTTTTTCCATAGTAATTGCAGGTTATCAATCAACAACTTAGGGTTTATGTTTTTCCTGGCGTATTCCAAACTTTCGCAAAGCTCTCTGAGCACCCGGTCTAAATCAGTAAAGCTAAAAGCAGCGGTCAGGGCGCTAAGCTGCTTTTTGATGTCGCGGTTAATCAGATTATCTCCGTCAATCCCGCTCTTAAGCAAATATATATCCCTCATGCAACCGATTAAAATCATCAGAATAAGGTTAAGCTGCTCTTTATCACCGAGAGAAACTTCATTGGCCGGAGAGTCAGGCTGGAGAACAAACTGCCTGATTATGCGGTTTTTCTGGCTTAGAATATTGCTGTCTTTAAATTTCAGGGCCTCTCCCAATTTACCCTCGAAACAAAAGGCAAGGAAATGGCTTGAATCTTTATCCAAATGATAGTCACGGCTGAGAATCAGCTCTGCCTGATGCGGCGGAAGGCAACTGAATCTAATCTTTTGGCAACGCGAAATGATTGTAGGAAAGAGGCGGTTCAGAGCAGAGGCAAGCAGGATAATCAGTGAATCTCCCGGTGGCTCTTCAAGAACCTTCAACAGGCAGTTTGCCGCCTCGGGCGTGAAGTCTTCTGCGTCAAGGATGATAAAGACCTTCCTCTTTGCTTCAAAGGGGGACAGGCTGATTTCTTTCTGCATCTGCTGGATTTGCTCTATCTTGATAAAGCTGGAATCCTGCTTTTCCAAATAATGCACATCAGGATAATTATTATTCTCGATTTTTTTGCATGAAGCACAAACCATACATGGCGGAAAGGTTCCCTTTTGACAATTAACTGCCTTGGCAAGACTGCGCGCCATATGCAGCCTTCCTGTTCCATCCGGACCAAAAAAGATATAGGCAGCGCTCAGCTTTTGGTTTTCCCAGGCATTTTTGATGAAACTTTCTGCTAAGGGTTGACTTTGACTATAAGACATGTTTTTCGATTATCTTGCGGATTTTATCCTGGGTTATGTTTCTATCTTTGCCGGGCTTGATTATTTTTATGCGCGAAGGGTATCTGGCAGCCAACCTCAGATATCCCTGCCTGACGCGCTGATGAAAGGATATCGGCCTTTGTTCAATGCGATCCAATTCCCTGCCGCAGGCACGCAAGCCGCGCTTGACCCCTACATCCAGGAAAATAGTCAAATCCGGCTCAAGGCCACAGGTAACAAATCTTGCCAGATGCTTGATTAACGACAGGTCAACACCCAGGCCATACCCCTGATAAGCAAGCGTAGAATCCAGGAAGCGGTCGCAGATTACAAAATACCCCTTCTCCAGCGCCGGCTTAATCACTTCCTGTATCAGCTGCGCGCGCGCAGCCATATAAAGAAGCATCTCTGCCAGGGCAGAAATATTGTGATTGGCTTTATCCAGCAGGATTCTTCTTATCTTCTCGCTGGGGCCTGTTCCTCCCGGCTCGCGCAGAAAAATTGCCTTTTTCCCTTTGGATTTTAAATAGCGGGCAAGGAGATTTGCCTGCGTGCTCTTGCCGCTTCCCTCCGGCCCCTCAAATGTAATGAATTTTCCCCTCTTCATCAGGGACACCCTTTTTGCTGTTCGGGGGACACCCTTTTTGCTGTTCGGGAGGGTGTCCCCTTTATAACCTATTCTTGCGCAGGAACAGCTGACATAGCTGAACCGCCAGCAGTATCGATAACAATATATCCGGCTGCCTTTACCTGCTCTCTCTTTGCATCTGCTTCTTTAAAATCTTTCTTATCTCTGGCTTTATCCCTGCCTTGGCGCATCTTCTCAATTTCTGCAGGTATTTCTTTCAGCGATAGCTCAATCCCGAATATATCAAAGAAATTTTCTAATTTGGATTTGATACAATTAAATGCTTCCTGCTTATCAGAAGATATAAATGCTAATCCCAGGTCAAGCAGCTCGAACAAGCAAGCCAGGCCTTCAGGTGTATTAAAATCATCATCCATTGCTTCCTGAAACTTATTACAAATGCTATTTATCTTATCAGTGTCTGTTTTAGAAGCGGCTATTTTAGACCCGCCAGCCCGGAGCTTCCAGGAATTAACCTTATAGAAGAAATCAAGAAAGCTTTCCTTTTGTTTCCTGCATTCAGCTATTTTCTCTTGGTTATAATCTATGGGATTCGGGTAGTGCGCAGATAAAAAGAATAGCTTTAAGATATCAACATCCTTATATTGTTTGATAAAGTCCTTTATGGTAACGAAATTACCCAGGGATTTAGACATTTTTTGTGCGTTAATTGTCAAAAGCCCGTGATGCACCCAGTATTTGGCAAATGGTTTTCCTGTCAGGGCTTCTGACTGGGCAATCTCATTTTCGTGGTGAGGAAATACCAGATCCCTGCCGCCGGCATGTATATCCAGGGTATCGGTTTTAAGTAATTTCTGGCTCATTACAGAACACTCGATGTGCCATCCCGGACGTCCCTCTCCCCAAGGGCTGGGCCATGAAGGCTCCTGCGGCTTTGCCTTCTTCCATAAAGCAAAATCCAGCGAATCCTGCTTATGCTCATCTGTCTCGGTTCTTGTTCCGCTTTGCATCTGCTCTATACTCTGCCCGGATAATTTTCCGTAATCCTTAAATTTACGCACGCTGAAATATACCCCGCTGTCAGTAACATAAGCAAACCCCTTCTCAATCAGGCCTTCTATATACTTAATCATCTCCGGAATATTTCTGGTTGCCCGCGGCTCTTCCTTGCCGTCCAGGATGCCAGGTTGAACACCCAACGACTCCAGGTCTCTTTTATAACTATCGATATATTTGGCGACCAACTCACTCCAGTCAACCTTAAGCTCGTTGGCGCGGTTGATAATCTTGTCGTCTATATCGGTGATATTGCGCACAAAATCAACCTTCAATTTCCTGTATTCTAAGTACCTGCGCATAACATCAAAAATATACAGGCTTCTGGCATGGCCTATATGACATTCATCATAAACCGTAACCCCGCAGGTATACATCTTAACCTGAGGCGGATTCTGCGGCTTGAATTCCTCTTTCTTCCTAGTTAAGGTATTGTAGATATGTATAGGCATGCTTTTGAAGTTCTAATATGTGTAAGAAATTTGTTTTACGCACAATTAGAAACTTTTTGGCACTTCGCTTTCGCTTGAGGTTGGCAAGGAATTACAGCGAAATGCAGGACGCTCTGCTCGAAAGTCGTTCCGTAATGAGCTGTAAACCGCAGCCAACGGCAAAAAGTTTCGTGCGTAAAATAAATTTCTGGAACATATCAGTGGTTAAAACGTTTATTTCTCCAACTTCTCAATACGTGCTTTCAATTCCTCAATCTGCTGCATCACCGGGTCCAGAATGTGCTTATGGTCAAGGCTCGTATCTATCTTCTTGCCGTCCTGCTTGGTAACCCTTCCGGGAACCCCTACAATCGTGGAGTTGGGCGGAACGTCGCTGATCACTACGGCATTTGCACCGATATAAGCATTATCTCCGATGGTGATATCTCCTAATACCTTTGCCCCGGTCCCCACAACTACATTATTGCCCAGAGTTGGGTGCCGCTTGGTCTTTTGCTTTCCTGTGCCTCCAAGCGTCACACCCTGATAAAGAGTCACATTATTTCCGATGACAGTGGTCTCCCCGACGACTACGCCCATGCCGTGATCGATAAAGAGACCCCTGCCTATCTTTGCTCCGGGGTGTATCTCGATGCCTGTAAAAAAACGGGAGACCTGGCTGAGGGCACGGGCAAACATTTCCAGCTTAAGATTATATAAGAAATGCGCAATACGATGGTGGGCAATAGCGCATAAGCCATGATAAAGCAGGGCTACCTCAAGAATGCTGTAGGCGGCCGGGTCTCTTTCGCGCGCTGCTTTTATTTCAGGACCGAAAAATATAAGCAAAATAACCAGCCTAACGACAAACAAAGCAATGATTAGCGCAATAACGGATAACAGGATTGTCATCTCACCCTCCTCAAAAGCACAACACACCAGGCAGCGATCGCCTTATTTCTTCCGACATCTCCCAAGCGTTCGGCTGTAGTGGCTTTTAAATTAATTGCCCTGAGACTAAGCTTCAATATCTTTGATATATTCTTCTGTATTTTTAACTTCAAGCTGTAAATGCGCGGCGCTTGAGCGACTATCGTAGTGTCAAGATTTACGAGTTTAAAACCCTTATCCCCTACCAGGCGTAAGACCCTTTTTAACAGTTCTGTGCTTCTTATGTCTTTGTAGCGGGCATCCGTATCCGGGAAAAGAACGCCGATGTCATCAAGCCCTGCCGCACCTAAAAGCGCATCGCATACTGCATGCAATAGTACATCGGCATCGGAATGCCCCAGCAAGCCCTTAGGGTGCTCAATCTGCACGCCTCCTAAAAACAATTTTCTCCCCTTGACCAAGCGGTGAATATCGTAACCAATCCCTACCCGGTAAATGTCTTTCATCTTAAATCAAAGTATGGGGACACCCTCGTATTCAGCTAAAAGGGCGTCCCTCGAACGGCAAAAAGGATGTCCCTTAGTGAGGGGAGTTTTTTAAGATGGTGCGAGCAAATATCAAATCCTCAGGAGTAGTAATCTTGATGTTAGAATATGAGCCGGCAACCACGGATACCTTAACACCCAACCTCTCTACCAACGAAGCATCGTCAGCTGCTGCGTAATGGGAAAATTTCTTATAGGCTTTGATAATCAGTTCCCTTTGAAAAACCTGCGGCGTTTGAATTTCATAAAGGCGCTCACGCGCAAGCGTCCTGCGTACCCTGCCCCCCGCGCTGAGCTCTTTTATCGTTGACTTAACCGGTAGCCCTGGTATCGCGGCTTTGCATTTCACCGCCTCTTTGATAACGCGGGAAATCATCTCTAGACCCACAAAGGGCCTGGCAGCGTCGTGTACCAATACCAGACTGGCCCGAGGGGAAATACACTTCAATCCATTCCTCACTGAATCACTGCGCCTGGCTCCGCCCAGAACAACCTCACCGACTTTTCTAAACCGATATTTTTTAAGGCTGCGCTTTGTTGCCTCCAGCGCATTGCGGGAAACAACCAGGATAATCTCTTTTATGTCAGGATGGCGGTTTAAAACTTCCAGCGTGCGGATAAAGATAGGCTTGCCCTGCAAGCTAACCAGAGGCTTTGGCAGAGCTTCACCAAGCCTTAAACCGAAACCTGCCGCGGGGACAACTGCGCTTACAAACATTTTCTATCTTTTCAGACGCGTAAATATCATCCGGCCGGCCTGGGTCTGCAGCACTGAACTGACCTCAACCCTCACCTCCCGCCCGATCAACCTACGGGCATCTTCAACCACTACCATTGTCCCGTCGTCCAGATACCCCACGGCCTGATTGTGTTCTTTGCCCTCTCGGATGAGCCGCAGCTTAAGCTCCTCCCCGGGGAAGACTACCGGCTTTATTGCATTAGCCAGCTCATTTATATTTAAAACCCGTACTCCCTGGATGCTGGCAACGCGGTTCAGGTTAAAATCCACGGTGAGAACCTTTGCCTCCAGCAGCTTTGCCAGCTGAACAATCTTAGCGTCAACGTCTTTTATATCCGGGAAATCCTCGTCGTTAATGATTACGTTCAACGAGGTGTCTTTTCTCAGGTTATTCAAAATCTCTAACCCCCTTCTGCCCCTTTGGCGCTTCATCGGGTCCGTAGAATCGGCAATGCCCTGGAGTTCCCTTAATACGAACCTGGGTATAACCAGCTTGGTATCCAGAAAACCGCTTTTGGAGATATCGGAAATCCGGCCATCAATAATTACGCTGGTATCCACGATAATCGCTTCCTCTCCCTGGTCCTGCCGCCTCAAGCGCACATAAGGAATTATCAGATTAAAGTCGTCCTTTCCGCGTAACCCGATAACCATACCCAGATAACAAAAGATCAGGGTTAAGAAAAACCGGGTTAAATTCATTGTATCTTCCGGTATATTGCTAAAAGAGAATGTGTCACCCACAAGTTTTGCTATAATCAAACCGAGGGCTAACCCGAATACCGCGCTGGAAAGGCCTTTGCTCGTTCCGGAAAGGCGGCGCATGCCCAACTCCAGAAGTATAACCCAAATGCAAATCGCTAATCCGACCCCTAATCCTAAAAAACTGTTTCCCAATAATTCTCCTGATTGATACCCGACTACCGCACAGGCAGCCGCAAATAAAATACGCGCTAATAAAAGGTTCATTTTTTACTTCCTCCTAAAATAGTCTCCAGCGATTCCTTTAAAGAAGAAACCGGCTCGATCCTTAAGCCCTTAGCCTTGTAATCCAATTGGGACATATTCCATTTCGGCAAAATACATGTTTTGAATCCCAGTTTTTCTGCCTCGCCTATACGAATCCCGGCATGCAGGATGCTGCGGATTTCCCCCGTAAGCCCGACCTCTCCGAGGATTAGGCTGTCTTTTAAAACCGGACTATCCTTGAATGCGGATGCAATAGCCATACATACGCCCAAATCAGCAGCCGGGTCCTCTATCTTTATTCCACCCACAACATTAACGAATATATCTTCGCTTTCCAGGCGTAATCCGATCCTCTTCTCTAACACAGCTACCAGTAACCCCATCCGGTTAAAATCAAATCCCTGGCTGCGCCGGCGGGGATAGCCAAATCCGGAATGGCTTACCAGGGCCTGTATCTCCACAAGTAAGGGGCGGCTGCCTTCCAAAGCCGATACCACCACCGTGCCTGAAGCATCCTTCGGACGTTGGCTAAGCAGCATCTCCGATGGGTTACCTACTTCTTCCAGGCCAAAAGCCGACATCCGGAATACGCCGATTTCATTGATTGAGCCAAAGCGGTTTTTTACAGCCCTTAAAATCCGGTGCATGGAAAAGCGATCCCCTTCAAAATATAGCACGGTATCCACAATGTGCTCTAATACGCGCGGACCGGCAATTGTGCCCTCTTTAGTTACGTGTCCGATAATAAACAGGCTTATCCCACGGGCCTTGGCCAGCATGGTAAGGCGGCCGGCACATTCCCTGACCTGGCTGATACTCCCTGGCGAAGAGCTGATTTCCTGGCTGAATAAAACCTGTATAGAATCGATAAATACAACCTGGGGATTTATCTTGTCTATATATTCCGTAATCAGCGACAAATCAGTCTGATTGACGATATAAAGATGGTCCCCTCCGGCGCCTTTACCCAGGCGGTCTGCGCGCATTTTAGTCTGCTGCGTTGATTCCTCCCCGCTTATGTAAAGCACGGTGATTTTCTTTTCGCTTAGACCTGCGGAGACCTGCAGGCAGATGGTTGATTTACCGATCCCCGGGTCACCGCCGATGAGGACAACCGAACCGGGGACAATCCCCCCTCCGAGAACCGTATCCAATTCCCGGATATCCGTCTTGATCTTGCCGAAATCCTCATAAGTAACCTGCCTTAATAAAACCGGCTCGTCCTTAAAAACCGACACGTTCCTCTGTGATTTTGCCTGCGGCGCAGCATAGGTCTCCTCGACAAAGGAATTCCAGTTACTGCAGTCAGGGCACCTGCCTAACCACTTGGGCGACTGGTACCCGCAACTCTGACAACTGAATACTATCTTGGTTTTCACGGTTAAACTATTTTTTTCCTACTTCTCTCTTGTCTTGTAAAATAATTTCCAGGGGTGCCTGCGGATATCGCTGATCAGCGCCTGCAGCTCCTGATAGAGTGTATCATCGTAAAGCAACCTTCCCACTGTGCCCTCTTTTGCCTGCCGGATATCGCTGATTAAGGCTTCTAATTCATTATACAATCGGTCGTCATTGAGTATCTTGCCGGCAGTCCCCTCGCCCTGTTTCAACTTCACAATAATCTCCTTCAGGTCGCTCAATATCTTCTCTCCCTCGTCTACCCAGTGATGCATCATAATCGGGTCAGTGCCCACCATGGTGTCCCCCGGACTGAAAAACGCATTATACGCGAGGGGTGGGATTATCTCGATGTATTTTTCGCCCAATAGCCCTAAGGTATTTATATAAGCCTTGGAACCCAGCGGAATAAGCTGTGATTTCTTGATTGATACCACTGCCTCCACCTCTATATTTTTATCCTGTTCATTCTTAACCACATTCACCTGGCTGACCTCTCCGATGTTCACACCGGAAAGCCGCACCGGAGAACCGGACTTGACTCCGGAAATATTGCCGAAAACAAACCTCAGCTGATAGCCTGCGCCATAGTTTTTTAAATTTCCAATCTTAAATATAAATAAAGTCAGAATAATCAAACCCCCTAAAATGAATGCCCCGACCTTTAATTCCAATCTGGATCTATCCATTTTTATTCTCCTTCGGTTATTGGGCCACGAGAAAGACCGTTAATAAACTGGTGTACTATCGGATCATCAGTATTGCGGATCTCCTCGGGAGTCCCGCAGGCAATGATTTTTCCCTGATAAAGCATGGCAATCCGGTCGGCAATTTTGTATGCGCTGGTCATATCATGGGTAACTGCAATAGAGGTTACCTGCAACCGGTCATGCAAATCTTTGATCAATTCATTGATAATGTCGGCGGTAATCGGATCGACTCCGGTCGTCGGCTCATCGTAGAGGATAATCTGAGGCTTTATGCAGATTGCCCTTGCCAGGGCTACGCGCTTCTTCATCCCGCCGCTTAATTCTGCCGGCATAAGGTTCTCAATTCCTGCAAGGCCCACCATAGATAATGATTCTCTTACCCTGCCGGCTATCTCATCTCTAGGCAGGTTACCATGTTCAATTAAGGCGAATCCCACATTATCGCCCACAGTCAGGGAATCGAAAAGTGCGCCGGCCTGAAAAACCATCCCCATCTTAAGCCTCAACCTATTGAATTTATTTTCATCAAGGGATGTGATATCCTGTCCGTCAATCAGGAGCCTGCCCTTATCGGGCTTGAGCAGCCCCATAATATGCTTGAGCATCACTGACTTTCCGCATCCTGAGCCTCCAATAATCACCGTAGTCTTGCCGGTCTCGATCTTAAGGCTCAGGCCGTCCAATACCCTGTGGTTATTAAAGGATTTATAGATATCCTGTATCTCAATCATATTAAGGGAAGATAAAATAAAATATGGCGGTGAAAAAGCAGTCCGCCATAATAATCAAGATAAACGAGTTCACTACCGCCTCAGTGGTTGCCCGGCCGACTCCCTCGGCTCCGCCGCTTACGCTTAACCCCTGGTAGCAGCTGCTGATGGCAATAATCATTCCGAAGATAAAGCTCTTGAATAAGCCGGTCAATAAATCTTTATAGAGGAGGGCATCAAATGTGATATTTAAATACATCCCCGAAGTTATGCCCAATTTATACACGCAAATTGAATATCCTCCGAATATTCCGATAGCGTCGGCATAAAGCGTCAAGAGCGGCAGCATAAAAGTAAGCGCTAAAAAGCGCGGAACAACCAGGTATTTAATCGGACTGTAAGCAAGGGTCCGAAGGGCGTCCACCTGCTCGGTTACCTGCATTGTGCCTATCTCTGCGGCAATGGATGCCCCTACCCTGCCGGCAACAATCAGGGCAGTAATTACCGGACCAAGCTCGCGTACCAGGGAAAGCGCCACAATGCTGGCAATATACATCTCTGACCCCAGGCGCTGCATAAGATAGGCAATCTGCAATGCCAGAATCAAACCCAGAAACAGCGATATTACCGAGATAATCGGCAGGCTGTCTGTACCCGCGCGCTTTGCCTGAATCAGCGTCCTGCGAATTTCAAGCGGAGGGACAAATGCCCAGCGCAGCATGCGCAAAAACAGCGTCCCTGTTCCTCCCAGGAAGTAAATAAAATCTGCTATTTTTTGATGCAACCTGATTAGCGGATAAAGCATTTTTTATTTTTATTGAAAAACCAGCTCGTCATTCTTACGTGTAATCTTGATTACCTTTTTATCCTTCAGGCGCCCGGAAATAATCTCTTCGGATAACGGGTCCTCCAGGTATCTCTGTATTGTCCTTTTAAGCGGCCGCGCTCCGAAAACAGGGTCAAACCCCTTTTCAATCAAAAGCTCTTTTACCTTTTCGTCTATCTTTAAAGTGATCGCCTGCTCTATTAACCTTTCGTTGACGTAGTTGATTTCCAGGTCTACGATCGCTTCCAAATCCTCCTTCACCAAAGGCCTGAAGACTATGATGTCATCGATGCGGTTTAAGAACTCGGGCTTAAAGGTGCGCTTGACCTGGTCTAAGAGCTTTTCTTTCATCTCATCGTAAGAAACCTCTTCCTTTTGGCTTTTAAAACCGAGTGACCCGCTTTTACGGATAAGCTCAGCGCCCACGTTTGAGGTCATGATTACTATGGTGTTACGAAAATCCACCTTGCGGCCGTAGCTGTCGGTAAGCCTTCCGTCTTCAAAAACCTGCAGCAACAGATTAAAAACGTCAGGGTGCGCCTTCTCGATTTCATCCAGAAGGATTACCGAGTAAGGCCGGCGCCTGACTCTTTCTGTAAGCTGGCCTCCCTCCTCGTAACCAACATATCCCGGAGGGGCGCCGATAAGGCGGGAGACATTGAACTTCTCCATATATTCCGACATATCGTATTGCAGCAGGGCATTTTCGTCTCCGAACATAAATTCAGC
>JBHPGP010000008.1:0-42133 GCA_042570305.1 Candidatus Omnitrophota bacterium
GAACAGCAAATCCTACATATTATTTCCCCGGCCTGATTGACGAAGTCAAAATCTATGACTATGCCCGCAGCCCGGCCCAGATTGCCTGGGATTTTAATAAAGGAAAACCAGTGGGGCATTGGAAGTTAGATGAAGGTTCCGGGACAAATGCCTATGATTCCAGTCCGCATGGCAATAACGGCACGCTGATAAATATGGAAGCTGAGGATTGGGTAGACGGCAGATATGGCAAGGCATTGGATTTTGATGGTGGAACTAGCCTTGAGTATGTAGATTTACCACATTCAGCAAGTCTTAATATAACCACCCCTATTACATTAACTGCCTGGATTAATCCCAGGGCTTGCGGAGGAGGTTCTACGTGGGGAAAAGAAATTATTAGTAGAGGTACAGGCGGTGATCCGGAAAACAGTATGTGGTTAACTGTGCGTAATGACTGTAAAATACATTTTGGTTATGAATATGGTTCCGGAACAAACGTGGAAACAAACTCTGATACTACAGTACAAACAGATGCTTGGAATTTTGTGGTAGGAGAGTGGGATGGTTCTGACCTTAAGGTTTCAGTCAATGGTGGTGCGTTTGAGGGGGTTAGCAGCGCTCCAAATTCACCAGGTTCTTTTGGTAATCAATTCAGAATAGGATATCGATATCTAGGTTCAGGTTTTGGAGAGTATTTCGATGGTTACATTGACGACGCGCGGATTTACAATTACGCCAGGACAATAGAGCAGATTAGGCAGGATTATAATGCAGGCGCAGCAGCGCATTTTGGAGAATGACATGAGCAGGATATTTAATCTATTAGCGGCTTACATCGGTTTGCTTTCTCGCGGGAACGTTCGTTTTTCCCCAGCGTGGAAAAACTTCACTCGATGCTCGCCCTCGTTCTCGGAGAAAATTAAACAAAGCGAACCCTGCCCACTTCGGGCTCCGCACGTCCCGCTCGAAACAAACCTCGTAACCGCACACAGAATAACGTTTCTAATTGCTGTATTTCTTACATTCTCTATCCTGTTTTCTGGTGTGGCGATGGCGCAGACAACAACGACCCTTGGCGCTGGCTCAAAAGGAACCGGTCCTGTGGCGTATTGGAATTTTGATGAGCCAGGCGGAACCACTGCTTATGACAGAAGCGGTAATGGTAATAACGGGAGCTTAGAGCCTGTAACCGGCGGCTCAAATACAACCGAATCTCAGATGTGGACACCGCAAGGAAAATTCGGCGGCGCTTTAGAATTTGACGGAACAGATGATTATGTGGATGCCGGCACCAGTGCGACTTTAAGACCTGCGAACTTTACTTACGCAGCCTGGATAAAGCGCGGCACAGAAGATACATCAGAAGACCATGTTATCTCAAACAGCATGAACAGGCAGTTCTATGTACTCGATAGGACGATACAGTTCCAGCCGGGTTTAGGCGCGAACATCGAAGGAACTACAATTTTGCAGCAGGGCGTCTGGTACCATGTTGCTTTTACCTATAATGGTACAAACGCAATTATCTATGTCAACGGCAAGGCCGAAGATAATGACGTAATCAGTGTCGGTGCGGGCTCCGGCACATTCTTTATAGGGAAATGCTGGGATACGCACTATGTTCATAATTTTAACGGCCTGATTGATGAAGTTAAAGTTTATAATCGCGCCTTATCACCCGATGAGATTAGTATGGAATATGCCGGCGGCTATGCAGCGCATTTTGGAGCAGCCAATGAATCTACCACTGTCCACAATCCCAATGCTGGCTGGTGGAAGTTTAACGAGGGCATTGGCACAGATGCCTATGATTCAGGCCCGAACGGAAATGACGGAACCCTGGAAAATATGGAACCTGCCACAGATTGGGTTAATGGGCTATATGGCAAGGCATTGGAGTTTGGCGGGACAGATGAGTATGTTAATTGCGGGACTGATGATAGCCTGAATCCTGCGGATGAGATTACAGTAGCGGCATGGGTCAATATCGATACAATAACCGACTATGCCAGAATAGTATCAAAGGAGGCTTCAGACGGCGGAAATTATCTTCTGCAGGCGCGCGGTGCTAGCGATGATTTCGTATTTATGTGCGCCGGAGAATACGCTGCTTCGACAACCCCTCTGTCAGGGAACACAGATAAATGGTTTCATATTGCCGGCACTTATGATGGCTCAGATGTACGTATATATGTCAACGGAGTTGAAGAGGACAGCACTCCAAACACTGCATCGATTCCATCATCATCCGCTGATTTAAACATAGCGAGGTCATCATATAGCCCTACGGCAGAGGAATATTTTATCGGGAAAATTGATGATGTCAGGATTTACGATTACGCCCTCTCAGGAGGGGAAATCCGCGAGTTGGCAGAGAACGCTGCTCCGGTTGGCTGGTGGCAGTTCAGCGAGAATTCCGGCGTAACCACCTATGACCGCTCAGGATACGGCAATGACGGGACAATTGATGGAGCGACGTGGGTGCACGGAAGATACGGGAATAGCCTCTCCTTTGATGGAGTGGATGACTATGTTAACTGTGGCAATGATACAAGCCTAAATCTAACTGCTGCCCTTACGCTTGAGCTATGGGTAAAGCCCATTGCATTTGCAGCTCATACTTCAAATCAGCACAGGCTTATCGAAAAAATGGCTTATCCGGATTCTGGAATTTACCTTTTTGCTTATAATAATGGGACGGTTAGGCTTGCTGGATACAACAGCGGCGCTGAGGACGCCGTAACCTCAGTCAGTGCGCTGCCTATTGGTGAGTGGACGCATATAGCTGCAACATATTTGCCAGGAACAGATAACACGCACATATATATTAACGGTGTTCTGGATAACACAGGGATCGCAGGTCCTATAGACAGCCATCTGTCCGAGGACTTACTTATGGCTTGTTGGGGGTCTGGTGCGTCTGATTTTTCGTTCAATGGCCTTATCGACGAATTAAAAATCTATGACTATGCACGAACCCCGGCTCAGATTGCCTGGGATTTTAACAAGGGCAAGCCGGTTGGGCATTGGAGGATGGATGAGGCAACCAGCGGCTCAGCTGTAGGTTCAAATAATATTAAGGATCACTCGGTCCATGGCAATCACGGCTCCGGCTCAGGCACAAACATTGCCTGGACAACCGGTAAATACGGCGGAGCATTGAGTTTTAACGGAACCGATGATTATGTGGATTGCGGCAATGATAGCAGTTTAGATATTACCGGTGATATTACAATGGAAGCTTGGGTAAAACCGATAGAGAACCTAGGGAGTCATAGATCAATTGTTGGATCTACATCAGGAGTCGGTGGTTATGGAATGTATATAAATAGTGCAGGTAATATTGGTGTCACTTTTACTGATACTTCAGATATGCGTCATTATCTTTTACACAGTATTCCCGGTTATGGAAATTGGATTCATTTAGTTGGGATATGGGATGGAGCCTGGGTAAAATTATATATCAATGGTGTTTTCATAAAACAGCAAAATAGCCTTTTATCTACTACCCGCGTTTATTCTGGGACATATATTGGTTATGGAACTAGTCTAGGTTATTTCGATGGAGACATCGATGACGTTCGTATTTACAATTACGCCAGGACAGAAGAGCAGATTAAACAAGACTATAATGCAGGCATGGTTGCCTATTTTGGAGAATAAATGAGTAAAATGTCTTTATTAAAATATAGTTTACAGATAATTATCACAATTAGCCTAAAGCTAAGGGAGGTTAAAATGAAACACTTTAATTTTAGAAATTACAATTTAGCACCTGCCTATCGAACCGCCAGGCATAACCCTGAGCTTGTACCAATAATACATAACTACTGGCGGTATCTAGCCATAGGCTTCTTGAGCCTGGCAATGCTTGGGATGTTTACTGCTTGCCAGTTGTTTATGCACCCTGCCTGGGCGCAGGATGCCGGAGTAGAGATGACAGTGGAAGATGATCTTACTGTCTCGGGTACAGAGGGCACAGATGCTGACCCTGATTTAGAGGTAAGAGGCTTTGCTGAATTCGGTGCTACTCCTGCTTCAGACCACAGCCTTTCCGGTCAGGGTTCGGTTTTAATCGGCGGAGCGCTTGAGGTGGATGGCACAGGATTCTTTGATAACACGCTTTCAGTAAGCGCAGCAGGCGATACTGCCATTGCCCATGACCTCTATTTCTCCAATGGCTCAGCCAGCCAGATTACCTCCAATGTCGCGCTCTCGATTATCAGCGGCTCAGCCGGCGATGTTGACCTGACACTCCAGGGTTTTGGCGCAGGCTCAGTTTATGTTGATGACAACTTAGAGGTAACCGGCAACTTAGGTATATTAGACGGTAGCGCAACGCATCACACCATCTTCCAGGGCGGCACCCAGGGCGATGATATCACCTATACGCTTCCTACCCAGGCAGCAGCTTCCGATGACTATGTCTTAACCTCAACCACCGCAGGAATCCTGCAATGGCAGGATACAGCCAGCTTAGGCGGCGGCACTATGGATGACTTTACCCTCTCAGACGGCACCAACACCCAGCTTATCGAGGACGCAGACACCCTGCAGGTCTTAGGTGGAACCGCCATCAACACTCTGGTGGAAGCCACTGATCAGGTCACCATCTCCGTAGGCAACAACTCCATTGACGGAACCCAGCTTGCCAATGACATTACCCTTGACGCTGACCTTGCCTTTGAAACCGATACCCTGTTCATCGGCCAGGATGGAGGAAGCTATGCGGGTATGGTGGGGATTGGGACAACAGATCCGGAAGCTGGATATCTGTTGGATGTGGAAGGGCCAGTAATTTTTCAGAACAGCACAGACTCCACAAATGCTTTCATGATCAGGACTGAAGCCGCACCTTCGGATGAATTATTCTGGGTAAATACTGACCTTGAAACAGTATCGGTTGGCGAAACGAGTTCAGGATATTCAAAACTAGGTGTGCTTCAGCTTGATTCCGGATCGAGCCTTAACGCCTTTCACGCCACCTCCTACGGTACCGGTGCTCTAATGATATTGGCTGATGAGGGTAATCCTGCATTCACGGTGCAGAATGAAGGTCATATACTGAGTAGAAACCGGACAGATTCTACCACAGCCTGGGTGATTCAGGATGCCACAAATGTTCCTTTTTTTGATATTGATACAACTAACAGAGTGGTTGGCATCGGCACCACCACCCCAAGCGCTAACGCTGACCTTACTCTTGAAGGCGGAGTACTAAACCTGAAGGAAACCACTACTCCAACAGCAGATACTGATTACGGAAAGATTTATACCAAGAATGATAACAAACTCTACTTCCAGGACGGGGCTGGTTCTGAACATGCCCTGCCGACTTCTAATACCACAGGCCCCACCCTGATTGTGGCTGCCTCTACCGGCACCCTGGATGATTCAAGGGCAGACTATGTCTGCGATGGAACTGATGATGACGATACAATCGAAACCGCAATCGGTGACTTGCCCGCAGGCGGAGGGACCGTACTGCTCTTGGAAGGAACCTACTCTATCGGAGATACTGCCGGCGATGGGATTGATATTACTGATTCTGACGTCGCCTTAATCGGTTCAGGCAGGTCAACAGAGTTAAGGGTAACTGCTTCATCTGGTAATGTGAATGCAATTGTGGTAGGCGATGGAGGAACTACAGCAGTTACCGGCGTTGTGATTTCCAATTTGCAAATTAACGGCAACAAGGGCAGCTCCGTCGGAAACCACGGGATTTACTTTAACCAAAAGGTCTCCGAATCAAGGATAGAAAATAACTGGATTCATGACTGTGACGGAGATGCAGTTTATTTTTCTGCTGGTTTTACCAGTGAAGCCAACTTCAATAATGTTATTCAAGGAAATGATATCAGGAGTAATGATGGAAACGGCATCGAGTTTTATGTAGCCAATAATAATACTATTATTAGGAACAATATTGTATCGAGTGGTGTCGCGGGTATTAGTATTGATGAGTCTAACGCAAATATTATCTCCAATAATAATATTGAATCAAGTGCCGGTGATGGTATTGCATTCGGTTCAAACAATGCTACCGGCAATATCGTTACCAGCAACGTTATTGATGGGGTTGGGAGTTCAGCAGATGGAATTTATTTTGATAACGCTGATGAAAGTATTATTTCGTTAAACTATATTAATGACGACGATAGTAGCGGATACGGAATAAATGTGAGTGCCGGTACTTCTACAAACAACTACCTCATCGGCAACGAAATTGTCACAACATCCGGTTTTACTAGTGATATCTCCGACTCCGGTACCGGCACCACCATTCAGCACCGCGACCAGTTCGAGATTGATGCAGATGGCGATATTGGTCTCACCGTAACTCAATCCGGCGCTGCGGATATTGTTAATGTATTGGATGGCACAACCGAGGTGTTTACGATACTTGACGGCGGGAATGTGGGTATTGGGATTACCAATCCTGGTTATCTTTTAGACGTTAGGGGGGGTGCGAACGCAATCCACGCCGTAGGCACAACAAGTGCTGTTATTGGGTATTATTCTGCTACTGGTTCGAACTATTATGGAGCTCTTGCTTATGGTTCAACTGGTGTATATGGTCAAAGCCCATTTTTTGGGGTGCATGGAAACACCAGCGGTACTGGTTCTGGTACTGGAGTTGGTGTTTATGGAACAAGCACCGGAGACAACGGAGCAGGTGTAGAAGGTTATAATTCAGGCTCTGGTATTGGTGTTGAAGCACGTTCTACTACTGGTATGGGGCTAAGGGTAAATTTAAGTGGCGCTGGTACTGAAATTGCAAGATTTGATGATAATAACAATCCAGTATTTGTTATTGATGATGGTGGGAATGTAGGAGTTGGCACCACCAACCCAGGCCAATTACTCACTGTTGACGGTACCTTAGGTATTATTGACGGCAGTACTAACTATCACACCATCTTCCAGGGCGGCACCCAGGGCGATGATATCACCTATACGCTTCCTACCCAGGCAGCAGCTTCCGATGACTATGTCTTAACCTCAACCACCGCAGGAATCCTGCAATGGCAGGATACAGCCAGCTTAGGCGGCGGCACTATGGATGACTTTACCCTCTCAGACGGCACCAACACCCAGCTTATCGAGGACACAGACACCCTGCAGGTCTTAGGTGGAACCGCCATCAACACTCTGGTGGAAGCCACTGATCAGGTCACCATCTCCGTAGGCAACAACTCCATTGACGGAACCCAGCTTGCCAATGACATTACCCTTGATGCTGACCTTGCCTTTGAAACCGATACCCTATTCATTGGACAGGATGGTGGAAGCTATGCGGGTAATGTTGGTATCGGGACTTCAGTTCCAAGTGAGGCATTGGAAATAGACGGCAATCTTTACATGAGCGGCGGAGACATCAAGACAGACAGATGGCTACAGCAGGATTCCAACACCTTTATCGGAGTTGGGGTTGTGGGAGACGGTAATTTAGCACATACAACAGATGAAGAAGGATATTTCAATACCTTTGTTGGTAGTAATGCGGGTGCTTCAAATACCACAGGATGGCGGAATACCTTTGTCGGATACGGTGCAGGCGAAGATAATACAACCGCATACCGTAATTCCTTTTTTGGATTCGGAGCAGGCAACCGGACCATAGGCGGAGAAGATAATACCTTTTTAGGTCATGTAGCAGGATACTATAACACTTCAGGAATTAATAACGCATTTGTGGGAGCCGCGGCAGGCTATCGTAACACCACAGGAGATAGAAACGCCTTTATAGGAAGCGCGGCAGGGGCCGAAAACACTACAGGATACAGAAATACCTTTATAGGATATGACGCAGGTGCGAATAACACTACAGGAAATTGGAATATCTTTTTAGGGCAGTTGGCAGGCTACAACGAAACTAGCTCCAATAAATTATACATTGCTAATTCCTGGAATCTTGACGATGCGATTATCTACGGCGAGTTCAATAACCACATCCTCAGATTACAGGGAGATACACTGGTTGCTGACCCCAGCTCACTTGGCGCAGAAAAAGTAAGCGACGGCAACTTTGATACCGGCGCTCCCTGGACATTTAATGCAAATTGGGCTTATGATGGTACTGATGATGAAGCAGATCACACTTCAGGTAGCACTGCTGTCCTGGAGCAGGGTATTTCAGCAGCAGCAGGAGAGGTGTATTATATCTCTTTTGAAGTGAAAAAATGTTCTGCTGGAACCGTTACCCCCTCAATAGGCGGAGTAAGTGGTACAGCAATAAACACACCAGGCGCCAGTACTACTATTACCTCCAGCCAGATAATTACTGCCACCGGAACCGGTAACCTTCAGTTTACGCCTACCTCTGATTTTGATGGTTCAGTTGATACAGTTACAGTCAAGCAGATTACCGGAGGTGATTTAAGAATAGTAGGTAACCAGGCTGTAGATGGCACCTTAGGTATTTTAGACGGCAGCGCAAGCTTCCACACCATCTTCCAGGGCGGCACCCAGGGCGATGATATCACCTATACGCTTCCTACCCAGGCAGCAGCTTCCGATGACTATGTCTTAACCTCAACCACCGCAGGAATCCTGCAATGGCAGGATACAGCCAGCTTAGGCGGCGGCACCATGGATGACTTTACCCTCTCAGACGGCACCAACACCCAGCTCATCGAGGACGCAGACACCCTGCAGGTCTTAGGTGGAACCGCCATCAACACCCTGGTTGAAGCCACTGACCAGGTCACCATCTCCGTAGGCAACAACTCCATTGACGGAACCCAGCTTGCCGATGACATTACCCTAGATGCTGACCTTGCCTTTGAAACAGATACCCTGTTCATTGGCCAGGATGGGGGAAGCTATGCAGGTATGGTGGGGATTGGGACGTCGGTACCGGGAAACGAATTGGAGATTACAAGTAGTGATACTGAAAGTAAAATTTTTGTAGAGAATTCAGGAGGTACCTCAACCGATTCGGCAGTGATTGAAGTACAAGGATCATTAGGACAATACATACGGTTGCGCGCACCCCGGAGCTCTACTGGTCCACACCTTATCTTCAGTGCTAGTGGTCTAGCAAACGAGGCTTTTATTGATATTCCTGATGGTAGGTCACTAAGGTTCGAAGATGGAACAAACAGTTTTATGACCATTCTAGACCAAGGCACAACAGCCAACGTCGGCATCGGCACAACTACGCCCACCAAGACATTAGAGGTTGACGGAGACGCCAAGATTTCCAATAGTTTAGAGGTTACTGCAGCAGGCGATACCTATATTGCGCATGACCTCTATTTTTCCAATGTCACATCCAGCCAGATTAGCTCAAACAAGGCACTCTCGATTATCAGCGGCTCAGCAGGAGAGAATGTTGACTTAACGCTTCAAGGCCAGGGTACAGGCGTGGTCTATGTGGATGATAATCTAGAGCTAACCGGGACTATGGGTATCCTGGACGGCAGCGCAACCTACCAGACTATCTTCCAGGGCGGCACTCAAGGAGATGATATCACCTATACGCTTCCTACTGCCGTGCCAGCAGCCGATGATTATATATTGACCTCAACCACCGGCGGAGTCATGGAATGGCAGGATATAACTGCTTTAGGAGCTGGCAATGTATGGACAAGAACAGGTACTAATCTTTCTCCTAGTACTGCCGAAGATGATGTCTACCTGGGGAGCAATGAATTACTTGGCGTTGGATACGATCCTTCTACTATCTCTGGCGGTGTGGCTGCGTTTAACGGCAACGTCGGCATCGGGATAACGGATCCTACAGCGAAGCTACATGTTGACGGAAGTGCTAAGTTTGAATCTAATTCAGGCGGAGGAACTTTCAGAGTTGGTAACATGGGCGGTGCCGCCGACTTGCGTATTTATAGGCTTTATGCGGCACATCTTTTTAACCCATCGGGCTCTCAGGACCATATGGTTATGAACACCGGTGGATGGGATGCATCACCTATCATTTCCTACGATAGTTTTGGGATTGATAATAGCGTAGCAACTAACCCTGCTCTTATTCTTGAAGGCGCGGCATCTCAAACTGCGGATTTCATGCAAGTGAGGCCCAACGGAGCAACCGAAGGGACTATATTTACCATTAATTCCTCCGGCAACGTCGGTATTGGTACCACCAGTCCAGCCGCTAACCTCAACATCAAGGGTAGCCTTACTGCTGCCCTTAGCGGCACAGTAACCGTGGCCAGCAGCAGTGCGGCAGTAACCGGCACAAGTACCGCCTTTACTACAGAGCTTAATGAGGGGGATGCGATTAAGATTGCCGGCGAGGTATTTACCGTCTCGACCATCACTGATGCTACACACCTTACCCTTGATTCTAATCATTCTGCCGGAGCTACTGACGTAACAGCATATTCTGACAGCGATCTTTATTTGGTCGAGAATGGCGATGCTATAGGAGAATTTGTTATTGATAAATCCGGCAATGTCGGCATCGGGGTAACGGTTCCGGAAGCTTTATTGCAGGTAGGAGATAACGCAGGACCAGCCGGCATGATTTTTATAGATGCCTATTGGGGCGGGACATTAAGATTAGGTGGAGAGGCAAGCGAATATGTTGATGTGGGGTATAGCTCAGGAAGCAATTATTTTTACATAGACTACGAGGACGCAGAATTTTATATGCGAAATGGTAATGTAGGTATCGGTGATAATTATCCTACCGCTCACCTTGAAGTTAGCGCCAATGGGACCTCTGGCGAAAACATTTTCTTTTTGAGTTCGGATGATGACAATAACGGAGACATACTTACTGTTACTGAAGCCGGCAACGTCGGCATCGGCACCACCACTCCAGGCCAGCTCCTTACCGTAGACGGCACCCTGGGCATCTTAGACGGCAGCTCAACCTTCCACACCATCTTCCAGGGCGGCACTCAAGGCGCTGACATCACCTATACGCTTCCTACAGCAGTAGCCGCAGCCGATGATTATGTGCTTACTTCAACCACGGCAGGAGTCTTGGAGTGGCAGGATGCAAGCAGCTTAGGCGGAGCTAGCGAATGGACACTGGCAAGCGGAGTAGTCCATCCTAATGCGGCAACTACTGATGTTGCAGTAGGCGGCACAACCCTTGCCGGTTCGATATTTTCTATTGATGAAGATACCGGGACCTTTCTCTTGGGAGGGGATCAGTCAGCGAATCCGATTCTTCGCTTTGAGGCAACTGATTCGGATACCGCAGACTTCGGTTTTAATACCGAGGATACATTTTACTTCACAGACAGCGATGCTGTTTGTATTAACGCTACATCCGCCGGAGGTATGACAGGAAGTGAAAATGCAGAGCTTTTTGTCCAGCAGGCTGTCGCTGCTTACTCAGCACTTACGATTAAAAGTGTAGGTGCCGGATTGCAGACTGGGGCTCCTTTACAGGTCCGCGATACTGCTAACGAATCCTTCTTTAGGGTCGGCGAGGATGTTGCAACAGTGCAGATTAAAGAGATTTCGACACAGACAGAAGATTTACTAAATATTACATCTTCTGGGGGCAGTGACGGCGACCTGCTTACTATAACGGATGACGGCAACGTCGGTATCGGAACAACATCGCCTGCAAGTGAATTAGAGATTGATGGTGAATTAACAGTTACAGGTACGGGTGATTCTGACTTTGGCGGCAATGTCACCATAGATACAGGTTACAAGTTTATCTTGGACGACGATGATGCCGAGGATTCTTACATTACTCACGATAACACCAATAATTATGTTACGCTTTTTGCTGACGGAACCCAGGTACAGACCTTGACCAGCGCCGGCAACGTCGGCATCGGCACCACCAACCCAGGACAACTCCTTACTGTAGACGGCACCCTTGGCATCTTAGACGGCAGCTCAACCTTCCACACTATTCTTCAGGGCGGCACCCAAGGCGATGACATTACCTATACGCTTCCTACAGCAGCAGCCGCAGCCGATGATTATGTCTTAACCTCAACTACCGGCGGCGTCATGGAGTGGCAGGATGTAAGTGGCTTAGTCGGAGCCGGCTACTGGTCCAAATCAAACAATAATCTCTCTCCTGCAACATCCGGTGATGATATCTACCTGGGCACAAATGAACTCCTGGGTGTGGGTTATGATCCTAGCGATATCACCAACAGCGTGGCAGCGTTTAGCGGTACAGTTGCTATTGGAACAACAAATCCCTACGACATGGGAGGGCTTTGGGTAGAGGGATCAGATGTTTGTGTAATTGATAATGGTGGCGATCCTGCCCTTGTCTTAGGAGATAGTGAGAATTGGGATAATTTTGGTTTTATTAGGTGGCACAGCGGCACTGATCAGATTAGGCTTGGAACAGGTGTAAGCGCTTATGATGATTGGGTATCTATTACAGAATCCGGAGATGTCGGCATCGGGACAACGAATCCTACTTATAATTTGCATTTAAGAAGGGATCAAAATGCTGATACTGATATGCTTGTGGAAAATCAAACAAATGATACAGCTGCATCCGCATCTATTGGTTTAATGTCCGGTACCAGCACTGGTAGTTGGGTGGCATATTCAAGTAATTATACTGCAGGTGGTCTTAGCCATTTTGCAGACCGTGTTGGTTTATACGCTAACAACGATGCAACTGGGTTGGATTTGGTGGGAGTAAACGCTTCTTCGGATATGCGTTTTTACACAGGCGGTTTGTTAGCCACAAATGAGAGGATGAGAATAACTTCCGCTGGCAACGTCGGCATCGGCACCACTACCCCAAGCGCTAACGCAGACCTGACCCTTGAAGGCGGAGTAATCTGTTTAAAAGAAACCGCCACTCCTACTGACGATGCCGATTATGGAAAGATTTATACTAAGAGCGACAATAAGCTCTATTTTCAGGACGGCGCAGGTTCTGAGCATACTCTGCCAACTTCTAATACCACCGGACCTACCCTGATTATAGCTGCCTCTACCGGTACCCTTGATAACACAAGGGCAGACTATATCTGCGACGGAACAGATGATGAAGCCACTATCGAAACCGCAATCAGCGACCTGCCTGCAACAGGCGGAACAGTGCTTCTGCTTGAGGGAACATATAATATTGGAGGCACTAGTTCAGATAACATAGATATTACCAAATCCAATGTTTCGCTTGTCGGTTCCGGAAGATCTACAATCTTAAAGGTGGTTGCTTCATCCGGCACAGTCAGTGCAATTACTGTTGGCGATGGAGGAACAGCAACAGTTACCGGAGTAACCATTGCCAATCTTCAGATTGATGGCAACAAATCCAGCGCCACCGGAAACCATGGGATTGTCTTTAATCGACACGTCACTCAATCCAGAATCCAGAATACCTGGGTTCATGACTGCGATTCGGTAGGGATTTTTCTTACTGAAGAATATGACGAAACAACCACGAACTCCAATGTTGTCTTTAATAACGATGTGAGAAATAACACTGATGAAGGCATCTATTTTTATGCCGTCCATAATAGCCTTATCTCTTCGAATAACATTAGCTCAAACGGTTCTGCTGGTATCTTTATGTTTGGCGGCTCTAGTAACAATGTTATTTCCTCAAATGATATTCGATCTAATACAGCTACGGGCATCTTTCCTTCAGATTATGATATGATTATTGCAAATAATATCGAATTAAATGACCAGTATGGAATTTACCTTAGTAGCTCAACTAACTATGCTACGATAACAGGAAATACTATTGATTCAAATGACTACCACGGCGTGTACATCGCTAATAATGCAGACAATAATGTTGTTTCCTCAAACGTGATTATTGATAATGGTGAATCTGGTGATTACGATGGAATTAATATTGGCAGTGGGACAAGTAGTGATAATAATCTAATCTCTTCTAACTTTATTTCTGATTCTTTGGGAAGCGGGTATGGAATACGCGTAACAAGTGCTGCCAACAATAATTATATTATTGGTAACGAAATTACTGGGGTTGGGTCCGGCTTTACTGCAGAAATCAACGACGCAGGCACCGGCACGACCATTCAGCAGCGCGACCAGTTTGACCTGGTTGACGGCGGCATACTGGACCTATCAGGTATTGTCCATGATGACTCAGCCGCCCAGGGCATTAAGCTGCCGCAGGCCAATTCATTAACAAACATGCCCGGAGCAGGAGAGGGTTACATTGCCTGGGATTTGGATGGCGATACCTTAAACGTGTTTGACGGCACTAACTGGAATACTGTCGGCGGCGGCACCAGCTACTGGGATGACCAGACAGACTACATCGAACCGAATACGATTGGTGCAAATTATCTTGCAATTACTGACGCCGGGGAGCTGGGTATCGGGACAACGAATCCGGATCAGCTTTTACATGTTGACGGAAATATGTGTGCTACCGGAGACGTCGGAATCGGGACAACAAATCCAGGAGCCAAGTTGGATATCAATGCTGGCAATGTGTATATTGACGGAAACCAAAATTATAAGATTTGGGCTTATGGAAATTTCGGTCTCACAAATACTAATGCTGATATGATGCTTGGGCATAATATCGAGGCAACGAGCGATGATGATTTTGATGTTGACTATACCCATGCTAGTTTTGGTTATAGAGGAATAAAATTTGACGCAGGATCGGACAATGAAGGAATTCAATTCTATACTTATAGAGGTAGTGTAACTGCTGGCGATGATATTAGCAATGAGAGAATGAGAATAACCAATACCGGCAACGTCGGCATCGGACTAACCAACCCAGGTGAAAAATTAGAGGTTGACGGTAACATTAAGCTTAGCGGCGTTGTGCTGCAGGGAACATTAGGAGACTTAGCAGAGATGATGTCGGTTTCTGCCTGCATTCTCCAGCCGGCCAACCTTACTTTTGATTTACCGCAGATTCCACTACTTTTGGTTAAGGCAGATAATTATGAGGAGTCGATCGCTATTGATAGCAAAGAGAAATACGCAGAATATATATTAGGTAAGCCGGAAGCAGGGGATGTGGTAGTCGTGGAAGAAGATGGTGGCATCAGGCGTTCATATAAGCCTTACGCTAAGAATGTGGTGGGGATTATTTCAACAGAGCCGGCGCAAATCTTACAGAGCGACCTTGAGGATGCCGCACCTGTGGCATTGAGCGGCATTGTGCCGTGCAAGGTCAGCTGTGAGAATGGAACAATTATGCCGGGAGATTTGCTGGTTGCATCTTCAACCCCTGGCTATGCAATGCGCGCAGATAATAATCCTCCTGCCGGCACTGTAATTGCCAAGGCATTGAGCAGGCTTGATGAGAACGAGGGGGCAGGTATTGTCAAGGCATTAGTGATGTTACAATAAAACTTGTTCTGTAAGTTTTGATAAAATGATATAATGAACGAACATAAAAAACAATCGAGCGGATCAAATGCTTAAGAAAAAAATACTTATCGCAATAATAATCACGGCTCATATCTTGATGGTAACTACACCGCCTGGCTATGCTGCAGCGCCCGCTTCTCCCCAGACCCCGCATTGCGAAGATTCTGAAACTCCGGTAACAAACGTTAATGACCCTAACCCTGAATTTTCCGCTATCTTTGATGATCCGGATACCGGTGACCATGCTGACTATTATCAGATCCAGGTAAATACTGCCTCTGGTTTCACCGGCACAATGATTTGGGATAGCGGGAAATCTTATAATGATGACCAGACTGCTGAAGGTGTAAGGTGCGCTGATATTACTATGGGCACAGGTGTAGTTACTCACGCTGTTGTGCAGACAGGCCAAGGCACAGACGATGCAGGCAATTTTATGGATGATACCGTTCCCACGGACTTTTCGACGAGTAGAGAAGAAATTCGCCTAGGGGAGTATGAGGGCAATGATATTAGGACTGGTGTTCGCTTTCAAAACGTAACCATACCTAGTGGTGCAACAATTGTTACTAGCTATATTACCTTTGTTTCTGCGCAGAGTAAAACAACCAATGCCGTCAATGTGGATATTTACGGAGAGGATAATAAAAATCCGCAAACCTATTCAACTGAGGCGGATTTCTATGGCCGGATACAGACTACTGCCAAGGTTGATTGGGATGATATTGAAGATTGGGATTTTGAAGAAGTTGACTCTACCCCATCAATAAACACCATTCTTCAGGAACTTGTTAATACTTATGACTATTCTGCTGGCGCTGCTATGGCCTTTATATTTTTGAATGACGGTTCTGATTGGGATTGTGATAGAAAAGCTAAAACCTGGGAGTATCATGGTGACCACCATGACCGGCCTGAACTTTACATTGAGTATACTGCTGGTTTTATTCCTTTAGAGAATAACACCACCTATTACTGGCGGATAAAATTCTGGGATAACACCAATACAGAGGGCGCTTGGTCCGCTACCCAGCAGTTTACTACCGGCGACAGGTTTATTCTGGATTTGCAGGTAGGGCAAAGCAGCGATGATGCGCATGAGGCACATAATGACGGAACAGTGAATCTTGTGTATTCGCGAATCATTTACCGTTCTGATAACGACCCAACTTGGTCTGTATGGGGAGCGCACCGTTGGGATTTAGATAGTCCGATTCCGCGCGGCGCTAAGATAGTTTCTGCTTACGCATCGCTTTATGTAGACGCAAGTTATAATGATGTTGAGGGTTACTTACATTTTCAGTTGGGAGCTTCGCCAGTGTCGTTTACCGCAACAGATCAGGATATTACTGATAGGGGCAGGACAACAGCATCACTAAATTGGATTGAGAGCGATATGTCAGGTGGCTGGGAGGACACATCGAGCCTGGTTGCGCCACTTCAAGAAGTTGTGAGTAGCTATAGCCCTACAGCGCTTGCCTTGATTTTTCGGCCGGACTTAACTATGGCTGTAGACGCAGTTTTTCGCTCCACATCCTATGATGACAATGCAACTCAGGCAGCCAAACTACACATTGAATATGTCTGGCCAACTACGAGAATAAGGGGAGCGGTTATACGTAACGCAGTGCTGAGATAGTTAAATGAAAAAAAGACAGATGATGAAAAAATCAATTTTTATTCTCACAATTTTGGCGTTATGCGTATTCAGTGGCCATGTTGCAGACAATATAACCATCAAAGAACAATCGGGTAGCTATAAGCAGCTAAATGCCCCGGAAGCGCTAAATATAAAACAGATTGGCCCTGAAAAATACGCTTTTAAATCCTTGAGCGGCGAAGTTATTGAGATAGGCACCGAAAGGCATTCCCCGCCTCAGCCGTATCTTAAATTAAACAAATGGAATGGAGAAGTTAGCCTTAAGGTAGATATACCTTATGTTAAGAATGGCCAGGGAAGTTTCATCGATAATAGATTAAACTGGACCAGCCATAAATACGAAGTAGATTTTTATCCCAAACAGCCAGAGGAAGTCGCCGACCAGATTGCCGGCCAGAAGCATACCTTTACCATAAATGAAGAAGGAGGAGTCGAATTTGATGTTATCCTTAAAGAAAAACCAGAATCAAATATCTTTGAATTCCCCATCGAGACAAAAGGTCTGAAGTTCTATTACCAGCCACCCTTGCATCCAGAGCATCCCACCTGGGTTGATAAGGACGGGGACGGGAAAGCCGATTCAATTAGACCGGAAAATGTGGTTGGTTCTTATGCGATTTATCATGAAACCCAAGACAAATTTCTCAAAAACAAAGAAGAAGCTGATAAGTATAAAACCGGCAAGGCATTCCATATTTACCGGCCGAGAATAAAAGATAGTTCCGGTGAGGAAATTTGGGGAGAATTGAATGTAGATGAAGAAGCCAGCATATTGAAAATTACAATTGACAAAAATTGGCTAAACAATGCTGTTTATCCTGTAACCATTGACCCGAATTTTGGATATACAACAATTGGGGGAAGTAATTTTTATGCCTGGGCTGATGAGCTGGACGGGTATACCTTTACTTCGCCGCCTAACGCCGAAAGCGCAAACAGCATATCAATATATAATGGAGATACTAGCGGCGGCAATTTTAAAGGGGTTATTGTTCTCCGTTCAAGTTTAAACATCATTGCAAATGGAGTTGGTAATGCAGCTGCGGTTTCGGCTTCTGCTGGCTGGTCTACAAGTACTTTTGCGAGCCCGCCTGCCCTTTCTCCAAGCACAGGTTATGCCTTAATGTTCATTAATGATTTCACCGGTTACCCTGCCTGGGATTCGGGAGCCGCAAATCAAGAGGTTTACGATGATTCTAACAGCTATAGTTCGCCGACTAATCCAACAGACGCAGGTTTTTATGATTATAAAATGTCTATTTATTGCACCTATACGTCTTCAGCGGCTAATGTCTTTACTGATGATGTGGGCATCGGCACAAGCGACCCGGATGCGAAGCTTCATCTGACGCAAGGTACTTTCTTGCAGACTATCTCATCCGACCCTACTCTGGAAGGGTCGCTCGAACATAACACATGGCTTAATGAAGCACATGCACTATATGTCTCGGGGGATTATGCTTATGTAGTAGGCGGTGATGGCCGTTTTGCCGTAGTAAATGTTTCTAATCCTGCTTTGCCTACTCTAGAAGGCTATTTTGGCAGTTTTAGCGATTCCTGGGATATAAAGGTTGCCGGTAAATATGCCTATGTTCCCGCTTTTGGCTCAAACCGATTAAGGATAGTTGATGTTTCTAATCCTTCCTCTCCTACGTTATTGAGTTCGATTCAACATAATACTTATTTAGATGGTGCCTGGGATGTCTATATTTCCGGGAAATATGCCTATGTTGCTGTTCGGGATACTGATTATCTTACTGTAGTAGACATCTCTAATGCTGCTTCTCCTTCCATAACCGGTTATTTTACTCATGCTGATTTGAATGGTGCTACAGGCGTTTATGTTGTAGGTGAATATGCTTATGTGTCAACCTATTACGGTAAACTTGTTGCGGTAGATATATCTGATCCTGCATCGCCATCCTATGTAGGAACGGGTACTTACAACACGAGTTCCAAAGAATCCCATGTTAGCGTCTTGGGTAAATACGCTTATGTTATTGAAGGCGAAACAGATACTTTAAATATTTTTGATATCTCTGACCCGAGTTCTCCTACTGAACTTGGTGATTGCACTTTTACTTCAGATGCTGAGTGGTGTTATTCAGTTTATGTTTCCGGAAAATATGCCTTTGTTACAGGGGCTAACACTGATTCTTTAGTTGTGATTGATGTTGCTGATCCTGCTGACCCAAGTCTGGTTGGAGTTTATGAGAGCGCTACTAATCTTCCCGTTGCTACTGATGTTTTTGTTTCCGGCAAATATGCCTATGTTGCTTGTCTCGGTGATCGCCTTACTGTGCTTGACCTCACCGGCATTGACGCACCCGGAGCCAACATCGGAGACATCTCCAGCTCAAGTATTGAAGTAACCGATAACGTTGATATTGGAAACAACCTGTATGTGCGAAGCGGCTTAAATGTTGGCCCAGGCGGGATTCTTAGTAACGGGCCATTAAGCGCAGGTGGGGGAGGTTACTTTGGAGATAAGGTTGGAATTGGAGCTATAGACCCTGCCTATGACCTGACCGTTGACGGCAACCTCGGCATCTTAGAAGGTGGCGGAAGCCCAAGTGATTATACTGTATTCCAGGGAGCAACCCAAAGCACAGACATCACCTATACCCTGCCTACTGATGACGGAGACAGCGGCGAGGCATTGGTTACTGACGGCTCAGGGGTTTTAAGCTGGTCTGTTGTTGACGGCCTTCCTTCCGGTACCTCAGGCCAGACTCTGCGTTATGGTGCTTCTGACTGGGAGGCAAGCAGTCTTTTATTCAATGACGGTACCGGAATAGGTATCGGCGATACCTCACCGGAAGCGAATATGCTCTTAACAGTGGGTGACGATGATTTATTCCAGGTTAATTCATCAGGTGAGCTCGCTTTGAGCGTTGACACTGCCACAACAGCCATTACAGCCACTCAGGCAGGGGCAGGAGATATTCTTAACCTGAATAACGGCTCAACCGAGGTATTCACTATATGGAGTTCAGGCCGTGTAGGAATCGGAACAGATAATCCAGCGTCTCCCCGTCTTGATATTGGCGGAGGTTCAACCGGGCGCTCTGGTGGCGACTGGGTACTTATTGCCGGCGACCTGGAAGTAGATGACGACTTGCAACTTGACGGTGGGGTAATTATGACACAATATGCAGCTACCGCATGGGATTTGGCTGATTCGCAGACAGAAGCCTTAAACATCGAATCCGGCTTGCTGAACCTTGATACTGATAACTCACGGGTCGGCATTGGCACAAGCGACCCGGATGCAAAATTACACTTAACGCAAGGCACATTCCTTCAGACAATCTCCACTGACCCCACTCACAAAGGCGCAATCACTGACGGCGGAGCCATGGAGCTTGCCGGTGCTGTTTCTATCTTTGTTTCCGGCAAATACGCTTATGTTGCTGGTTATAACGACAACGGCGTGGAAATCTTAGATATCTCTGATCCAGCCAATCCAAGCCATGTTGGCTCAATCACTGATGACGCAACCACAGTACTTGTTGGCGCTCACTCTATCTTTGTTTCCGGAAAATACGCTTATGTTGCTAGTCGTGACGAAAACGGTGTCGAAATCTTAGATATCTCTGATCCAGCCAATCCAAGCCACGTTGGCTCAATCACTGATGACGCAACCACAGTGCTTGATGGCGCCCGCTCTATCTATGTTTCCGGCAGATACGCTTATGTTACTGCTTTTGACGAAGACGGCGTGGAAATCTTAGACATCTCTGATCCAGCCAATCCAAGCCATGTTGGCTCAATCACTGACGCCGGAGCCATGGAGCTTGATGGCGCCCGCTCTATCTTTGTTTCCGGCAAATACGCTTATGTTGCTGGTGCACTCGACAACGGCGTGGAAATCTTAGATATCTCCGATCCAGCCAATCCAAGCCATGTTGGCTCAATCACTGATGACGCAACCACAGTACTTGCTTACCCTAGCTCCATCTATGTGTCCGGCAGATACGCTTATGTTACTAGTTATAACGAAAACGGCGTCGAAATCTTAGACATCTCTGATCCAGCCAATCCAAGCCATGTTGGCTCAATCACTGACGCCGGAGTCATGGAGCTTGAGCAACCCCGCTCTATCTATGTTTCCGGCAGATACGCTTATGTTGGTTCTGAAGGCGACGACGGCGTCGAAATCTTAGACATCTCTGATCCAGCCAATCCAAGCCATGTTGGCTCAATCACTGATGACGCAACTACCGAGCTTGATGGTGTTGGCTGTATCTTTGTTTCCGGCAAATACGCTTATGTTGCTGGAGATGCCGACAACGGTGTTGAAATCTTAGACATTTCAGGCATTGATTCACCCGGTGCCAATATCGGTGATATCTCAAGCTCTTCCATTGAGGTAACTGACAACGTTGACATAGGAAACAACCTTTATGTCAGAAGCGGCCTGAATGTCGGTCCAGGCGGAATCCTCTCTGACGGTCCATTAAGTGCAGGCGGCGTCAGTTATTTTGGAGATAACGTAGGAATCGGAACCATAGACCCATCGCAGGCATTAACCATAGAAGGGGATTTAGGTATCTTAGAAGGTGGCTCAAGCCCTCAGTACCATAGCATAATTCAGGGAGGGGACCAGGCAGACGATATTACTTATACCCTGCCCACTGATGACGGAGACAGCGGAGAGGTATTGGTCACTGACGGCTCAGGTGTATTAAGCTGGGATACCATAAGTGGTGGTCCTTCCGGAAGCGCAGGCCAGACTCTGCGTTACGGCTCTGCCTGGGAGGTAAGCGACCTTTTATTTAATAACGGCACCGGAATAGGCATTGGAGATACCTCACCGGCAGCGCTGCTTACTGTAGGTGACGGTGATTTATTCCAGGTTAACTCTTCCGGCGCAATTGCCGCGGCAACGGGTATTACCTCTTCAGGAACGATTACTTTCTCAGGGTTAACTACCAGTGGCCCGGTCACTGTTGCAAGCGGCGTGCTGAGTTCTGAGGCTCAACTTGCAACCTCGCGCGGAGGCACAGGTCAGGACTTTAGTTCAACTCCCCAGGGAGATATACTTTACTTCTCGGATACAGGCGTTATGTCCAGCTTAACTTATGGAGACAGCGACTTGTTCCTAAAGACTCTGGGTGCAGGAGCTAATCCTGCCTGGGATGCTCCGAATAAAACCGGACCTACCATGATTGTAGCCGCCAGTAATTCTAAAGATACTACCCGAGCAGATTATGTCTGTGATGGTACCAGTGACGAAGAACAAATAGAGAATGCAATTCAGGACCTGGAGACAACCGGCGGAACAATTCTCCTGCTCGAAGGCACTTACAATATCAGTTCCACCATTAACATTGCTGCCTCGGATACTACTGCGCTCTCCAATATATCTCTGGTTGGTTCCGGCAATTCAACGAAACTGTTTTTAACTAATAGCGCCAATTGTGATCTGATTCAGATTGGAGACGGAGGAACTACTACGGTTACCGGAGTTGTCATTGCTAATCTGCAGATAGACGGCAATAGAGCCAATAACACATCAGGAAACGGAATCTATTTTAACCAGGACGTCCACCAGTCCAGGGTTCAGAACACCTGGATTCATGATTGCGATGATGACGGAATCCTCCTTTACGGAGACCCCGACGGCTGTACTTATAATCTTATCCAGGGAAACGATATCAGGAATAATGATTCCGCCTGTATCGGTGACCAATATAGCGAGTACGCCATTATTTCCCATAATGTAATTTATGGGACTAACACCGGCATCAGCGCACTTTATTGCGTTAACGACCTCATTGCTAATAATGATATTTCAGGAACTACTAATACCGGTGTTTATATACAGGGAGGCGGTTTCAGAAGCACTGTCATCGGTAATAATTTTCACGATAACACTCAAGAGGGCTTTACGATGACAGCCGGGGATACGTGTATCATCACAGGAAACACATTCTATAATAACGGCACAGGCACCACAGATTCAATTTACATATCAAACGCCGCAGATAATACTATTATTTCCTTCAATAAAATTTATGATTCTGACGGTACAGGCTATGCTATTCATGTTTCCGATGCCAGCAATCCCGTTGATGGTACCTATATCATCGGCAACGACATTTCAGGAGGTGGTTATACTGCTGAAATCCATATTGGAACCAATGCCACAAATACTACTATCCAGCAACGAAATGAGTTTGAGGTTGATGGAACGCTGAAGGCAGCACAGTTTTTAACCGAGGCTCAGGACACAGGCGTAACCCTGACTACCGCAGATTTTGGCAAGACGATTACTGTTGACAGCGGTTCTGCCCAGGTAGTAAATCTTCCTTCGGTTGATTCAACTAATGTCGGCGCCTGGTTCAGGGTAATTAAGCTCGGTGCAGGCCAGATAACCATTGACGCTGCAGATAGCGACACGATTGCAGATTCCAGCGCAGGAGGCACTGTCGTAAACAGCCAGTCAGACCAGGATTATGCAACGATAATGATTGAGCTGGTAACAGAAACCGAGTGGGTAATAGTGGATGCTCACGGAACCTGGACAACGTCATAAGATGATAAACAAAGAATTTAAGACAATTCTGCTGTGTTTATTCGCCTGGTTCGCTTTGTGCCTGGCAGGTTCCTTTATCAGCATTTACGCAGCAGACAATGTCTTTACCGATGACGTGGGCATCGGCACCAGCGACCCGGACGCCAAGCTGCATCTTACAGGAGGCGCATTCCTGCAGACTATCTCATCCGGGCCTACTTACGTTGGTTCAGTAGCCACCGGAAGAACTACGGATATTTATGTCTCAGGAAAATACGCTTATGTGGCAACAGGCTGGGATGACGAGTTAAAGATTGTTGATATTTCCAATCCTTCCTCGCCAACTGTTGTAGGAACCTTTGCCCATTCGCTTATAGAAAATGCAGCCGGAGCGCCTTTTGCTGCAAGTGGGTACGTCTATATGAAAGGAACAGATAGCCTGCTTATTATCGATGTCTCTAATCCCTCTTCACCGAGCTTGGTAGGGTACTGCACAGATGCTACTAATCTTGCTGGAGCTGCTTCAGTTTATGTCTCAGGAAGGTATGCTTATCTTGGAACATCTACGGGCTCTCCGGATTATGGCTGGCTTGCTGTAGTTGATATTTCTGATCCTGCCTCTCCGAGTTATGTAGCAAGGAGCCCTGCTACTTTTCGGGTAGATTCAGTCTTTGTTAATTCTCGTTATGCCTATCTTGCAATTGACACTAATCAATGGTCATTTCGTATCCTTGATATTTCCGATCCTTCTAGTCCTAGTATTGTAAGCGACTTAGGAGAATATCCTGGTTTAGGTTCAGGCAAGGATATCTATGTCTCAGGAAGATATGCTTATTTAGCTGCAAATACAAATTTCACTGTAATCGATGTTTCTGATCCCGATTCACCCACTATTAAAGGAACTTATGCTATTGATAGTGATTCAGTATATGTCTCCGGGAAGTATGCCTACTTGGGATGTCCAAGCGATGATACCATAAGAGTTCTAGATATTTCCAATCCATCCTCTCCCAGCTTGGTTGCAAGTTATAGTAATGCAAGTTACTACAATGCTGATTCTTATGACCATATTTTTGTCTCGGGAAAGTATCTTTATGCCGGCTCAAACACGCCTAATTATTTACTAGTCCTTGATATCACCGGCATTGATTCCCCCGGTGCTAATATCGGCGATATCTCTGCCTCAAGCATAGAAGTAACCGATAATGTCGATATCGGAAACAACCTTTACGTCAGAAGCGGGCTGAATGTCGGACCGGGCGGGATTCTTAGTAACGGCCCATTAAGCGCAGGTGGGGGAGGTTACTTTGGCGATAAGGTAGGGATTGGCAGTATAGACCCTGATTATGACCTGACCATTGACGGCAACCTCGGCATCCTGGATGCCAGTACTTCATTCTACACCATCTTTGAGGGCGCAACTCAAGGGGTAGATATAACCTATACCCTGCCCACTGATGATGGAGATAGCGCAGAGGGCCTGGTTACGGATGGCTCAGGTGTATTAAGGTGGGATACTGTTGCAGCAAGCCTTCCTTCCGGAAGCGTAAGCGAGACTATGCGCCATAACGGCACGACCTGGGTAGCCAGCGACCTGTTATTCAATAACACAACCAACATCGGTATCGGCGATACTTCACCGGCGTCCCTGCTTACTGTGGGTAATGGTGATTTATTCCAGGTTAATTCATCTGGTGAACTTGCTTTAAGCGTTAATACTGCCACTACAGCCATCACAGGCACTCAAGCCGGAGTAGGGGATATCTTAAACCTGAATAACAGCTCAGATGAGGTATTCACCATACTGGCTTCAGGCAATGTTGGAATCGGAGTAACTGCTCCGGGAGTTGCCCTTGAAATTGGCGATGCAACCGGCACATTGGCAGACGGAGCAGGAGACCTGTTGGTTGCCGGTGACGCAGAAATAGACGGTGAGCTGCAGCTTGACGGAGGAGGCATCGCTACCTCTGTTGCTACTGCCTGGGACTTAGCGGATACTCAGACCCAGGCCCTGAACATCGAATCCGGCTTGTTAAACTTCGATACTGACAACTCACGGGTCGGTATCGGTATTACTTCCCCTGATGAGAAGCTGCATCTTACCGGCGGTGCTTTTATGGCTTCACCTACTAATCCTCAAGTAGTAGGAGGGGCTTCGTTAAGTTTGCCAAACCTTGCCAGAGGTATATATGTTTTGGGCAAATATGCTTATATTGTTTTCAGCAACACAGGAACGGATACCTTTAGAATCGTTGATGTTTCTGACCCTACCTCTCCGGAGGTTGTGGGGGGAGGTTCTTTGAGTTTACCGGATAATCCCATTGGTATTTATGTTGCCGGCAATTATGCTTATGTTACATGCAATGAGGTCGATCCAGGAACAGATGCCTTTAGAATTATTGATATTTCCAATCCCTACTCTCCGGCGGTTGTAGGCGGAGCATCCTTAAGCCTGCCACGTCGCGCCTATCATGTCTATGTTTCCGGCCGCTATGCTTATGTTACATTTGCTTATGGTACAGCAGGGACTGATATCTTTAGAATCATTGATGTTTCTGACCCGACTTCTCCTGAGGTTGTAGGCGGCGGATCTTTAAGTTTGCCGGCTACAGCAACCGGCGTTTACGTCTTGGGCAATTATGCTTATCTGTGTTTTGACAATTCAGGATCAGCAGATTCTTTTAAAATCGTTGATATTTCTGACCCTGCCTCTCCAACAATAGTGGGCTCTGTATCTTCAGGTATCTATGGTTATAGCAGTAGCATCTATGTTTCTGGTGCTTATACTTATCTTCAAGGTTATGGTTCAGGCACTAATTCCTTGAGAATCATTGATGTTTCTGATCCTGCTAATCCTGCAGTAGTTGGCGGCGGCTCATTAAGTTTGCCATCCGCAGGCCATGGTATCCAGGTTTCCGGCAGGTATGCTTATAGTGGATTTAATGAAGATAACGGAACTAATCTCTTCAGAATCGTTGATGTTTCTGATCCCACTAATCCTTTTGTGGTTGGGGGAACAGCTTTAAGTTTACCAGATTATGCCAGGCTTCCCTTCGTTCGCGGGCGTTATGTTTATCTCGTGTTTCGTAATTCAACAGCAAACAGCCAATTTAGAATCATTGACCTCAACGGCATTGACTCACCCGGTGGCAACATCGGTGATATCTCTACCGCAAAACTGGAAGCAACTGAAAACATGGATGTAGGCAATAATCTCTATGTCAGAAGCGGACTGAATGTCGGCTCAGGCGGGATTCTTTCCAACGGTCCCTTAAGCGTAGGTGAGGGAGGCTACTTTGGGAATAATGTAGGAATCAAAGCAATAGAGCCTGATTATGACTTAACCGTTGACGGAAACCTTGGAATTCTAGATGCCAGTACTTCATACTACACAATTTTCCAGGGGGGTGACCAGACCATTTTCGCCAGCGACATCACCTATACGCTTCCCACTGATGACGGAGACAGCGGAGAGGCATTAATCACAGACGGCTCAGGAGTCTTAAGCTGGGGCTCGCCGTCGCTTCCTTCCGGCACCGTAAGCCAGACCCTGCGCCATAACGGCAGTGCCTGGGTAGCCAATGACCTGTTATTCAATACCACAACCGCCATCGGAATCGGAGATACTTCGCCAGCAGCCCTGCTTACCGTAGGCGACGGAGATTTATTCCAGGTTAACTCATCCGGAGCAATTGCCGCGGCAGAAGGTATTACCTCTTCAGGAACAATTACTTTCTCAGGCTTGAGTACTGATGGTCCGGTTATTGTTGCAAGCGGAGTCCTGGGTTCTGAGGGGCAACTTGCAACCTTACGCGGCGGCACAGGCCAGGATTTCAGTTCCACTGTCCAGGGAAATACGCTTTACTTCTCGGGCGCAGGCACTATGGCTGCCTTGGGGCCCGGGACCAGCGGCCAATACTTGAAAACTCAAGGCGCAAGCCAGAATCCTGTATGGGACTATAGTGGTAATACTACCGGTCCAACCCTGATTGTAGCTGCTGATGACTCTAATGATAAGACCAAAGCAGACTATGTCTGCGATGGCACCAGTGACGAAGAACAAATAGAGGATGCAATTCAGGGCTTGGAAACAACCGGAGGAACCGTGCTCTTACTGGATGGCACCTATAATATCAGCACCACGATTAATGTTGCTGATTCAAGCGGCAATGCGCTTTCTAACATATCTCTGGTTGGCTCAGGCAGGGGGACTATACTATTTCTAACTAATAGTGCCGATTGTACTGTGGTTCAAGCTGGGGATGGAGGGACCACAACGGTTACCGGAGTAACCATTGCCAACCTTCAGGTAGATGGGAATAAAGCTAATAACACCTCCGGAAACGGGATTGTCTTTAACCAGGATGTGCATCAGTCTAGAATCCAGAATACCTGGGTGCATGATTTTGATAACACCGGGATACTTCTCAGCGGCGCTTCCGGAGAAGAGAATACCTACAATTTAATCCAGGGAAATGACGTCAGGACTAGCAGCGATTCAGGAATTCTGCTTACCCGTTCTTCATATAACATTATTTCCGGTAACATTTGCCAGGGCAATATTGATAACGGCATTATGGTTACGACAAACTCTTACTATAATACCGTCGAGAATAATGTTTGCCGGAATACTACTGGCGAGGGCATACAAATGTATGGAACGGCGAGTAGGAATGCTATCATTGGTAATGTGAGTGCGGATAACAGTTCGATTGGCATCAAGTTCAATTATTCCAGCAGTTATAATATTGTTTTTGGTAACAAAGTTCATAATAACACTCATGGAATACGTCTTAATGCTAGCAGCAATTATAACATTATTTCCTCCAATGATATTACTGATTCAACTACTTATGATATTTGGGTTAGATCAACTGAATCCAACTGCACCAATAACTATTTAATCGGAAACCGCTATTCCGGTACATTTTTAGATGACGGTACCAACGTTAATAATACTGTCCAGCACCGCGATGAGTTTGAGGTTGACGGGACGCTTAAGGCAGCACAGTTTGCGAATGACACATACACTGATTCAGGCGTAACCCTGGATTCCGATGATTTTGGAAAGACCATTACTATTGACAGTAGTAGTACTCAGACAGTGAATCTCCCATCTGTTGGCTCAACTGATATCGGCGCCTGGTACAGGATTGTTAAGGTCGGCACAGGCCAGGTAACGATTGACGCCGCAGACAGCGATACGATTGCGGATTCTTCGGCAGGGGGGACTATTTATAACGACCAGACAGGCCAGGATTATGCAACCATCACCATTCAGCTGGTTACGGAGACCGAATGGGTGATTATCAAGGCCCACGGCACCTGGATTACGAGTTAAACGGCGATGATGACACAGATGAGCAAAACTAAACTTAAACAGGCAGGAACAAGCAAGATTATTGCAGCCTCGATATTCATGCTGGTTGCATTATTCTTGTACTGTTTAGGTTGCTCTGCTCCAGTTTACGCTGCAGATAACATCTTTACCGATGACGTGGGCATTGGCACAAGCGACCCTGACGCAAAGCTGCATCTGACCGGCGGGGGGATGCTGCAGACGATTTCCTCTAATCCAACTCACGTTGCCTCAATTACCTCAACAACCTATCTTGAGGGTGCAATTTCAGTCTATGTCTCAGGAAAATATGCCTACGTTGCTGGTTATGATACAGGGGATAATGACTCCTTGACTATTATTGATGTATTCGACCCTGCTTCACCATCGGTTACAGGCTCAATTTCAGTCTCAGACTCACCTTATCTTAATGGGGCGTGGGATGTTTATGTTTCAGGGCAATACGCCTATGTTACTGCTCGCCTGGCTGATGCCCTGACGATTATTGATGTTTCAGATCCCTCAAATCCATCTTACGTAGCTTCTATCACTGGAGCAGGCTCACCAAATTATCTTAATGGCCCAATGTCAGTCTACATTTCAGGAAAATATGCCTATGTTACTGCAGTTGATGATGACGCTTTGACCATTATTGATGTTTCAGATCCCTCAAATCCATCTCACGTATCTTCTATCACTGGAGCAGGCTCACCAAATTATCTTAATGGGGCATGGGATGTTTATGTTTCAGGGCAATACGCCTATGTTACTGCTTATGGCGATAATGCCCTGACTGTTATAGATGTTTCAGATCCCTCAAATCCAACCCATGTTGATACGATTTCAGGTTCAGGTTCACCAAATTATCTTCGGGCTGCACGAGGTGTTTATGTCTCAGGAAGATATGCTTATGTGTGTGGCGATGATTCTGATGATGCCTTGACCATCATTGATGTTTCTGATCCTTCTGATCTGTCTCACGTTGCATCAATTACCGGAGCAGGCTCGCCAAATTATCTTGATGGCCCAAAATCAGTCTATGTTTCTGGAGAATACGCCTATGTTGCTGTTGGTGACGATAGTGCCCTGACTGTTATAGATGTTTCTGATCCCAGTTCTCCAGCTCATATAGGCACAATCTCAGGTTCAGGTTCACCAAATTATCTTTGGGGTGCATATGCAGTCTATGTCTCAGGAAAATATGCTTATGTTTGTGCCAGGAACGATGATGCTTTTACCATAATTGACCTCACCGGCATTGATTCGCCCGGTGCCAATATAGGCGATATCTCTGCCTCAAGCATAGAAGTAACCGATAATGTCGATATCGGCAATAACCTCTATGTCAGAAGCGGCCTGAATGTTGGTCCACGCGGTATACTCGCTAATGGGCCATTAAGCGTAGGCGAGGCAGGCTACTTTGGAGATAAAGTAGGAATCAAAGCAGTAGACCCTGATTATGACTTAACCATTGACGGAAATCTTGGTCTTTTGGACGGCAGCTCCACCTACTATACCATTTTCCAGGGTGGTGACCAAACCAGCTTTGCCAGTGACATCACCTACGCGCTTCCCACTGATGACGGAGACAGCGGAGAGGTCTTACTCACTGACGGCTCAGGAGTCTTAAGCTGGGGTTCGCCATCGCTTCCTTCAGGCACTGCAAGCCAGACGCTTCGTCATAACGGCTCAAGCTGGGTAGCCAATGACTTGTTATTTAATACCACAACCGGCATTGGTATCGGCGATACCTCACCAGGAGCCCTGCTTACTGTAGGCGACGGAGATTTATTCCAGGTTAATTCATCAGGAGAGCTCGCTTTGAGCGTTGACACTGCCACAACAGCTATCTCAGCCACTCAGGCTGGGGCAGGGGATATACTGAACCTGAATAACAGCTCAACCGAGGTATTCACTGTGCTGGCTTCAGGCAATGTAGGCATTGGAGTAGATGCTCCAGGAGCTGCCCTCGAAATTGGCGATGCAACCGGCACACTGGCAGACGGAGCAGACGACCTGCTTATTGCAGGCGACCTGGAAATAGACGATGACCTGCAGATTGACGGAGGAGCTATCACTACTTCTGTTGCCACTGCCTGGGATTTAGCTAATACTCAAACTTCATCCCTTAACATCGAATCCGGCTTACTTAACCTTGATACTCAAAACTCACGGGTTGGTATTGGAACCACGCAACCTTCTGAGAAACTGCACCTTACCGGCGGTGCTATGCTGCAGACTATTTCATCTAATCCGACTTACGTTGGCTCAGTGCCTATTACTGCTGCTATGGCACTTTATGTTTCGGGGAAATATGCCTATGTAACCAAAGAATATGCTTTACGTGTTGTAGATATTGCAGACCCCTCGTCACCTAGTGTAGTAGGAAGTTGGACTACTACTAGTTACCAAACCTATGGCATCCATGTTGTTGGAAAATATGCTTATTTAGCTGAAACTAATAATAACGCCTTGGCCATCATTGATGTTTCTAATCCTTCTTCTCCGAGTTTTGTCAGCCGTTATACTCATGCAACCTATCTTCATAGTGCTCACGATGTTTATATATCAGGTAAATATGCCTACGTAGTGGGCTGGCATGATGGTGGAACCGATGATTATTTTACGATTTTGGATATATCTGACCCTTCTAATCCAAGTTATGTAGGGAGTTACTATAATCAAACCTATCTTGGTAATGGAGGGGGTATTTATGTCGTAGGAAGATATGCGTATATAGCAAATGCTGGCTGGAGCTATAATCCCTTTAGTATTTATGATATTTCTGACCCTGCCAGCCCTACCAGGGTTGGTACGCTTACAGCAGCACAACCAGAATGGGTACCCAGGGATGTTTATGTTTCCGGCAGGTATGCTTATTTGCCTTGTGGTGGAGCACAAGGAGATAAACTAGTTATAGTTGATATTTCTGATCCTACTTCACCATCGCTTGCCGGGAGCTATGAAAGCGTAACCTATCTCGATGTTGCCCGGCAGGTGTATGTCTCCGGCAGATATGCTTATTTGACAGCAGCCGGTAGTGACACCTTTACTGTAGTTGATGTTTCTGATCCTTCTTTGCCCAGTTATGTTGGCTCTTATAATAATACCACTTATTTTGATGGGGGAGGCCCGGTTTTTGTTTCAGGAAAATATGCTTATATTGCATCTGGCGGCTCTGCTGATTGTATGACTATTCTCGACATCTCCGGCATTGACTCACCTGGCGCTAACATCGGAGACATCTCTGCTTCTACCATTGAAGTAACCGAGAACGTTGATATCGGAAACAACTTATATGTCAGAAGCGGACTGAATGTCGGCTCAGGCGGGATACTCAGTAACGGGCCATTAAGCGTAAGCGAGGGAGGCTACTTTGGAGATAAGGTAGGAATCAAAAATATAGACCCTGTCTATGACCTGACCCTTGACGGGCAGCTCGGCATCTTAGAAGGCGGGGGAAGCCCAAGCGATTATACTATTTTCCAAGGGGCAACCCAAAGCACAGACATTACCTATACGCTTCCCACTGATGACGGAGACAGCCAAGAGGTATTGACTACTGACGGTTCCGGAGTTTTAAGTTGGGGTAGTGCCAGCGGATTACCTTCCGGCACCTCAGGCCAGACCCTACGCTATGGTGCTAGTGACTGGGAGGCAAGCAGCCTTTTATTCAATGACGGCACCGGAATAGGCATCGGAGATACCTCGCTGCAGGCGAATATGCTTTTAACCGTGGGTGCCGGAGACTTATTCCAGGTTGAGGATGCCGGCAATATTGCCGCGGCAACAGGCATCGCATCTACTGGGCCGATTACTTTCTCCGGGTTGACTACTGACGGTCCGGTTACTGTTTCAAGCGGTGTACTGGGTTCTGAAGCACAGCTTGCAACCTCACGAGGAGGCACAGGACAGAATTTTGGTTCAACTGTTCAGGGGAGCACGCTTTACTTCTCAGGTACAGGCACGATGGCTAGCTTAGCCCCGGGAACCAGCGGCCAGTACTTAAAAACCCAGGGAGCAAGCGCAAATCCTGTATGGGATAATGCTACCAATACTGCGGGTCCGACATTGATTGTCGCAGCCTCTGATTCACTCGATGATACCAGGGCAGATGCAAGTTATGTTTGCGACGGTACGGATGATGACGCAACAATTGAATCAGCGATTGCAGCCCTATCCGCTGGTGGCGGGACCGTACTTCTCCTGGAAGGAACCTATTCTATCGGAGACACAGCCGGCGATGGCATTGACATCACTAAATCCAATGTATCTTTAGTCGGTTCAGGCAGGTCAACCCTCCTGCAAAGAGCAGGAAATAATACTGACGTAGATGACGGAGTTATCACTGTAGGCAACGGAGGAACCACAGTTACCGGTGTTACCATTGCCGATCTTTCTATTGATGGAGTGAAGGCAACTTATAACGACCGTGAAAACCTTGGAATTTACTTTAACCAGGATGTTCATCAATCAAGAATCCAGAATACATGGGTGTATGATTGTTTTGGGGATGGGATTTTTCTAGGTGGTGCTGATGGTGAAGAAAATACCAATAATCTTATTCAAGGGAACCATATATATGATAATGCTTTCTCTACTTGGGTGGCTGGTATTACACTCTATAAGAGCACCTACAACGTTATTGTAGATAATATTCTATGGAACAATTATTCGTGGGCTAATATCTATCTAGGCTACGATGCCCACAACAACATTGTTGCTGGCAATAATATGGAAAGAGGGGGCGCTTACGGCAGCATCTTTCTTGTTGGAGCTGATTACAACACCGTTACTGGCAATTCTATTGAGGGAAGCATTGGACGTGGTATCAGATTGGGTGCGGCTGGAGTCAATGCCGGCAGCAACAATAACATTATCGCTGGTAATGCTATTATTGATAGTGCCGGAGAAGGAATCAGGATTGCTGACAACGAATACGACCAAGATAACAATCTTATCTCTTCAAATATTCTTGACGGCAATAACGTTGGCATATACATGGATACATACACTAGTAACAACTACGCCATCGGTAATGAGATTATAGGCTCTGGCTCGGAAGTCACCGATGAAGGTACTGATAACACTATCCAGCACCGCGATGAGTTTGAGATTGATGGGACACTTAAGGCAGCTAAGTTTCCCACTCAGGCAGCGGATACAGGCATAACTTTAACCACCGCAGATTTTGGCAAGACAATTACTGTTGACAGTACCTCTGCCCAGACAGTAACTCTTCCTTCGGTTGACTCAACTAATATCGGCGGCTGGTTCAGGGTTATAAAACTTAACTCAGGCACAGTAACCGTTGATGCCGTAGATAGCGATACTATCGCAGACTCAACAGCAGGCGGGGCTATCGCCAACAGCCAGACAGACCAGGATTATGCAACCATAACCGTTGAGCTTGCCTCAACTGACGAATGGATTATTGCCGGTGCGCACGGCACCTGGACTACTAATTAAAATCAAAAATAAAATATCAAATATCAAAAATAAAAATTAGATACACAGATTGAAAATAAAGGGTAAAATAAAGGATATAAAGATAAAATAGGGATATATGCATTGTATAATCAGAATTAAAACAGGAGGTAAAATTATGAAAGCCAAATTCTTAGCGATTTTGATGATTTTCCTTTTTGCCGGCACTTGCTCTGCTGACCCGGATACGTTCCGTTTCGGCACTGCCGGAGAGGGCGCGCCAGGGGGCGATGATACCCAGGTCCAGTTTAACGACGGCGGCTCATTCGGAGGAGACGAAGACCTTGTCTGGATCAAGGGTACCGGCCGTCTGGGCATCGGGACAACGGATCCGGATTACAAGTTGGTTGTGGATTCATCGGGAGGCGGAGACGGAATAAAGCTCAAGGGTACTGCTTGGTTGTATGCTGAAAGCTGCAACTTTAATCAATACGTTGATTCAGGCTATGGCTTCAGGTTTCGCAAGAGTGACCAAACGGAATATATGCGTATTGCAGATGGCGGCAACGTCGGCATCGGGACAACGGATCCATCTTTTAAATTGAATGTTGTTACTTCTTCAATGACTGCTATTGTTGGTGAGTCGTCTGGTAGCTATGGAGTTGCAGGTATTGGATCAACAGGTTCTACAGGCGGGCTTTATGGTGAAGCATATGGTACAGGTAGTGCTGTTTATGCTTACAGTGAATCAGGTATCGGCGTTAATGCTACTTCTAATGGAGATTCTGGCGATATGGCAGTTGCTGCCTATGGGGATGCCGCTACTGCTCTTTATGGTTCTTCAAATGGCTGGGGTCTCTACGTTGCTAATGGCGATGCATATTTTGATGAAAACGTCGGCATCGGGACAACGGATCCGGATGCTTTGTTGCAAATCTCTGGCCCAACAGGCACTAACGGTTTACACATTCGTGCGGGGGAAGACTCTCCTGACTATTTGCTTCATATCGAAGATCAGGATGGTACTGCGCAGGCTATGTATATTGACTCTACCGGTTATGTCGGTATCGGGACAACGAATTGCGTCAACAGATTAACAATTGGGGCAAATGCAGATGCTTATAATAACAATGATTTGGTGGTAAGCAACTCACTTGGATCGTTTGCCATACATAATGTCACAGCAGACGAGACATATTTGTATGGTAATGGCAATATTCACCTTCGTCCGGCTGGAATTGCTGCTGGTTTATTCGCAGAAGTAGGCGGCGACGTCGGCATCGGGACAACGAATCCAACATATCAGTTACATGTAGATGGAGATTTTGCAGGTTCACCTAACACAGTTCTGGTACAAATGGGAGGCACTGGTGCAAGCACTGGGAATACGCTGCGAGTGATCAGGGATAGAAGTTCTGGTAACACTGACTCTCCCGTAGTCGATATTATTAATGACCATGATACTGATGATCAAGTACTTTTGCGGTTACAACAGGATGCGTCAGCCGACATTGTTAATATATTTAATGATGGAGCCGAGGTATTTACGATTCTTGACGGCGGCAACGTCGGCATCGGGACAACGGATCCTGCGTCCAAATTAGAGATTGCCGGGACAAGTTCCACTATCTCTAATTCCACAGGAGACCTGACAATTACCCCTGCCGGCGACCTGATTATCAGCTCCGGCAACGTCGGCATCGGGTTAACGAATCCTACTGCAACCTTACATGTTAACGGAAACATCAAAGCAAAGATGCAGAATGACGTTTCTGGAAGTAACACACAGTGGAACAGCAGTACTCCGGGCACTGTTTGTGAACTCGGTTATGACGTTGCTGAGCTCTTTGAAGCAAACGAAGAGGTTGAGATTGGTGACGTTTTGGTAATTGATGAAAACGGAAAGCTTAAAAAGAGCGCAAAGAGCTATGATACAAAGGTAGCAGGTATTGTTTCCGGAGCGCCGGCCATACTCTTTGAGGGAAGTCAACTTCAGATCGCTCCTCAGCCTTTCGAGTTTACAAATGGCATAAAGCCGCCTTTGGCTTTAGCCGGTAGGGTATATGTTAAGGCAACTACAGTAAACGGCCTGATTAAACCCGGAGACTTGCTTACTACCAGCGATAAAGAGGGCTATGCGATGCTGGCTAAAGAGCATAAGCCAGGAACAATTCTGGGTAAGGCCTTGGAAAATTTAGATGAGGAAGAAGGTAAGATTTTAGTTTTGGTTACTTTGCAATAAAAAAGGGTTTTATAACAAAAACGGGGTCAGGGTCAGAACTATTTTACGCGTTAATACAAAAAGCGGGACGCAATATAAGGATGTTTTCCACAGGAGACCTTAAATGACTTATTTTACAATACGCAACGCTATACAAAAGATAAGCAGGGGTTTATTATTAACCCTGTTATTCTGCCTATTTACCACTAATTGCTTTGCCGAGAGATATTATTTTCTTTCGCCGTTTACAGGTACAGGAACCCGCGAAGACCCATACCGGCCACTTGTTTCAGAATATGGTAAGGATTGGGGGCTGATTGATTTAAGGCCCGATATCGCCAAGCCAGATGGTTGGGCTATTTGTTATCTGGATGCCGATACTGAGCCTATTGATGCAAAATTAGTTCCCTTAGGGACTTCTCTTACCGTTAATTTAAATTCGAAAGCAAAAAGAAATTTTGCAAAAAAGTTAGGGATTACCTTGAAAAAAAATAATCTCAGGGATATTCTGGCTGAGATATTGATTGAGAAAAAAGGTGCGGGATTGGTAAATCCCCTTCAGGCCGGAGCGGATGGTAAATACCGCATATATTTTGGCGATTTAATATTTGGAGACCCGGAGCCGGAATATAAACACAGTACTATCTCAGATAGCTTCAATCGCTCCGACGCCGATGCATTAGGGACATCTTCTGAGGGCTGGTGGTCATGGGTTGAGTACGAAAATGATATAGACATTGTTAGTAATCAGGCTAGAACAACTACGCAATATAGTGACAATTCAGCTTATGCAAATGCTCCTGAGCCGGCTACTGCCAACCATTATGCACAAGCCAAAGTCTGGATTTCAGGTGATAAGGATACTTGGGGTGGTCCTACTGCTCGCGTATCTACGAGCGCCGAAACTTTCTATTCTTTTTGTAGCAGTGACCTATTAAGCCAAGAGCGATGGCAGATGCGTAAGCAAATTAATGGAGCTTGGTCAGAAGTAGCCAGTTACAGCACAGGGTGGGCTACTCCCAATGGCGCAACCTTGAGAATTGAAGTAGACGGAAATAGCCTTATCGGCAAACAAGATGGGGTTACAAAAATATCAACTACAGATAGTTCAATCACCGGAAATACCAAGACCGGCATCTTTGGGCATCAAGATGATGCAGGTAGGTATATTAGGTTTGATGATTTTGAGTCAGACGATTTGAATAAAGACCCCAAACAGACATTTCACTGGATTACACCTATAGAAGTAAGTTTAACTGCTTCTGGCTGGGCTGATTATGATCTGGATGACTATATTGCTGGATTAGGCTCAGATGTAACCGGCGTCATCGTGCATGTTGTAGCTGATGGGACGTATTATTTTGGAATACGCACGGATGGAGGGAATCATCCAACGAGTGCGCTTTATTCCGGTAGTCATGCCTGGGCAATTAGCGGAGTTAACGCTGCGACCCATGTATTCGAGATGTCTCCGCAAAACACCTCAAATATGCATGTTTATATAGTTGGCTATACTACTACCGGCGTAGTCTTTTTTACCAACACTATTGAGTATAATCCTGGCACGAGCTGGGGAGATTTGGATACTTCCAGTGATGTACCTAGTAATGCTATTGGTTTGATCTGGGAATTTACTTCTCCAGGTAGTGGCTATTCTTATGGCGTAAGAAATAACGGCAGCACAGATGATTTTTATCGTCAGGTTACTTATCATTCCTGGGCAATTATTGGGTGTGATACCAGTCAAATCTGCGATGGAAGAGAATCAAGTGATACCATAGGTTTTTATCTTATAGGTTATATCACTGACGGAGCGGTATTTCATACGAATGGAATTAGCAGAAGTTTAGGTTCAACCGGGACTTGGACAGACATAACCTGCAGTACCGGCGCAGGTGGAGTATTTATAGACGTTGTTTCTGAAGACACTGGTAGCTTTAACTGGGATTTTGGCTTAAGAAGAATGTCAGATACATGGGAGGATATCTATTACGAAAATCTCTATCATCCATTCGCTTTTATCGGCTGCGATAATAATTATAAGATTCAAGGAAAAATTGCTGATACCAGGTTAGATTTCTATGAAGTTGGCTACGCCACCTCGCCCTTTAGCATGAAACTCGAAGGCATAGAGGCAGAGGGAATCGACGTCGACTAACAAAAAACGGGGTCAGAATTATTTTTAGTTAGATTTTCCCTCCTTTTTCGTCTATTGATCTTAGAAAGGAGGGATTTTTATGTCTAGAAGGCCACGTATATTTCTAGCCAACTTACCTTATCATATTATTCAACGCGGCAACAACAAAAACCCCATCTTTTTCGCTGATTATGATTATTTATTCTTTTTAAAGGTGCTCCAAGAGGCAAAAGCTAAACACCCTTGTCTTATATACAGCTATTGCCTTATGGGTAACCATTTTCATCTGCTCGCTGAACCCAAAGAAAAGCAAAACATAAGTTTATTAATGAAATTATTAGGTGCCAAATATGTACATTATGTAAACAGGAGTCATAATCGGACCGGTACGCTCTGGGAAGGTCGCTTCAAATGTTCGCTCATTGAAAAAGAGCAATATTTTCTAACTTGTTTGCATTATATTGAAATGAATCCGCTAAGGGCAGGAATTGTCGGCTTCCCTGAGTTGTATCGCTGGTCGAGTTATCGTTTTAGGGCTTTTGGCGAAAAAAGCTCTATTTTAGACTTAGATCCTTGGTATAATGGTTTAGGCAGGAATCCTCAGGAGAGACAAGTTCGTTATCAGCAATTCTTCCGGAATGCAATATCCAGTTCAGACTTGAAACTAGTCAGAGAAATGACCAATAAGGGCGGCTTCCTGGGAAGTAGTAGTTTTAAAGAGCAAATAGAGATGAAGATAGATAAAGAAATTATCATTAGGCCCCCAGGGAGACCAAAGAAGAGAGAAAAATAATTCTGACCCCATTTTAAGAAGTAAGTCATAGCGCTGTCTGTAGTTACCAAAAACGAAAAATAATCCTTGTAATATCGATAAGTGTTAATATAATATAAATTAAACTGAATCAATAGGTTTTGTTGCGTAAATTTCCTGTTAATTAAAGGAGAGGTAGAGAGATGGAGCAAGCGCCGCTTTTGATAATTGAAGATAACAGAGAAAGTAGCGAGCTGATAAGCAGTATCCTTAAAAAGTACGGCTATCAGGTTTGGATAAGCTCTACGCTTGAAGAGGCTTTGGGCATGCTTAAGCAGAGGAGCTTTGCCGTTGTGCTCACAGAAATAAAGATTTCTTCTACGGAAAGCCGGCAACTGGTCAAAAAAATCAAGGCAGCAGACTCTCATGTCGGCGTTGTGGCAATTACTCCTTACAATCTTATCTCTGAGGCAATAGATATGATGGAAGAGGGGGCTTTTGGCTATGTGACCAAGCCCTTTAACGCTTCGGAAATGCGTATCGTCCTGGAGCACGCAATGGAACAATACCGCCTGAAGCGTGAGGCAGGCGAGAAGAGTTATTATCACCAGCTCTCCCTGATTGACGGCTTAACCGGCCTTTATAATCACCGTTATCTTTATGATGTAATGGGAGAGGAGATGCTTAAGCTCAGGCAGCACCCGCAGCACCTGAGCATCCTGATGTTCGATATTGATAATTTCAAAAAATACAATGATACCAACGGCCATCAGGCAGGGGATGAGTTATTAAAGGATTTGGCCAAGCTGATTAATACTTCGTTGCGCGGCAATGATATGTCTTTTCGTTACGGCGGAGAGGAATTCGTTATTTTCCTGCCGCATACGCAGAAGCCAAACGCGGTTCTGGTTGCCGAGCGGCTGCTGAACCTGGCAAGGCTGCATTTGCCTACGACTATCAGCATAGGTGTGTCTGCCTTTCCGGAAGACGGCGACAATACCGAGGAGTTAATCGAGAAGGCAGACCAGGCACTCTACAGGGCGAAGTCAGAAGGCAAAGACCGGGTTTGCCTTGCCTGATTAAATTTAGATGAATACAATTACCGCGGTTCTGATAATGCTGATTGCCACTACCGGCCCTTCGGCGGTAATTGCCGCAGTAGGTTATGCGGCAGTGAATGCGCTGGGAAGGAATCCCTCCGCAGCCCCCAGAATATTTATCTCAATGATTCTGGCGTTTATCTTTGCCGAGGCGATTGCGGTGGTGGCCCTTCTGGCAATTATGAATATTCTGCGCTAACTATGCATGCGATTATCCGTGATGTCCAGGGGGTATTTTTCGACGGGTTTGTCAAAGAGGTGGTTTTACCCGGAGAGGACGGAGAGTTTTCGGTTTGGGATTTCCATCAGACCCTGCTCTCCCGCCTGCGTGAAGGCGAAGTCACCCTGGGGTTCGGCAAAAACATGCCGGTTAAGAAACTTAAGATTAGCCCGGGAGTGGTCAAGTTTGAGCGAAGCGAATTAGTAATTATGTGCCTATGATTTTTCAATTAATCATTTTCCAAATTGTTACGCTAGTATTGATTATCTATGTGTTGCGCAGTGTGTTTTACCAGCACATCAACAACACCCTGAGCAAGCTGCAGGATGCGCGCCGCTGTCTGGGCAAGCTGCGCCTCCCTGAAAATCTCATAGATTACCTGCATCAGCCATAAACGTACCAGAATATCCACCAGGCTTGAGATACCGGGCTCAATCAGTGCCCCGCGGGGAACCGCAGCCTTTTTCTTGATTGCCTTTTGCGGATGAAAGGGCAGAATCCTCTGGGTAACTACAATCTGCTTGGTAAGCGAGATAAAACGCGGATAAATAACATCCACGCGTCCGAATAACTTGTCCAGGAAATTGCGGGTTAAATAAGCGGTGAGGTTCCTGGCGTCTGCATGAGTCAATTCCTTTTCCTTGGCGCGCTTAAATTCCACAAATTCCTGCTCGCGGCTGCGCAGGAAATTGATTCCGCGCTCTCCCAGCACGATCAATTCGTCCTTCAGCTTCCAGCGCATCTGTGCCTCTTCGATGAGCAGGGTATTCAACTCTCCGCTAAATCCCTCGTCGGAAGTCACCACCACTATTGCCTTCGGCAAATCAGGGTCATCTTTCAAGAAGGGATGGATAACGTACTTCAGGTTCAGGATGCGGAAGGAATCTTCTAAATTGTCGGAAAAAACCGTATCCCAGCTATGCCGCTGAAGTGTCTTTAACTGCATTATGGAAAATCCCTTGAGCACCTCGATTACGCCATGCAGCTCGCTCAGCGACTTCCTGTCTTTTTGTAAATTAACCAGTGAGAGCATAATATTTTATTTTTTTTCCTGAATTAAAACTACTGCCTGCCGCAGGCGGTTACTTAAACTGCCGTCAACCACCCTGCCGGAGAAATTCAGCACAAGCCCGGCGATTATCCCCTCATCAACCTTGAAGCTGAATTCCAGCTCCTGGCCTCCCAGGCGCTTCTGGATAACCTGCTCTATCTCCTGTTTATGCCCATCGCTGAGCGGATACGCGGAAACCGCCTCAACCCTCAATCCCCCCTTTTCCAGGCGTATATTATCGGGAAGCTTTATATCCTTCATCTCTGTGATTAATTCCTGCGTTAATACCTCTTGCAGTATGCGCCGGGACGGGCTGCCTAAGACATAAGCCACTGCCTGCTGGCCCACCTCTACTGCTCTTGCCTGCATGCGCTCCAGCAGCTGGGCATTCTTTTTCTCCGACTGCAAATTCGCTCTTTCTACGATTTCCCTTGCCTGCTGCTGGGA
>JBHPGP010000009.1:0-41914 GCA_042570305.1 Candidatus Omnitrophota bacterium
ACATGGATTCCGTGGCGCATGAGAATCTCATTGGCAGTACAGCACATACCAGCCAGATTTATCCCTTTTGCCCCCTTCTCCTTTGCCAGCTTGAGCAGTTCCGGGTCCTGGCTTGCCTGTTCCAAGATTGTCCAAGAAGGAGGTTTGGGTGATAAGCTTAGCGATCTGCCGGCAGCAGGCGCTGCTCCTGAATGGATGAGCGAAAAGGCAATTTCTATTGGTTTTTATTTTGTTGCCAGCGGAGTATTTACCGTTTTCGGCACTCCCCAGCCGGTTTTGGGCAGCCAGGGCGTTACTGATTTTATAACAGGAGAGCTTGAGCAAATAGTAGGAGGCAAGTTTGCTTTTGAGGTTGACCCGGTCAAAGCGGCAAGGTTGATGATAGAGCATATCGATAAAAAAAGAAGGGATTTGAAACTTGAGCCTGTGATGTATGAACAAAAAGCATAGCCTTTTTAGGATATGAAAAAAATATTTTATGACATAAAAAAGTGCCTGGGATGCAAATCCTGCGAGATCGCCTGCGCAGTGGCGCATTCTGGGAGTAAGGAATTACTCAAGGCGCTGAAGGAAGAGGTTTTATCTTTGCCGCGCAAGAAGGTTTATACGTCGGGAGATAAGAATTTTCCTAATTCATGCCGTCATTGCAAGGAGCATCCCTGCGTGGATGCCTGTATGGCAATGGCATTGGTTTATGACGAGAAAAGCGGCATGGTTTTACACGATGAGAAGCGTTGCGTGGGCTGCTGGATGTGCGTGATGGTATGCCCTTACGGCTCGATCCGGCCTAACCCGAAGAGCAAAAAACCAATACGCTGCGATAAATGCAAGGATTTGGATGAGCCGGCCTGCGTAAAAGCCTGCCCTACCGGGGCGATTATCTGGATGGAAGAGGATGAAAAAGATATTCATAGCAGCCACAAGGCAAAATGACGGCAAGACCACGGTTGCCTTAGGGCTGATTTTCAATCTCAAGAAGAGATTCAAACAAATCGGTTTTATCAAGCCCATCGGTCAGCGCTATTTAGTGGAAGAGGGCGAGAAGGTAGATGAGGATTCGGTTTTAATGGAGAGGGTTTTCCAATCCCGGGGCATAAAATATAACCTGAAGGACATGAGCCCGATTGCCGTGCAAAGGGGCTTTACCGAGAAATACATTCTTAATCCAGATAAGGAGCAATTAACCAGCCAGATAAATAAAGCCTTTGCGCGGATAGCCAAGGATAAAGACCTGATGATCATCGAAGGTACAGGCCATGCCGCCGTAGGTTCGGTGTTTGACCATTCCAACGCTTATGTAGCTAAATTATTAGGCGCAAAGGTAATTCTTATTTCTTCTGGAGGGATTGGCAGACCGATAGATGAGGTTATGCTGAATAAATCGCTTTTTGAAAAAGAGGGCATTGAGCTTTCCGGGGTGATTATTAATAAGGTCCTGCCGGAGAAATTTCCGAAGATAAACAGGTTAGTCAGGCGCGGCCTGGCAGTTAAGGGCGTTGAGGTATTGGGAGTCATTCCTTATCTGCCGCTTTTGTCTTGCCCTTCAGTCGAGCAGATACTGGAAGAAACGGGTTTTAAGCTCTTATCAGGCCAGGAGAGTTTGAATAATCTGGTCAAGAAAATAGTGGTAGGCGCGATGCAGCCGCATAATGCCCTGAACTACCTGGTTGACCGGGTATTATTGATTACGCCCGGAGACCGCGAGGATATGATTCTGGCTTCCCTTGGCTGCTATTTTGCCCGTTCTGCCAAAGAGGTGCATGTCAGCGGCATTGTGCTTACGGGCAATATGCAGCCGCATGAGACAATTATGGAGATGCTCAAACTAAGCAAGATACCCGTACTCTTATCCAAGCACGATACTTACGGTACTGCCGCGCGCATCCACGACCTGATGATAAAAATCAGGCCCAAGGATAAGAAGAAGATCGAGGCAGTAGAGAAGATGGTTAATAAACACGTTGATATAGACAAGCTTTTAGAGGGGTTATAAATGAAAAATTTTGTGATTATCGGTAACTCCGCAGCAGGGATATCCGCTGCCGAGGCGATACGTTCTAAAGACAGGGAAAGCAAGATTAGCGTAATCTCCAACGAGGATTATCAGGCTTACTGCCGCTGTTTGATTTCCTATTATTTAGCCGGCGAGATTTCCGAGAAGGAATTAATCTACCGCCCGGAAAGCTTTTATAAAGAGAACGCCCTGAACTTGTTGCTTAATCAAAAGGTAGTTAAGGTAGAGCCGAAAAAGAACAGGCTAGTCTTTGAGGATAAGTCATCGCTGGATTATGATACGCTGCTGATTGCTACCGGGGCATCTGCAAAATTACCTGCTGACCTGAAAGGAATCAGGAAGAGGGGCGTCTTCGGTTTAAGGACGATAACGGATACGAAAGAGATTATGAATTTAGCGCAGGTATCTTCTTCTGCCTGCATATTAGGCGGAGGCTTAGTGAGCCTCAAGGCAGCTTACGGGCTGCACAGGAGAAAACAGGAACTAAAGATAATCGTGAAATCTAATTTTGTGCTTTCCCAGATGCTCGATGAAAAGGGCGCGGGATTATTTATGAAAAGATTCCAGGAGGCGGGCATTGAAATCTTGACCGGCCGGGATATATCGGAAATACTGGGTAACGGAGATTTGAAAGCGGTTAAGCTGGACAGCGGAAAGGTGATTGCCTGCTCGATCCTGGTAGTGGGTAAGGGGGTTGAGCCCAACATCGGACTGATCAAAGATACACAGGTAAAGACAGACAAGGGAATCCTGGTTGATGAATATATGAGAACAAATACTCCCAATATATATGCAGCCGGAGACGTAGCCCAGACTCATGACATTGCTTATAATAACAGCGCCGTGAATGCGCTTTGGCCGAATGCCGTCCAGCAGGGCAGAATCGCAGGCAGGAATATGCTGGGGGAAAGCGTCAGGTATGATGGCTCGATGACCATGAATTCCATCGAGTTTTTTGAGCTTGCCTCTATTTCCATGGGCGTAACCAGACCTAAGGGAACCGGTTTTGAAGAACTGGTTTTTCTCGACGAGCCAAGGCAAATTTATAAAAAATTTGTATTGCAGAACAACCGGCTCGTGGGGATGATCGCCGTCGGAGACGTTAAGAATTCCGGTGTTTTTCTAAGCTTAATCAAAGAGGGCGCCGATGTTTCTTCGATAAAAGATGAATTGATTTCGGAAGGCTTCAACTATGCGAAGGTTCTGGATTTAGTTAAGCAGAAAGACGAAGTCTATATAGTTTAGGAGGTTTACCTATGTCTAAGATTGTAGCAGCTTCGGTTATCCGGGGTGCTAAGAAAATAGTCAAAGAAGCAGAGGATTTCTTAAACAAGGCAATCCAGGAAAAGCAGGAATCGGAGAAATTGCAGTTTCCAGAGACGGCATTTTATCTGCCCATGGCTAATGCCTTGATGGGGATGGAGGCCAAGAATCTAAAGGACGCCAGGGTGATATTAGAACACGCCAAGTCTTTATTGCCGCAGGACCCTTCGCAAGGTATCTGGCTTCCTTATCTGGGAGATGCGCTGGATGCGGGTATTGCAACGCTATTGGCTGAAGAGATTATTATGGCCCTACGCTATCTTTATAAACAAGAGCCGCAGAAGGACTGTAACGGTTTTTTTACCGATACCATTATGCGCTCCCTGGGGATTCAGCTCGTGGATGGCCGCATGCCGGGTTTTGCGGCAATCCTGGGAGCTGCACCTGACAATCAGACGGCAGTTGATATCGTGCGGCAACTGCAGGAGAGAAATATACTTATTTTTGCCGGCTCAAGCTCAGGCGGACGTTCGATAATCGACCAGTTAATCGAGGAAGACGTGCAAATGGGCTGGGATAATTATATAGTTCCTTACGGAAGGGATACACTTTCAGCAATCTATCCCCTGAATTGGGCGATTCGTTCGGCTCTTACCTTCGGGGGGTTAAAGGCAGGCCAGGCAAAGAAGTGCCTGCTTTATACAAAGGAAAGGGTATTTGCTTTTGGTCTGGCTTTGGGCGAGGTGGATGATTTAAAGTATGCTACAGGCGCAGGTGCGATTAATATGGGTTTTCCGGTAATCGCCGATACGCGCATTCCGGAAATTAAACCTTCGGGTATAACTACTTACGAAGCCCTGGTCAGTGAGTTGGATCACAAGAAGATTGTTGCGCGCGCCATTGAGGTGAGGGGAGTGAAGGTGGCGATTAGCGAGATTCCCCTTCCTGTTCCTTATGCAGCGGCATTCGAAGGCGAACGGGTAAGAAAAGAAAATCTCTATGTAGAATTCGGCGGAAAATTCTCCCTGGCCTTTGAATATCTCAAAGCCAGAGAATCCAATGATGTCGAGGACGGTAAGGTTGAGGTTATCGGCCCGGATATAGACCAGTTTGAAAAGAAAGGCAAAAAATCAATGCCTTTGGCGATTATCGTTGAGGTTTCCGGCCGCAAGATGCAAAAAGACTTTGAGCCGGTCCTGGAGCGCCAGATCCACCGCTATACAAACTATACAATGGGGATTATGCATATAGGCCAGAGGGATATGTGCTGGATCAGGATAAACCAGGAGGCATTCAAAAAGGGCTTGCGGCTTAAACATTTTGGCGTGTTCCTGCATGCTATGTTCCATAAGGAATACGGCGCAATCGTGGATAAGGTTCAGGTAAAGCTGTATACAAAGCAGGAGGATGTAGAGAAATTACTGGAGGAGGCAAAGAAGTCTTATGATTACCGTGATGAGCGCATCGGAGGCATGACCGATGAAAGCGTGGATACCTTCTACAGCTGCACACTTTGTCAGTCATTTGCGCCCAACCACGTTTGTATTGTTACGCCTGAGCGCCTGGGTCTCTGCGGAGCTTATTCCTGGCTTGATGCCAAGGCCTGCTTTGAGATTACCCCTACCGGCCCGAACCAGCCGGTAGAAAAAGGCAAGGCTCTTGATGAGAAATTCGGTCAGTGGAAGAACGTGAACGATTTTGTCAACGCGAAATCGAATAAAAGCATAAGCAAGGTAAGCATGTATTCTCTGATGGATTCCCCGCAAACCAGCTGCGGCTGTTTTGAGTGTATTGTGGCGATTATCCCTGAGGCGAACGGCTTTATGGTCGTGCACCGCGATTATTCCGGAATGACCCCCTGCGGCATGAACTTTACTACCCTGGCAGGTTCAGTAGGAGGAGGGGTACAGACCCCGGGATTTCTGGGGATAGGCAGGCTCTATATTGCAAGTAAAAAGTTTATCTCCGCAGACGGCGGTATTAAGCGCATAGTTTGGTTGCCTAAGGAGTTAAAAGAGACCTTAGGCGATAAATTAAAACAGCGCTGCAAGGATATCGGCCAGCCGGATTTCCTGGATAAGATTGCCGATGAGACGCAAGCTACGAATTCAGAACAACTTCTGGAGTTTTTAAAAAGTAAAGGACACCCGGCGCTAAGCATGCCCGCGCTTCTATGATTTTTCTTGACTTTTCGATTTTTATCTTGTATGCTAAGGAAAATATGTTACAATAGTATCAATCCTCGCATAAAGACAAAACGCCAACTTTAACAACCTGAACAAGATAGCCGCGGAGATTGCCTCAATCAAGCCTAAAAGCAAATATTTGATTTTATCCAGCCTAGGTATGTACTTAAATAAATCAGTTTAGGAAATGAATGAGTAAGCGCAGGCTATATTTAATTGACGCCACGGCATTCTGTTATCGCGCCTATTATGCCTTAAAGGGCCTTGCCACTTCCTTTGGCCAGCCTACGAATGCCATTTACGGCTTTATCGGCATATTAAATAAGATTTTAAAAGAAAAAAACCCCCAGTTTATGGCAGTATGTTTTGACGTTTCCAGGGATACCTTCAGGCTGAAGAAATTCGCAGAATACAAAATACAGCGCCCTGCCATGCCGGACGGCCTGGTAAGCCAGATCCCCCTGATTAAAGAAATAGTTTCTGCTTACGGAATAGCAATGTACCAGAAGCTAGGATTCGAAGCAGACGATGTCATTGCTACATTATCCCAGAAGGCAAAACAGAAAGGCCTGCCGGTGATTATTGTCAGCTCCGATAAGGATATCCTGCAGCTGGTAGACGAAGACACCCATGTATTCAGCCCATACAAGGACGAGGGCATGCTTTATGACAGGGATAAGGTACGCCAGCGTTTTGGAGTGGGCCCGGAAGCCATACCCGATATTATCGCATTGATGGGAGATGACGTAGATAACATACCGGGCGTACCGGGCATAGGGGAGAAAACCGCGGCAGAATTAATCGGAGAATTCGGCAGCCTGGAAAAATTATTAAATAACGTAGATAAGATTAAGAAGGAAAAGGCAAAAAAGGCAATCTTGCAAAACCTAGAGAAGATAAGGCTGAGTAAAGAGTTGGCGGTTCTAGACGGAAACATGGATATAGATTTCGAATTAGATGAATTAAAAATCAAAAAGCCTGACCCGAAGGAATTATTCAGGTTGTTTAAATACCTGGAATTCAAGAAATTCATCAAGGATTTAGGACTGAAAGAAGAAGCGCCAAAGCCGGTCGAGGTGGTGCCGCTTGCGGATGGCGAGCTTAGTGGTTTACTCGGCTCCGCTGATGAGTTGATTCTCTACGGCGAGGATGCGCAGAATCTTGTATTTTACTCCAAAGATAAATTCCTTCGTGCGGATAAAACCGGACCGCAACTCAAAGGCATATTGGCAGACCCCGCTATTAAAAAAATCAGCCATGACCTGAAGCGCTTACGGATATCCCTGGCAAATGATAAGCTGGTTTTAAAGGGCATGCATTTCGATACGATGATTGCGGCTTACCTGCTGAGTTCTTCCAGGTCAGGCTATACAATAGCAGACCTGGCCTGGGATTATCTGGATAAGACGCCTTGCGCAGAATCCATTGATCATCAGCAAGGTGCAAGCTTAATCCGCGAATTAAAACCAATATTAGAGAGAGAATTAAAGGCAAAGGAGCTTTCTGAGCTTTTTGCGCGTATCGAAATGCCTTTGGTGGAAGTCCTGGCAGAGATGGAGTTAAGCGGCATAAAGCTGGATTTGGACGTGCTGAAGGAACTCTCCCGGGATATAGAGAAGAGATTGATAAAATTAATAGAGGATATATACGATATAAGCGGCACTCAGTTTAATATAAATTCACCAAAACAATTAAGGGGCATCCTCTTTGAAAAATTAAAATTACCTGTGGTGAAAAAGAGAAAAACCGGACCCTCAACCGATGAGTGGGTATTGAAGAGCCTGGCCTCACAACATAAATTACCTGCCCTGCTGCTGGAATACCGTCAGCTCAGCAAGCTTAAATCTACTTACATAGACGCGCTGCCTCAGTTGGCAGATAAGGTTACAGGAAGGATACACACCTCTTTCAACCAGACAGGAACCGAAACCGGAAGGCTGAGTTCTTCCAATCCCAATTTGCAGAATCTGCCCGTAAGAACAGAAATCGGACGCAAGATCCGCAAGGCGATCATCGCCGGCCAGGCAGGAACCTGCCTGATATCATTTGATTATTCTCAGATAGAACTGAGAATCCTTGCGCATCTGTCCTCTGACGAGGAGCTCCTTTCGGCTTTCCGCAATAATCAGGATATACATATTGCTACTGCCTGCCTGATCTACGGATTAGACCAGAAGGATATTACCGATGAGATGCGAGATGTGGCCAAAAGAATAAACTTCGGAATTATTTACGGTTTAAGCAGTTATGGTTTAAGCAGGGACCTGGGCATTTCCCAGGTCGAGGCAGCCAATTTCATTGATGCCTATTTTCTACGCTATCCACAGGTAGGGGAGTATATCCAGAGTCAGATTGAAAAGGCAAAAAGAGATGGCTTTGTTACCACGATATTAGGGCGCAGGAGATACATCCCGGAGATTAATCATAAGAATTCCGGAATCCGGCAATTTTCCGAAAGGCAGGCGGTGAATACTCCGATTCAGGGTTCGGCTGCAGACCTGATTAAACAGGCAATGGTTGAGGTTTACCAGCGGATTCAGTCTTTGGGGCTTAAGTCAAAACTGATTTTGCAGATTCATGACGAGCTGGTTTTTGAAGTTCCGCTTGCAGAATCGGATGCGCTGATTCAATTGGTGCGCGAGAAGATGGAGGGTTGTTGTACCTTCAAGGTTCCCATAAAGGTAACGGTAAAAAAGGGAAAGAACTGGCTGGAAATGGAGGAGGTAGAATGAAGATAGCAATCTGTGCTTCAGAGGTTGTGCCTTTTGCAAAGACAGGAGGCCTGGCTGATGTGGCAGGGGCTTTACCCTTAGCGCTGGAAAAACTAAAAACAGAGGTAGTTGTCTTGATGCCGTTCTACAAGAACACTGCGCTTTCCAAGGTCGTTGCCGAGGTCGTCAAGCCCGGGGTTTTGTCATCCAAGCTGGGCGATGCAATCAAGGTGTATTTTATCCAGAATGATAAATACTTTGACCGCGAGGGACTCTATGGTACCTCGAAAGGCGATTATCCGGATAACCTGGAAAGATTCTCTTTCTTCTGCCAGAAATCTCTGGAATTCTTAAAGCAGATTAATTTCAAGCCCGATCTAATCCATGTTCATGACTGGCAGGCAGCTTATATCCCCATGTTTCTTAAGACAAAGCTTTCCACCGACCCGTTTTATAAAAATTGCCGGACACTCCTGACTATCCATAACCTGGCATACCAGGGTTTGTTTACCCGTGAGGCATTCCCAAAGCTGGGCATGGATTGGTCTTTTTTCAATATGGAACAGCTGGAGTTTTACGGTAAAGGAAATACCCTCAAAGGCGGGATTGTTTTTTCCGACTGCATCAACACGGTCAGCCCCACCTATGCCAAGGAGATACAGACTAAGGAATTCGGCTGCGGATTAGAGGGGATTTTGACAAAGCGGCGCGATTCTCTAACCGGAATATTGAACGGACTGGATTATTCTGCCTGGAATCCAGAAGACGATAAATTCATCGCCCGTAAGTTTGGTCCGAAAAACCCTAAAGACAAGCTTAAAAACAAGCAGGATTTACAGAAGATTTCCAAACTGCCGGTAAAGGACAATGTACCTCTGCTGGGCATGGTCTCTCGCCTGGCTGAGCAGAAAGGGCTGGATATACTGGCGCAGGCTCTCGATGAGATCTGTAAGCTCAATTTACAATTGGTTATATTGGGCACAGGGGACATTAAATACCACCAACTATTAGAGGCCAAAGCCAAGAAATTCCCTAAGGTATTCTCTCTGTATCTTAAATTCGATAATTCCCTGGCGCATAAGATATACGCAGGCTCTGATATTTTTCTCATGCCTTCAAAATACGAACCCTGTGGGCTGGGTCAGATGATCAGCCTGAAATATGCAACCATACCACTCGTCTATAAAACCGGCGGCTTAGCCGATACAATCGATTCAACCAACGGTTTTATCTTTGATGATTATTCAGCAGCCGCACTGCTTGAGATAACAAAAGAATCGCTCTCGCTTTATCAGGACAAAAAGAAGTGGCAGGCAAAGATGAAGCAGGCAATGGAATGTAATTTCTCATGGGAAGAATCGGCAAGGCAGTATATCAAGCTTTACCAAAAGTTAATTACCAGCAAAGAGGGTTTGCAATTGGCAGCTGCGCGTTAGATTGTCAGTATCCAGGAGGGGATGAATAAAATACTGGTTGGGATTACGGGGAGTTTCGGGGCAGGCAAAACAACCGTAGCCGGGATGTTTCGCCGGAAAGGCGCGGCTCTGGTTGATGCCGACCGGATTGCCCATAAGCTGATACAGCCCCATACTGCCGTATACCGTAGGATACTTGCATGTTTCCCAACAGGGATCCTTTCCGGAAAATACATCAGCCGCAGAAGATTGGCCGAAACAGTCTTCTCGGACAAAAAAAAATTAAAGAAATTAAACAGAATTATACACCCGGCTATTATCGGCATAATCAAAAAGAGGATAAAGAGTTTCTCCGGCAGGAAGATTATAGTAGTGGATGCCGCTTTATTGATAGAATCCGGATTATCAGTTGGGCTGGATAAGTTGATTGTGGTGAAATGTAAGCCGCACGTGCGGATGCAAAGGCTAAAGAAAAAGGGCCTAAGCCCTGATATGATAAAGGCAAGGCTGGATGTCCAGTTGCCCCAGAAGCAAAAGATTAAGTTTGCAGATTTTGTGATTGATAACAGCGCAAGCAGGCAATGCACGCTGAAACAGGTCATTGGGATTTGGAATAAAATTATTAACCTGGGAGGGGAGAGATGGAGAAGGTAGAAAAGGCAGAAAAGACGGAAAAGACGGAAAAGATGGAAAAGGCAGAAAAGACGGAAAAGATGGACAAGGCAGAAAAGACGGAAAAGATGGACAAGGCAGAAAAGGCAGTTGAAAAACCCGAGAAGAAAATGGAGAAACTGGATATCGGCAGGCTTAAGGATATGAAAATAGACCAGCTCAATAAATTAGCCAGGCAGCTGGGGATTAACGGAATCAGCGGCTTGAGAAAGCAGGACCTGATATTTAAAATTCTCCAGGCACAGGCGGAAAAAGAGGGCTTGATGTTTGGGGAGGGAATCTTGGAGATTCTGCCAGAAGGGTTCGGCTTCTTAAGGTCTCCGAATTATAATTACTTACCCTGTCCGGATGATGTTTATATTTCTCCCTCCCAGATAAGAAAGTTCGATTTAAAAACAGGAGATACGGTCAGCGGGCAAATCAGGCCGCCCAAGGAGGGCGAGAAGTACTTTGCGCTGCTGAAGATCGAGGCTGTAAACTTCGAACATCCGGAGGAGTCTAAAGAGAAGATTTTCTTTGATAACCTCACCCCGGTTTACCCGCAGAGGAGGTTTGTCTTAGAGACCAAGCCTAATGAGGTATCATGCCGGATTATGGATTTGATTACTCCCATCGGCTGCGGGCAGCGCAGCATGATTGTCGCTCCTCCCTATAGCGGAAAAACAGTGCTGCTGCAGAAAATCGGCAATGCGATAGTAGAAAACCAGCCTGATGTTATCCTTATTGTGCTGCTGATTGACGAAAGGCCGGAGGAGGTTACGGATATGGAGCGCCACGTCAAGGGAGAGGTTATCTCTTCCACCTTTGATGAACCCCCGGACAGGCATGTGCAGGTTGCGGAGATTGTCCTGGAAAAGGCCAAGAGGCTGGTGGAGCATAAGAAGGACGTCGTAATCCTGCTGGATAGTATTACCCGCCTGGCACGCGCCTATAATTCGGTAATTCCGCACAGCGGCAAGGTGCTCTCCGGAGGAATAGATTCTAACGCGCTTCAGAAGCCAAAGCGGTTTTTTGGCGCAGCGCGCGCCATAGAGGAAGGCGGAAGCCTGACAATTATTGCCACTGCGCTTGTGGATACAGGCAGCCGTATGGATGACGTTATCTTCGAGGAATTCAAGGGCACCGGAAATATGGAACTGCAGCTGGACAGGAATCTCTTCCAAAGAAGGATTTACCCGGCGATAGATATCAAGAAATCAAATACCCGCCATGAAGAGTTGCTGCTTGCCCCGGATAAATTACAAAAGGTCTGGATTTTAAGAAAGGTGCTTAACGAGTTGAACAACGTTGAAGCAATGGAGTTGTTGATTGACAAGTTATCTCAAACCAAGAATAATGAGGGTTTCTTAAACAGCATGAACCAGTAAGAGGAGAGAGAGATGAAAGAGAAGATTCATCCGAAATATCAGGATTGTACGATTGTTTGCGCTTGCGGAAATACCATACACACCCGTTCAACCAAGCCCAGCATCAGGGTGGAAATTTGTTCCAGCTGCCATCCGTTTTTTACCGGGAAGCAGAAGTTTGTAGATTCCGCAGGCAGGGTGGAAAAATTCATGAAGAAATACGGCAAGAAATCCGATAAGTGAGGATATAACTTATCTGTCCGAACTTATCCCGACAGCAACAAGAAAATTTAGCTATAAATTTTCGCAGTGTTTTGCTGTCGGGATTAATTCGCCCAAACAACTTACGTTCACTTGCGTTCCGTAAGTTGAGGGCTCATTAAAAATGCATAAGGAATTAGAAAGGCTCGAGGAGCGCTACGTTGAACTGGAGAAATTGCTGGCGCTTCCTGAAACCATTACCAATAAGGCTCAGTATAACCAATACGCCAAGGAAATATCCGTGATTTCCGATTCCGTATTCTTGTACCGGCGGTTTAAGCAATGCCAGGAAGAGATAACCGAATTGGAAAAGGCGCTTAAGGAAAAGCATGAAGAAGAGTTTCTGCGCATGATAGAAAACGAAATAAAAGAACTTAAAGAAAAAAGCCGGGAATGCCTTGATAAGATTAAAGAGAAGTCCGAAAGCCGTACGGGCCGGGCAGACAAGAATGCTATTATTGAGATTCGCGGCGGTACCGGCGGACAAGAGGCAAGCCTGTGGGCAGCTGATTTATACCGGATGTATATTAAGTATGCGCAGAGGCTGGGCTGGAGCGTAGAATTACTCTCTTCGCGCCCCACGGAATTGGGGGGCTTTAAAGAGATTATCTTCAGCGTGCGCGGCAAGGAGGCATACCGGCGCCTTAAATGGGAGAGCGGAGTGCATCGCGTACAGCGCATTCCCAGCACCGAGACACAGGGGCGCATCCATACCTCAGCGGCTACGGTTGCGGTATTATTAGAGCCTGAGAGCACGGAGCTGGAGATCAACCCCAGTGATTTAAGAATTGACGTATTCCGCGCTTCGGGCCACGGAGGCCAAAGCGTAAATACCACGGATTCGGCGGTAAGGATTACGCATCTACCTAGCGGACTCGTGGTCACTTGTCAGGATGAGCGTTCTCAATTAAAGAATAAAACCAAGGCCTTAAGGGTACTAAGGGCAAGGCTGATGGATAGCAAAGAGAAGCAGGCAACGCAGAAGTTATCCTCAGAACGTAAATCTCAGGTAGGTAGCGGAGACCGCAGCGAGAAAATCCGCACCTATAATTTTCCTGCGCACAGGGTTACTGACCACCGGATTAATCTTACCCTGCATAAGCTGGAGGCGGTTTTAGAGGGCGAACTGGAAGCGATTTCCGAGGCGCTGGTTAAAAAAAATGAATGAAAGCGAGTTATTATTTACTGAGGTATTAAAATGCTCCCGGCAGGAGTTGTATCTTAATCGGTCACGCAGACTTAATTTGCGTCAAAGCCTTTGTTTAGCGCATGCCCTGAAGAGAAGGATGCGGCGCGAGCCAATCCAGTATATATTAGGCAGAACTGAGTTTATGGGCCTGGAATTTAGTTTGACCCCTGAAGTTTTTATCCCGCGTCCGGAAACCGAAATCTTAGTAGAAACAGCATTAAAATTCAGTTGTCAATTGTCAGCTTCCGGTTGCCGGTTGAAAATCCTGGATATCGGGACCGGCTCAGGCTGCATAGCCATAAGTTTAGCCAGGCTCCTGGAAGATGCAGAGGTTGATGCGTCCGAGATTTCAAAACAGGCTTTAGAGGTCGCAAAGAAAAACGCAGGATTAAATAATGCAGGGGTTAATTTTTATCAAAGCAATTTATTTCCTCCAGGCGGCAGGGATTATGCATTAATAATTTCCAATCCCCCTTATATCCCGACTGCAGAAATCAGCGGGCTTGCGCCGGAGATAAGTTATGAGCCGCGCATTGCTTTAGACGGCGGCCGGGACGGCCTATGTTTTTACCGCCGCATTATTCAAGAGGCGCCCCTCTATCTTGGGAGCCGCGGCTTTTTAATTCTTGAAATGGGGTTTAGTCAGTGCCCGGAAATAAAAAATCTGCTTGATTCTTCCGGGAGGTTCGAAATCATTGAAGTCGCCAGAGATTATCAGGATATAGACAGAGTAATTGTGGCACGCTTAAGGCAAGGGGCGAGAAATGGATAAACTGATTATCGAAGGAGGCAGGAGGCTTAAGGGAGAGGTTGCCATTTCCGGCTCTAAAAACGCACTCCTGCCGATACTGGCTGCTACCCTTTTAACCGACGAGCCCTGCTGTATCAGGGGCGCGCCCAAGCTGCGTGACACATACACGATGATCAGGATATTGCGCTCCCTGGGTAAAGCAGCGGATTTTAAAAATGGCGAGGTTTGGGTTAAGTCAACCAACCAGATTAATACGGTAGCTGATTATAAATTTGTTTCCACTATGAGGGCTTCCTTTTGTGTGCTTGGCCCGCTTTTAGCCAGGTTCAGGAAGGCCAAGGTCTCTCTGCCCGGAGGCTGCGTTATAGGCTTAAGGCCGGTAGATTTGCACTTAAAGGGCATGAAGGCGCTGGGGGCAGACATAGACATTGACCGGGGTTATGTAGTGGCCAATGCAGCTCGGCTCTCAGGCACGCACATGTATTTAGGCGGGGCATTCGGTTCTTCTGTCTTGGCAACAGCCAATGTGATGATGGCAGCTGTCAAGGCAAAAGGCGTAACCAAGATTGAGTCGGCTGCCTGCGAGCCGGAGATATGCGACTTAGCTAAATTCTTGATTTCCATGGGGGCAAAGATTAAGGGATACGGCACGCCGCTGATTGAGATACACGGCGTCAGGAGCCTGCACGGCACAGATTATAAAATTATTCCGGACCGCATCGAGGCAGGGACATTTATGATTGCCGCCCTGATTACTCACGGAGAAATCAAGCTGACAAATGTTGTCTGGCAGCATCTGGCAGCGGTCATCGACAAATTGGAACAGATCGGCGCAAAGATCAGCAAAACAGAAACAACATTAAAGTTAAGGCTAAGCAGGCGATTAAGGCCTTCTAACATCACTACCTTGTCTTACCCCGGGTTTCCTACGGATATGCAGGCACAGGTGATGTCCTTGATGAGCCTGGTTAAAGGCGTGAGCGTAATTACGGAGAAGGTATATCCTGACAGGTTTATGCATATTGCCGAGCTTAACCGTATGGGGGCGCATATTCAACGCCAGGGTCCGCACGCGATTATTGAAGGCGTAAGGCAATTGTGCGGAGCCAGCGTAATGGCTTCTGACTTACGTGCTTCGGCCTCACTTGTTTTGGCAGGGCTTGCGGCAAAGGGGCAAACTGCGGTTTCGCGTATCTACCATTTAGAGCGCGGATACGATAAACTCGACGAGAAATTAAGGCAATTGGGAGCCGGTCTCTGGAGGGAAAAGGAGTAGGAGTAAAAATGATACTGGTAATCGACAATTACGATTCCTTTACCTTTAATCTTGTGCAATATTTGGGAGAGTTGGGCCAGCGGATTGAGGTTTTCCGTAACGATAAAATCACCCTCGCCCAGATAAGAAAAATTAAACCCGAGAGAATCGTAATCTCTCCCGGACCCGGGCGGCCAGAGGACGCGGGCATTTCCTGCCGGGTAATCAGCGAGCTGGGCAGCAGGCTTCCCATACTGGGAGTGTGTTTGGGGCATCAATGCATAGGTTATGCCTGGGGCGGTAAGATTATCCAGGCAGCCAGATTAATGCACGGGAAGACCTCAATGATTTACCATAACCGCAAAGGCATATTTAAGAATATCCCCAACCCCTTTGAGGCTACCCGCTATCATTCCTTGATTGTGAATAGGCGTAATCTGCCGTCGCAATTACAGGTAGTTGCCTGGACAAAAGACAGGGAGATAATGGGCCTGAAGGTTAAGGGCCTGCCTGTGTGGGGTGTACAGTTTCATCCCGAATCAATATTAACCAGGAGAGGAAAGGATATCTTAAAAAATTTCCTAAAGATATGATTCTAGAAGCTACTGAAATACTCACGCGCAGCCAGGACCTGACTGCCGTTCAAATGGAGGCAGTGATGGAGGAGATTATGTCCGGCGGGGTGGATACGCCGGCGATCATCGCTTTTCTCTCTGCCCTTAATCAACAAGGCGAGACCTCCGAGGAGCTAGCAGCCGCAATCAAGGTCATGCGCCGTTATGCCACTAAGATTAACAGCAGGCATAGGGTGATTCTGGATACCTGCGGAACAGGCGGAGACCAGAAGCACACCTTTAATATCTCAACGGCTGCGGCTTTTGTAGCTGCCGGGGCAGGGATAGCGGTTGCAAAACACGGCAACCGTAGTGTATCCAGTAAGTCGGGAAGCGCGGATATTCTCGAAGCCCTGGGCGTAAACATCAATATGAACAAGGAGATCAGCCAGCAGTGCCTGGATGATACAGGTATTACCTTCTTATTTGCGCAGAAATTCCATCCGGCAATGAAATATGTTATGCCGGCGAGGAAGGCTATGGGAGTCAGGACGATTTTTAACTTCCTGGGTCCGTTAAGCAATCCGGCAGGGGCAACGCATCAATTATTGGGAGTTTATGACAGCAGGTGGGCGCATATCTTGGCCTATGCGCTTGCGAATTTAGGCATAGAGCACGCATTAGTAGTGCATGGCCTGGATAAGATGGACGAGATAACTACGATGGGAAAAACCCTGGTCTATGAAGTAAAGGGGGCAAGGGTAGAGGAGGATGAGATAAGCTACGGGGATTTTGGTTTCCCGCAGGCCCGGCTAAGCGATTTAAGCGGCGGCACAGCAGAGGATAATGCCGGGATTTTAATGGATGTTTTAAACGGAAAAACCGGAGCCGTGCGGGATATTGTAGTATTAAATGCCGCAGCCGCCATATTTACCGCCGATAGGTCCGCTTCCATAAAAGGCGGCATTAAACTGGCAGCAGAATCCATAGATTCCGGGCAGGCATTAAAAAAGCTGGAGTTGTTAAAGGAATATTCAAACAAATGAAGCAGTCCGATACCCTAAAGGATATTATTGCGAAAAAGAAAGAGAGGCTAAGACAGGCAAAAGAACATCTTCCCGAGGAGGTTTTAAAAACAAAGATAGAAAACTTGCCTCCTGCACGCTCTTTAACCAAGGCAATCAACAGGCCGCGTTCCATTTCCCTGATTGCCGAGATAAAAAGACAGTCTCCCTCAAAGGGCGTAATCCGGCAGGATTTCAATCCCCGGGAGATTGCCCTGGCTTATCAGGATTGCGGCGTAGGAGCCATTTCTGTTTTAACCGAAGAAGACTATTTCGCGGGGAGCATCGCCTATATCAATGAGGTTAAAAATGCGGTCAAGCTTCCCGTATTGAGAAAGGATTTTATCTTTGAGGAGTATCAGGTTTATGAATCGCGCTTCTTTGGAGCGGATGCCATACTCTTGATTGCCGAATTGTTATCCAAAGAGAGATTATCTCAATTGATAAAGTTAGCACAAGGCCTGGGGCTGGAGTGCCTGGTGGAGGCGCATACGGAAAAAGAGCTCAAAAAGGCCCTTAGCCTGAAGACCGACTTAATCGGCATAAATAACCGTGATTTACACACGCTTGAGGTTGATCCCAAGACCACCGAAAAGCTGTTTCTTTTTATACCCAAAGATAAGGTGGTAGTGGTGGAAAGCGGGATGAAGAGTTACCAGGATATCTTATTCCTGAAGATTCTGGGTGTAAGCGCCGTGCTTATCGGAGAGGCCTTTATGCAGGCAGTGGATATCAGGGCAAAGGTCAGGGAGGTTATGGGGTGTTAAGGCCCAAGGTTAAAATCTGCGGCATTACTAATTTAGAGGATGCGTTATCCGCCGCCAGGCTAGGCGCAGATGCCCTGGGTTTTGTATTTTATAAAAGAAGCCCCAGGTATATTAAGCCGGGGAAGGCCCGGGAGATAATAAAAAAACTCCCCCCTTCAATAAAGAAGGTAGGGGTGTTCGCAGGCTCCAGGGAGGCGACAGCAAAGAGGCTGGCTAAGCATTTAAAATTAGATATGCTGCAATTTCACGGAAATGAATCTAAGGAGTTTTGCCTGCGGTTTAAGGGATTTAAAATAATCAAGGCTTTCAGGGTGGGCAGGAAGATCCTGCCTTCGGATTTATCGGGATATGCTGCCTGGGCATACCTGTTTGATACTTCCCTGAAGAATAAATTCGGCGGAACAGGCAAAGCCTTTGATTGGCGTCTCTTGGGGTGTCTCAAGGGTTTGAAGAAAACCATATTCTTGTCCGGAGGGCTTAAGCCGGAGAATGTCGCAAGAGCGCTTAAGGTTTTCCCCAGCCAATGGGTAGATGCCTCCAGTTCTTTGGAGAAAAGCCCCGGCCGCAAGGACCGCGATAAGCTCAGAAGGTTTATCAGAAATGCCAAGAATGCTTGATATTATCAGGCGCCAACAATATTGACTTACGCCTGATAAGACGGTATAATAAAAGATTAAGAAGGAGGAAAAATGAGTTCAACTGAAGCCAAAAAGCAAAACGTAATCGAGGAATTTAAAACCCACAGTAAAGATACGGGCTCAACCGAGGTGCAGATTGCCCTCCTGACGCAACGCATAAATATCCTTAGCGAGCACTTTGACAAACATAAAAAGGATATGCATTCGCGCAGGGGGCTCTTGATGATGGTTGGCAAGCGCCGCAAATTACTGAATTATCTCAAAAAAAAGGATACCCGTAAATACGAGGATGTGCTCAATAAATTGAACTTAAGAAAGTGAGGGTTAGGCAAGAGTATGGACGATACTTTAAAAATTAAATTCGGCAGCAAAGATTTAATTCTGCAAACCGGCAAATTAGCTAAGCAGGCAAATGCAGCAGTATTGGTAAGCTACGGCGGAACAGTAGTTCTAGTTACTGCCTGTATGTCTGCCAATATCAGGGAGGGGATAGACTTTTTCCCTTTAACAGTTGAGTACCAGGAAAAGACTTATGCCGCAGGGCGCATACCGGGAGGTTTTTTCAAACGCGAGGGCCGTCCGAAAGAAGGCGAGGTTTTAAGTGCCAGGCTAATTGACCGTCCGATCAGGCCGCTGTTTCCCTATGGCATGCGTAACGAAGTACAGATTATGGCGATAGTCCTTTCCAGCGACGGAGAGAACGACCCGGATGTCCTGGCGCTCATCGGTGCCTCAACGGCACTATGCATTTCCGATATACCCTTTAAGGGGCCGGTCTGCGCCTGCCGCGTCGGCTATGTAGATAATCAGTTTATCCTTAACCCTTCCTATGCGGAATTGGAAAAATCAAAACTTGATTTGGTGGTAGCAGCAGGGGAGTCCGGCATAGTTATGCTTGAGGGCAAGTCCGGCGAGGTGAGCGAGGAAACCTTTATCTCGGCAGTTGAATTCGGCAGCAAGAGCCTGCGGGATGTTTCAGGGGCACTGGAAGGCTTTATTAAAAAGAACGCCAAGCCTAAGAAGCAGGTTGATTATAAGCAGATAGGAGAGGATTTGGAAAAACGGGTTAGCGAATTATCCTCCGGAAAACTTAAAGAGATATTGGCCATTGTTGACAAAGAAAAGCGCCAAGAGGCAATCAACCTGTTGTGTACGCAGCTGGAAGAAAAGCTGGTGCCTGAAGGCTTCACGCTCCCTGACATCAAGGAGGCCCTTGCTGAGATTGAAAAGCAGCTTGTACGCGATTATATCCTGCGTCAGGGTAAACGCCTTGACGGCAGGGCGATGAAGGATATTCGTCCGATTAGCTGCGAGATAGGCATTCTTCCCCGTACCCACGGCTCGAGTTTATTTACGCGCGGTCAAACCCAAAGCCTCTGCGTGACTACTTTGGGCACAGGAGAAGACGAACAGCTGATCGAGGCCCTGGAGGGGGAACGCTACAAATCTTTTATGCTGCATTACAGCTTTCCTCCTTTTAGCGTAGGGGAGACTAAGCCGGTGCGCGGCCCGGGCAGGCGGGAGATCGGCCACGGCTCTTTGGCAGAGCGGGCATTGGCATACGCCATACCCTCTAAAGATGATTTTCCTTACACCGTACGGGTAGTTTCCGAGATCCTTGAATCAAACGGCTCTTCCAGTATGGCTACGGTATGCGCTGCTTCTCTATCTTTAATGGATGCCGGCGTTCCGATTAAGCAGGCAGTGGGAGGGATTGCGCTGGGATTAATCAAGGAAAAGGAACGGGCAGTTATCCTCACTGATATTGCTGGCCTGGAAGACCATTTTGGGGATATGGATTTTAAGGTTGCCGGCACCAGGGAGGGGATAACCGCAGTGCAGATGGATTTGAAAATCGAAGGAATAGATATGGATTTGATGAAGAAAACCTTTGCCCAGGCAAAGGAAGCGAGGCTGGTAGTTTTGGAGAAGATGCTCAAGACTATTGCTCAGCCCCGTCCAGAGATAGCGGATTTCGCGCCCCATATCGATATCCTGAGGATCGATACCGAGAAGATCGGCGACTTAATCGGTCCGGGAGGGAAGAATATCAAGAAGATTATCAATTCCACAGGCGTTACCGTAGACATAGAGGATGACGGACGCGTATTGGTAGGCTCTACCGATGCCTCTGCCTCCCAGAAGGCCTTAGCAATGATTAAGGAGCTTACCGAAGATGTTGAAGTCGGCAGGGTCTATCTAGGCACGGTAAAAAAGATTATGCCTTTTGGCGCCTTTTGCCAGATTATTCCCGGTAAGGAAGGGCTTGTCCATGTTTCGGAACTGGCAGACCATTTTGTGAAGAATGTAGAAGATGAGGTTAAGGTTGGGGATGAGTTTAAGGTTAAGGTAATCGGGATCGACCAGCAAGGCAGAATTAACCTGAGCAGAAAACAGGCAAAAGAAGCTCCAGCTCCAAGCGAATAATAAGGCATGCGACAAAGAATACTTAACGAAGTCAAGGCAACGGCTCTTTTTGCTCTTGGGCTCCTGATTATGGTAAGCCTTGCCTCCTTCACTCCCAATGACCTGTCTTTTTATACTTCTCACCCTAATCTCCCGCCGCATAACCTGATTCGCGGATTCGGAGCATATTTGGCCGGTGCACTGTTATTTTCCATCGGCTGGAGCAGCTGGCTGGTCTGTATCTTGATTATCCTCTGGTCAATACGTCTATTCAGGCAGAGGGATATTGACTTAAGGTTCGTGCGCATCTTTGGCCTGGTTATTTTAATCTTAGCAATCAGCTCTCTGTTTGCAATGTTTGACCAGGGCATGAATCCCGGAAGGCAGTTTTCTCACGGAGGCCTATCGGGATATGTTTTTTCTGAATTGGTAACAGGCTCTTTAGGGCGATTAGGCGCGTATATAATTTTTCTTACTCTGATATTTTTATCTCTGACTCTGGCCTTTGATATTTTTATGTCTGCTTTCGTCCTAAAGGCTATCCGTGGCTTATCTGTGCTGGCGTGGCTCAAGCCAAGAAAGATTGTCTTTAAATTACGAAAAGAGCCGCAGCCAAAGGTAAAGGAGGCGGCAACTAAGGCCGCTGCGGTTTTAACGCAGCAGGCGCCTGTCCAGAAGAGCTCGTCCGTAAGCCCGAGGATACAGATAGCCAAACCGGAAAAACAGCCAGTTGGAGCCAAATCAGCACAAAGCAGAGAAAGAATAATTACCGCAAATGACAGACAAATAAAAGAATTCAAGCAGTACGTGCTGCCTGCATTAGACCTGTTGGATTCTCCGCCGCCGCTTGCCGAGAGAAAGATTAAGGAGGACCTGGCAGGCTCAGCGCGCATATTGGAAGATACATTGGCTGATTTTGGCATCAGTGTTAAGGTTACTGATATTGAGCGCGGACCGGTGATTACCCGTTACGAACTTGAGCCGGCTCCGGGAGTAAAACTGAACCGCATAGTTTCTCTGGCCGATGATATTGCGCTGGCAATGAAGGCGCAGTCGGCAAGGGTAGTTGCGCCGATTCCCGGAAAAGGAAGGGTAGGTGTTGAGATTCCGAATATGCAGAGCAGCTTTGTTTACCTCAAGGAGGTGTTGAGTACTCCGGAATTTCAAAATTCATCCTCCAAGCTCACTCTTGCCCTGGGCAAGGATATTACCGGCAAGCCCGTAGTCGCTGACCTCGGGGCTATGCCGCATTTGTTGATTGCCGGCACTACCGGTTCTGGTAAAACCGTCTGCGTAAATTCACTGATTCTTTCTTTGTTGTTTCGCGCAACGCCCGATGAGGTCAAGCTTGTAATGGTTGACCCCAAGATGGTAGAATTGGCCCCCTTTAATAAACTGCCTCATCTTTTATGCCCGGTTGTAACCGAGGCAAAGAAGGCAGCAGTGGCACTTGCCTGGGTAGTCAATGAAATGGAAGAGCGTTATCAGCTCTTTGCGCGTGAGGGCAAGAGAAATATCGAGGCCTATAACCAGAGCAAGGAAAATATACCTTACATTGTCGTGATTATCGATGAGCTGGCTGACTTGATGGTTGTCGCCCAGGATCAGGTGGAGGGAGCGATTACGCGCCTGGCTCAACTTTCCCGTGCGGTGGGTATCCACCTGGTTTTAGTTACCCAGAGGCCTTCGGTAAATGTAATCACCGGCGTAATCAAAGCCAACTTTCCTGCGCGCATTTCTTTTCAGGTTGCCTCTAAGGTAGACTCGCGTACGGTGCTGGATACAAACGGTGCCGATAAACTCCTGGGACGAGGAGATATGCTTTTTCTTAAGCCCGACGAATCCAAGCTGATTCGCGCACAGGGGAATCTGGTGCTGGACAAAGAGATAGAGCGGGTTATGGATTTTATAAAATCCCAGAGAGAACCGGAGTATGACGAGTCCATTTTAAAAGAGCAACAGAGGGCAACTGTCGTCAGCAACCAAAGAGACGAACTTTATGATGAGGCTGTGCGTTTAGTGATAGAATCCGGCCAGGCCTCGGTTTCCATCTTGCAGCGCAGAATGAGGCTTGGGTATACACGTGCCGCAAGGATGATTGATGCAATGGAGCAGGAGGGCGTGGTTGGGCCGTTTGAGGGCAGCAAGCCCCGCCGGATTCTCGTGGATAGAGAAGAGTGGCTGAAAGAAAAGATGTTATCCGGCTCAGAAGAAAAAGATTAAAAGATGAGTAAAGAGAAAGATACTGCACCCAGCAGGGGCGAGAGTTTGATGAAGCTGCGCAAGGCCAAGGGCCTGAGCCTGGAGCAGGTTCATCAGAAGACCAAGATTCACGTTCGGGTGCTTAAGGCGCTGGAAGAGGATAGGATGGAAGGAATCTCCTCTGCTTATCTTAAGGGGCTGTTGAAGATTTACTGTAATCTTTTGGGAGTTGACCCCAAGGATTTTATGGAGTTTACGCAAAAATCCCCTCAAGCGCAACAGCAACAAGAGCCGGAGGAAGAACAGCCTCGGCAGCCGCCCCCTAAAGCCGCAGAGGAGAGCCTAGAGCTTCCTTTGCCAAGGTCCGAGATTAGGCTGCCTGCGATTGGAGAGCAGCTTAAGCTAAAGCCGATATTTTTTTCTGTTTTTTTATTGATTCTGGCCATACTCGCTTTTAAGATCGGTAAAGGCATATCCGTTCGCCGTCGGGCAGCGCTTCCGCAGGAATCTTCTGTTTCCGAACCGGTGGTTTCCAGGCAAGCGGAGGTTATTCCTTTGGCGCTTACAACAGGTAAACCGAGGCTGGGCATCCTTGCCAAGCAGGATTGTTGGCTGGAGGTTAAAACTAACGGCAAAACGATTTTCCGGGGGGTACTTAAAAAAGGGGAATTTGAACTTTGGGAGGCTAAGGAAAGAATTGAGTTTACCCTTGGCAATGCCGGCGGAGTGGATGTAGAAGTAAACAATAAATTACTCCCTGCTTTGGGCAGGCGCGGTCAGGTAATCAGAGATATTCTGGTTACAAAAGACGGGCTAAAAGTCCCCGAATAGTAAGATGGTTAAAACAATAGGTTTCTTAAGCCTTGGTTGTGCCCGTAATCTCGCAGACTCCGAGGTGCTCGGCGCAAGATTAAAAAGAAAGGGCTATAAGATAGTTGATTTAGGCTCTGCCGGGGACGGCTTTTCCGGCAGGGCAAGCCAGGCAACTGCGGTGTTGATAAATACCTGTTCATTTATCAAGGAGGCAAAAGAGGAGTCTATTCGCGCGATATTGGATTTAATCGAGCTGAAACGGCAGGGGAAATTTAAAAGGTTAATCGTCAGCGGCTGCCTGAGTCAGCGATACGCAGATGAACTGCCTGGAGAATTTCCGGAGATCGACGCTGTTTCAGGAGTGATTTCCCTGAATCATACGCAGGAGCGTTTGCGCTTTACCCCGCGCCATTATGCCTATGTCAAGCTCTGCGAAGGCTGTATCAGTAATTGCAGTTTTTGTGTTATACCCAGAATAAAACAGGGTTTTGTCAGCCGTCCGATCGAATCTGTGCTTGCTGAGGTTAAGGATTTGGAAACTCAGGGCTGCCGCGAGGTCAACCTGATTGGACAGGATATATCCGCATATGGCCTTGATTTGTACGGCAAACTCAGCCTGGCAGGGATGATTAAGCAAATTTTAAGAAATTCCAAGAGAATAAACTGGCTGAGATTACTTTATCTTTCGCCAGAAAGGCTGAACGAAGAGTTAATCCAGGTGGTTAGCTCCTCCCCGCGGGTCGCAAAATATATTGACCTTCCCCTGCAGCATATTAACAACCGGATTTTGGGGCTGATGCGGCGCGGTACGGATTCCTCCCTGATATTTGAGTTACTCGATAAGCTGCGAAGGAAAATTCCCGGCGTAGCTGTGCGTAGCAGCCTGATTGTGGGGTTTCCCAGCGAGACAGAAAAGGAATTCAGGCAGCTTCTTGATTTCGTTAAAACTGCGAGGTTTGAAAGGCTGGGATTGTTCATCTATTCCCGCGAAGAAGGCACCAGGGCATACGGTCTCCGCGGACAGGTGCCCCAGAGAATCAAGCAGGAGCGCTATAATATCATCATGTCAGCCCAACAGGAAATTGCCCGCAAGATCAACGCCGGGTTTCTGCATAAAAGCATTCAGGTGCTGATCGAAGAGAAGCAGGAGGAGGGTTTATATATCGGGCGCAGCCAATACGATGCGCCCGAGGTAGACGGGTTAGTTTACGTAAAGAGCAAAAAGGAATTGACGATCGGCGATTTTGTCGACGTTGAGATTACCGATACTTTGGAATATGATTTACTAGGAGAACCACAATGAACCTTGCCAACCGCCTGACTATTTCAAGAATCGTTTTGACTTTTGTCTTTATGTTTTTTCTTTTCTGCAAAGGACTGACTGCCAAATCAATAGCCTTTCTGATTTTTTCATTAGCCGCTCTTTCCGATTATTTTGACGGTAAGATCGCCAAGCAAAAGAATATCATCAGCGATTTCGGCAAGTTTATGGATCCGGTAGCGGATAAGATTCTCATCCTGGCGGCTTTTGCCGCTTTTGTCCAGATGCACCTGATTGAAGCCTGGGTGTTGGTAATCATCATTGCACGCGAATTGTTGATTACTTCGCTCAGGTTATTTGCCCTGAATAAGGGCAGGATTCTGGCGGCAAGCAAATCCGGGAAACAAAAGACCGCCTTTCAGATGTTCGTGATCTTTTCTATCTTAGGGTTTCTTCTGCTCAAAGAGGTAATGTTGAGGTTCTTTACCTGGAATCCGGCCTGGGAGAAATTTTTTAATCAGGGAGTGTATATTCTGATGTGGTTTGTCGTGGGACTTACGCTTTACTCGGGAATCTCCTATGTCTGGGAGAACCGCAGGGTAATTGCCAAGATATAGCCCTTTCTTTATTAAACTGGTCGCAAGCTTTTTTTTCGTCGGTTATCTCCCCTTTTTCCCCGGGACATTCGGCAGCATCGCTGGTTTATTCATCTATATTGTCTTAAGCGGCAATATTTACATTTTGTCTTTTACCGCCGCGCTGATTATCATTCTAGGGTTTATTTTTTCAGGCCGTGCCGCTAAGCTCTTCCAGCACAGGGATTCTCCTTACATAGTAATCGACGAAGTAAGCGGCATGCTGGTAAGCCTTCTCGGCGTCCCCGTAGATAATAAATTGATTTTATTGGCCGGCCTTATTATTTTCAGGGCGCTGGATATATCCAAGTTTTACCCGGCCGGTTTATTCCAGCGCAGAGACACAAGTCTGGGAATAATGGGCGATGATATCACAGCGGGAATATATACGAATCTTATCCTGCGCGCCTTGCTTATCTTTTTATTGTAAAATAAATTTACATAATATATAATCATTTTTACAAGGCGTCTTAGACTAATGAAAGGCAACTCTCATGCCGGATAAATCACTGGACGACAGTTATATAAAATTTGTTTTTAACCTCACCTCAACCATCCGCAAGCTCAGCCTCTACTCCGCAAAACATCCCACAGTCGTTTCCTCGATTAAAAACCTTTATTCGCTGCTGCAGGAAATATTAAATAAGAATGGCTCCATCAATATAGGCCTGTCTTCAGACAAGCAGGTTCTTATCGAGGACCAGTCAATCGGAGAGAAGGGCTCAGGGTTGATGCAGGGGCTGGCAGGTTATTTTAAAAAAATAGATATTGAAAATCTCACCTTCCAATCCGGGATCACCGAAGAGGAGCTGTCTTCTTTTTTCGGGTTTGTGCTGATGGAGCCGGAAGAGTTGAAGAAAATAGGGAGTCTGAGCAAGGCATTTCTGGATAGCGGCATCCGGCACATAAAAATAGCCCAGTTTTCTTATGTCAAGATAGAAAAAGGCAAAAAGGCAGTAGGTGTTGATGAGGCAAGGCTTAAGCTTCTGCAAGCACTGGAGTCCAGGACCACGGACTATACTCTCGGTAAACTAGAGAGCCCCGGCGATGTCCAGAACCTGGAAAAAGACATCCTCAATATGGTGACCGCCGAATTCAAAGATAAAGGAAAGCTCTCTTCGGGCACGAAGAATATACTCACGAAATTTCTCATCAAGACTAACGAGCGGGAAAGGGTTTTCTCTGGGCTGGCCGATGCCTTATCAGCTGCCGGTTATTCCCCTGACCAGAAGGATAAATTCGTAAACAAGCTAAGGCAGGAGGTTCTTAAGAAGCTGACTACAGGTAAACTAGAGAGCCCCGGCGATGTCAAGAACCTGGAAAAAGACATCCTCAATATGGTGACCGCCGAATTCAAAGATAAAGGAAAGCTCTCTTCGGGCACGAAGAATATACTCACGAAATTTCTCATCAAGACTAACGAGCGGGAAAGGGTTTTCTCTGGGCTGGCCGATGCCTTATCAGCTGCCGGTTATTCCCCTGAGCAGAAGGATAAATTCGTAAACAAGCTAAGGCAGGAGATATCCGAGAAAATTACAACCAGGGAGCAGAAGGCCGGGCCTGCGGAGGGCGGGGAATTAGGCGAATTAAAAGCAGAGAATGAAGATTTAAAGAAAAAGCTCAGCCGGCTGCAAAAGGAAGTGGCTTCCAAGGCCGCAGAGTTAGAGAAACTGGCAAAAGAGAAGAAGGTGATTAATCAAGAAAAGGAGAGAATAGATAACATCGTGCATCATATGGCTGAGGGGATGGTAGTGGTGGACCCTCAGGGCAAGATAATCATGGCCAATCCGGTCGCAGAAAAACTACTGGACATAGGCAAGGATGCGCTAGGCGTGCCTTTAAGCAAAACAGTCAAGGACGAGCATTTGCTCACAGTGGTAAAAAATATCTCTCCCGATAAAGACGGCATGCTGCAAAAGGATATTGAGCTGTTCAGCCCAGACGATTCCACCAAGAAGGTGCTGAGGACAAGCTCGGCAGTAGTGGAAGACCATAACGGAAAGACCGTCGGTATGGTCACGGTATTGAATGATATCACGCGGCAGAAAGAGATTGAGAGGATGAAGTCGGATTTTGTCTCTAACGTTTCTCATGAATTGCGCACGCCCATGGCCACTATCCATCAGAATATATCCCTGTTGATGGAGGGGTTAGCCGGCGTAATGAACGAGAACCAGATGAAATTCTTAAATATCGCCCAGGACAATATGCAAAGACTGAAGCGCCTGATTAATGACCTGTTGGACAGTGCTGCCATTGAGTCGGGAAAATTTAAGCTCAGTATATCCAAGGCAAAGGTAAACGAGAGGATAGACAATGTGGTGACTTTCTTAAGCAGGTGGGCAGAATCAAAGAAAATAACTATCCAGGCCAATTTACTTGCTTCGGACGAACTCTTAGAAATGGATAAAGACAGGGTTGAGCAGGTGCTTACCAACTTAATCAGCAACGCGATAAAATTTACGCCCGAAGGGGGCAAGATTACTGTCTCTGTCGCCAGTAGAGCGCCTTGCGAAGAAGCTGCTGCAGGGGCTGTGGAATTTTCGATTGAGGATACCGGGACTGGCATTGCTCCGGAAAACATAAAAAAAGTCTTCCAGCGGTTTGAACGGGCAGGGGCAGCTACTTCAGGAGTAGGCGGTACGGGGTTGGGGTTATCTATTTGTCAGCAAATCGTTTCCATGCACGGCGGTAAGGTCTGGGTAGAAAGCAAGTTAAACGAAGGCAGCAAGTTTTCCTTTTTGCTGCCCAGGGGTAGCGCAAGCGCTGCTTAAAAAGCAGGAGCTGTCAAACAGCAGGGGATTTAAATAATTTATAGATTTATAGTAATTATTGCGGTATAATAATAATTCGGATGAATAAGTAGCCAATACGGAGGAGATTATGGATTCCGCTTCGGCAAAAAAGATACTGGTTGTGGATGACGAAAAAGACTTTCTCTTTACGATGGAATACTGGCTTCAATCCAAGGGTTATGAGGTCAAGACGGCTTCAGACGGCTTACAGGCATTGGAAATGGTTAAGTCTTTTGACCCTAACATAATCCTGCTTGATGTGAATATGCCAGGCATAGACGGGCTGGAAACGCTCAAGCGGCTTCGGGAATTTAATAAAAATGTGCCTGTGATTATCATTACCGCTTATATAGCTGAAGACAGGGTAGCGGAGACTTCGGCTTATCATATTTCCGGTCTATTTTATAAAGACAAGGATTTCAGGGAGGGGCTGCAGATGCTGGAATCAGTACTAAGGACGCATAAGCAGCTTAAGAAAGACTAGCTGGTTTTCCCTGTTCCAGGCGCTGTTTTTAACCCGCTCCAAAGAAGAGCGGGTTTTTTATAGATTTGAATAATCCCTTGACAAACGCCTATTTTGTGCTATATTCTGAAATAATTGTACATTCGGTAATTACCATAACTCTAACAAGCTCAGCGTAATGAATAATCTCAAGAAACACAAAAAGGGCAATAATCATAAGAACAATACTGTAATCTCCGCCAAGGAGATTGTAGACAGGTTTCGGATTTCGTACCAGACCGTAAATCACTATACCGATTTCGGCTTATTGCAGGTAGCCTTTAAAGAAGGCAACATACGCTTTTATGATAAAAATGAGGTTAAGGCAAGGCTGTTGAAGATCACTAAGCTGGCCGGGGAGGGTTATTCCCTGCGCCTGATCCGCCGTAAATTAATCGGCTGGTAAAATCGATGAGTTACTATAAAGTCCTGGGGTTTGAGAAAGAGCCGTTTTCCACGAGCCCGGACCCTGAATTTTTCTATTTATCCCGTACCCACGAGACAGCACTTACCAATATCCTCATAGAATTACGCCTGAAGCGCGGCCTAAGCGTAATCTTGGGAGATGTGGGAACAGGCAAAACTACGCTGTCCAGGAAGCTTACTCAGGAGTTAAAAGAGAGGGATGACTGTGTCTTCCATATGATTTTAGACCCTTCCTTTGAAAACGAGAGCCTGTTTTTGAATTATCTTCTGCAGAATTTCGATATCCCTTTATCCGGTACGCAGGCAAACATACTTGATTTAAGGGCGAGATTAGAGAAGTTTCTCTTTCAGAAGGGTGTAACCGAAAATAAAACGGTATGCTTGATCATTGACGAGGCGCAGAAGCTAAATGAGGTTACTTTAGAAGTCCTGCGGGTCTTTTTGAATTACGAGACGAATAAATACAAGCTCTTGCAGTTGATTCTGCTTGGGCAATTAGAGCTCCACGCCAAGATTATGAACATGCTCAATTTCTTTGACCGCATAAGTTTCAAATATACCCTGAACCCCTTTAATTTTGAGGAGACAAAAGAGATGATCGAGTTCCGCATCAGGCAGGCAGGGTATAAGGCAAATATGCACCTCTTTCTCGATGAAGCGATCAGGGAGATTTATCAGTATACACGGGGTTGCCCGCGGCAGATAACCATGCTTTGTTATAAGGCGCTGAAGAGTCTGGTAATGAAAAAAAAGATCGTTATAGATTCCGAGATAATAGAGGAGATTATCCAGCACGAGGTAAAGACAGGATGGCAGAGAAGGGACCTCTTACTCCAGAAAGAGAATTATTAAAGCTGATCGAGTCGCCGTCTACCGGGCTTAAGGTTACCTCGGGGAGGGCAAGGCGCAATTTCTCCGGCCTTTTTTCTCTTTCCGCCATAAAGGCAAGGCTTTCGTTCTTTCAGGCTCAATTCCAGGGAGGTTTTGATTTTCAGCGGCTGGTCCAGCATCTAGAGATTAAGGTGATTAACCGGTCGCTTGAGGCATTCATCTCTGTTTTAATAATCTATTTAGTCGCTAATTTCACAATTTCAATGATAAATTTGAATAAGAGTTCAAGCCTGACAGTAGAGATTAACAAAATTGCCGCATCGTCTAAGCTGCCCGAGGCTTCGCTGATTAAGGCCGGCTCCTATTATCTAAGCAAGGCAAGGGCCAGGGATATTTTTAAAATGGGATTAACCAGCGTAGCCGAATTAAGCGAGAGTACAGAAATGCCCATTTCAAAAATGCTCCAGGCAAGCCAGAATCTTCAATTGGTTGGGATATCCTGGTCAAAGGACCCTGATGTGATTATCGAAGACACCAAGGTAGATAGGGCTTATTTTTTAAAAAGGGGGCAGAAGATCAATGACCTTACCGTAAAGGCGATCTTTAAGGACAAGGTTGTTTTAAGTTATAACGAAGAAGAGATTGAGCTAAAATGAACCCCGTTAGAAATATTATTATGAAATGGAGTAAAAATAGAATTTTTTTATTAAGAAGCGGTATTTCTAACAGGGCAAGCAGATTATCTGTTGCGTTAATCGCCCTTTTTTTGTTGTTCCAGACGCCTTTGCAGGCGGAAGAGAATTATGCCCAGCTTTCCCCTGCCCAGAATTCTTTGCTTAATTATTCGCAAGGCTCTCAAGCCCAAGAAACGCAGGCTCAGGATGCGCAAGCTCAAGATAAACAAACAACAGATTTGAAGGAGACAGAATCCCAGTCCGCAGTCAAACCGGCTGCCGCAAGGAGCATGCAAGAGAGGATTTCTCTGGACCTGCGCAATATAGAAGTGATTGATGCCTTAAAGTTTTTATCAAATAAGGCGGGCATAAATATTATTGCCACTAAAGCGGTTTCCGGAAGAGTTACCTTAATGGTAGAAGGCGTTCCTATCCAGGATATTTTCGATATTATGTTGCGCAGCAACAACCTGGCCTATGATAAGAATGATGAAATTTACAATGTGATGACTCAGGCGGAATACAAGGTGCTTTACGGGCAGGATTTTGCTGATGTGCGCGAAGTAAGCAGTTTTCGCCTTGCCTATGCAATTCCTGCGCAGGCATTCAGCCTGCTGGACGCCTTAAAAAGTGATATTGGCAGGGTTTTTGTCGATACGGAGACGGGCAATGTGCTGATTATGGATTCTCCCCAAAAGATTAAAGTGATGGAAGAGGCGCTGCGTAGATTTGAGGAGAAAAACCTTGTGCGGGTTTTTACGCTTAATTATGCCCGCGCTAAAGACATCGAGGAAAGGCTAAAAACTCAGCTTGACTCAAAAGGCGCAGGCTTAATCAGGGCCGACGAGCGCAGCAACCAGGTAATCGTTCAGACGTTGCCTGAGCGTATGAAGCAGATAGAAGGCCTGATTAGACTTCTGGATAAAAAGACAAAAGAGGTACTTATCGACGCCAGGATTGTCAAGGTTACCTTATCCGATGACTTAAGCACCGGCGTTGAGTGGGAGGGGCTGTTTGATTTAGCCCTGGGTTCAGGATTATCCTATCTTGGCTCTTACCCCTTTAGCGCAGTCCAGGCTGCCAGTGACGTCTGGCGTTCAAGGCAGCAGGTTTTGGATGATACCGGTTATGTCGGCTCGTATCCATTTTCCGGGACCAGTACCAATTATTCTGCCGGCAGGCAAAGCATAGGGACAGAAGAAATGCATTTAGGGGCAGTTAGTAAGAACTATGACTTTGACGTAATCATTAAATGCCTGCAGACCTTGGGCAATGCCCGGGTGCTTTCAAATCCGAAGCTGGCAGTAGTCAACAATCAAGAAGCAAAGATACACGTGGGCGAGGAGATACCTTATGTTATTTCTACTACCGTCGGTGCCGGCGAGTCCACGGCAAGCGTAGCCGAGGAGGTACAGTTCGAAGAAATAGGTATATTACTTTCTGTGGTGCCGGATATCAATGATGAGGGCTATGTAACCATGAAGGTAAAGGCAGAAATCAGCAATTTACTCAATTATTACATTACTCCGACAGGCAATCAAATACCTATAAAAGATACATCCACAACCGAGACGACTATTATGGTAAAAGAGGGTTCCACTATTATCATCGGAGGATTGCGTAAGGATCAGGAGGTAGAAAGCTCTCGTCAAGTGCCGCTGCTTGGCAGCATTCCGTTTTTAGGCAGGTTATTCAGCGTAAAAACAAAAACCAAAGACCGCACGGAATTATTGATTATACTTACTCCCAGGTTGATCACCGGAGATGTTTTGCTTGGAGGTGCTGCCGGAACCAGGGCCGGCGAGGAAGCCATTAAGTCTATCAGGGAGTATTCTGATTTGACTGCAGAGGTTTTTATACCCCTGGAAGGAACGGATAAAAAGGCATTGATGCCAAAGGGTTTTAAATCAAAGGGACGCTAATGAAAAATAAATTCAAATGTACTTGTTTGTTTTCTTCTGTCTGTATCCTATTGTTCCTTAACCTTGTTATTGCGAATTTTATCGCTGCCGAAGACGGGCAGACAGGCCAGGATGAGAAAGAGAAGCTTTTTAATCTGCTCAGAGACACCCAGCAGGAACTCTCCCTGACCAGCGAATCGCTAAAGGAACTCAAAGAACTTCAGGCAGCGCGGGAGCAGGAATTAACAGACCTTAATCAGGCATCCGCAGTGGTGAGCCAGCTCAAAGAGGAACTCAATAATGCCAGGGCTGCCTTTGAGCAACTCAATCAGAAAAAGCTCGCCCTGGAAATGGTAAACCAGAAACTCAGCACTCAGGTTAAGCAGTTGACTACAGAGCAGCAAGGCCTTAAGAAAGAAAATCAAGCCCTGGCAAAGTCTCTCCAGGAGGCAAAGAATAAAATATCTTCACTTGGCGAAGATAGTTCAGTATCCAGTCAAGAGAAGCAGGGGCTGCTGGCTCAGTTTGAGGAGTCTAAGCAGGAATTGATTAAGACACAGGAAGAGAATCAGAACTTAAGCCAGGCATACGGTTCCCTTCAGGCTGATTATCAGCAGTTATCCGAGCAGCTGGCAAGTTCTCAGGATAAACTTTCTGCGCAGGTGAATACCTTTCAGCAGGAAATCAGCCGGGTCCAAGAAGGCTCTAAAGAATTAGAAGCTTTAAAAATCGAAAAAGACGAGCAGATCGCCGGGCTCGATAAAGAGGTTTCCCGGCTTAAGCAGGAATTGAGTGATTCAGAAACCGGCTATAAGCAACTTACCCAGGATAAGCAGGCCTTAGAAGACGAAAACAAAAAACTTGCCTTGCAACTCAAGGAGCTTAGTTTAGAACAGGGAAATCTCAAGAAGGAATTGAGTGATAAGCAGTCTCTGGAAGGCGAAAACCAGAAACTGACAACCCTGCTTAAAGAGCTGAGCGTAGAGCGGCAGGGATTTGCAGAGGATAATCAGGAATTGAATAAGGAAATTCAGTCCTTGAGCAAGTCTCTTGAAGACGCCAATAGTAAATTAACCCCCCTGTCTAAGCTCCGCCAGGAGTTCAGCCAGGAGAAAAAGGATTTATCAGCTCAACTTAAACAATCACAGCAGGAATTAATCGAGTCAGAAAGGGAAAACCAGCAGCTCGAGGCTAAATACCAGTCGCTGGATTCGGATTACAAAGAGTTATCCGCAAAGCTGGCTGCTTCCCAGAAGGCCTCTGCTGAAGAGTATGAGGCGCTAAGGCAAGACCAGGCTGGTTTATCCAGGCAGCTTGTTGATTCTCAGGCACAGGTTATTTCTCTTGGCGAAGAGGCCGAGAAAAATGGAAAGCAGATTACTCAATTGCAAGGGAAATTAGATGATACCAACTCCAGTTATGATGAGCTCAGACAGGAAAATAAAGAATTTTTCTCCAATCTCAAACAGGCTACGCTGGAGCTTTCCGAGAGCGAAAAGGCCAATCAGCAGCTTGAGGCTAAACACCGGTCCCTGGAGTCGGATTACCAGGCGCTATCCGCGAAGTTTGCTGCTGCCCAAAGGGCTTATTCTGATTTGCAGGAAGAGAAGCAGGGGCTGTTGGACCAGAATATTGAGGATAAGGATTATATCAAAGAGCTGGAAGCGGCTCTTACGCAGATAACTAACCAAAGAGAAGAACTCTCAAAGGAATACGAGAGCCTGAAGGATAATCAGGTAAGCCTTTCCAAACAGCTTGTTTACGCGCAGAATCAGATAATGCCCCTAAGCGAACAACTCAGCCAGGCAAAAGACGAATTAAGCGCTTTTAAAACAGCAGGGCAGGAAAGGCTACAGGAAAAACAGTCTTTAGAAAAAGAAAATCAACAATTACTCAGCCAGTTGAAGGATTTAAAGACAGAACAAAATGCACTGGATAAGGAGAATCAGCAGTTGAGTAAGTCACTGGAGGCTGCTAACCAGAAAATGCTCTCTGCAGATAAGCTGCACCAGGAATTCGAACAGGAAAACAAGGATTTATCAGCCCAGCTCAAACAATCCCAGCAGGAATTAGCAGAGGCAGAAAAGGCAAGCCAGCAGCTTGAGGCTAAGCACCGGTCACTGGAGTCGGATTACAAGGAGTTATCCGGAAAGCTGGCTGTTTCTCAGGAGGGCATGAGTCAGGAAGTCAGCCGGCTTACCCAGGAACATGAGGAAAAATTAGCCAGCCTGAAGAAGCAAAATTTATCCCTGGTTTCCCGCCTTAACGGAAGCGAAGAGGAGTTAGCCGATTACAGCGAGGAGTATTCTCTTCAGGCAGAAGAATTATCCGGACTTAAACAGGAAAACCGGGAATTGATTGAGGAAAACAACTTCCTCAAGGATAAATACGTTGCCGTTGCCCAGGAGGCAGGAAAATTAAAAGAATTACAAGCTGCTTTAGAAAAGGAAAGGGATTCGCTTTCTGCTTTGTTCGCTCAGGCAAAAGATTCCATTAAGGAATCGGAATCTTCCAGGCAGGCGTTGGCTTTGCAGGTAGAGCAACAGGATAGCGAGCTTAGTGATTATCGCAAGAGCATAGAGGGCAAGGAGCAATTAGAGGAGGAATACCAATTATCTAAAAAAGAGCTTTTTAAGGTTGGCCAGGAATACGGGCAATTAAAGCAGGAATTTGCAAGGATTGAGGAGGAGAATCGAATTCTTAAGGGTAAATATGCAAAGCTTCCGGAAGAGAACGCTGTCCTGCACTATAATTTAGGGGTTTTTTATACGCAGAACCGCGATTATAAGAGGGCTATTGAGGAATTCGAGAAGGTTATGGAGGTAAGGCCCAACGACCCGGAAGCCGCCTATAATTTAGGCGTAATTTACGGTGAATATATGGGCGATAGAGAGCAGGCTATTAGCTATTTTAAAAAATACCTGGCAGTGGCACCTAACGATGCAGATGCAGACCGGGCAAGAAAATATATTCTTACCTGGGAGACATACGGCCAGAACCAATGATGGATAAATTCATCTCGGCAAAAGAGATAGTCAGAAAATACCGCCTTTCTTATCAGAAGGTTAACCGTTATACCGACGCCGGCTTGCTGAGGGTGGTATTAAAAAAGGGCAATACGCGGCTATTTCTGCGCCAGCAATTGCACAAGCGCCTTAAACAAATAGCATCCTTATCCCGGGAGGGTTACTCCTTAAGGCTGATCCGTAAGAAGCTATTGGGAATATAAAGAGCAGAATCAGGTTTTTTGATTTTTAATATGCGCAGCATTAAAATCTTTGCAAAATTACTGGCAGTATTTTTATTGTTTACTTCGGCGGTATTGTCTTTGGGTGCCGAGGAGGGCGGCTATATCTCGCTGGATTTACGCAACATCGAAGTAGCCGATGCCATGAAGTTCCTTGCCACCAAGGCTGGTTTAAACATTATCCCTACCAAGGAGGTTTCCGGGCGTATTACCCTGATGGTGGAGAATGTTCTGGTAAAAGATGTCTTTGATATTATGCTGCGCAGCAATAACCTGGCATATGAGAAACAAGGCGACATTTTTAATGTGATGACGGAAAAGGAATACAAGGCGCGTTACGGAAGGAATTTTACTGATTTACGAGAAGTGCATGTGTTTCGGCTGGAATACGCAGTTCCCGAACAAGCCTATAACCTTCTGGATACGCTTAAAAGCGAAATCGGCAAGATTCTGCTGGATACTGATTCCGGTACTTTACTGGTAATGGATACACCGGAGAAGATTGGTGCGATGGCGGCGGCACTCAGCGCAATGGAGGAAAAAAAAGGCATTATCCGCATATTTAATCTAAAATATGCCTTGGCGGATGACGTGGAAAAGCATCTTAAACAGCAGCTGGATGTAAAAAAGGTGGGCTCGATTAAGGCAGATGAGCGTACCAATCAAGTGATTGTGCAAACCCTGCCGGAGCGGATGGGGGATATAGAGAAGATGATTCAGGGCCTCGACCAGCAGACCAAGCAGATTCTTATTGATACCAAGATTATCCAGGTCAAGCTGTCCGACGACTTAAGCCAGGGAGTTGAGTGGGAGGGGTTATTTAATCTTGGCGCAGAGGGCGGCTTATCATACCTGGGCTCTTACCCCTTTAGTGCGGTTCAGGCTTCTACTGACGACTGGCGTTCCAGGCAGCAGGTCCTGGAGGATACCGGCTATGTCGGCTCCTATCCATTCAGCGGCACAACCAGTAATTATTCATCAGGCACACCAAGCATAGGGAGTTCCGAGCTGCATGTAGGGATGATTGAAGATGCCTATGATTTTGATACAATCCTTGCGTATCTTAAGACTGTGGGAGAGACCAGGATTCTTTCCAGCCCCAAATTGTCAGTGATCAATAATAAAGAGGCAAAAATTCACGTGGGCCAGGTACAAAAGTATGTGATTACCACTACTACTCAGGGCGAGGCCACTCAAACCGTATCCGAGGATGTTAATGAAATAGAGGTCGGTACAAGGCTCTTTATAACTCCGACCATCAATGATGAAGGTTTTGTTACCATAAAAATAAAGCCGGAAATCACCAGTGTGGTTGATTATCTGGAAACCTCGCAGGGCAACAGGATACCGATTGTGGAGATTGTAACTGCCGAGACTATTGCCATGGTAAAAGACGGCACCAGTCTTCTTATCGGCGGCTTAAGCCAGGAGGAAGAAACCACAAATTCAAGGCAGACCCCTTTCTTCGGCAGTCTGCCTTTGATCGGAGAGTTTTTTAAATACAAGACAGCCAATATTGGCCGCAAGGAACTGCTGGTCCTGGTTACGCCGCATATTATAAAAGGGGATGAGCTTACTACCGGTTATACGCGGGATTTCGGCCATCGCCTGGATAAGGAATATCAGGACTATAGCCCTATTGCCGAAGAGATAAAGGACGTCGGGATTAAGGGTTATCAGGGATATCCGTCGCTTGAGAAATCAGAATCCCTGTCTGGCTTAAAACCAACAAGGAACTTTTAGGAAGGAAAAGATGAGAAAATATTTATTCCCGGTTACAATTTTATCCCTGGTCTTTATTCTGGGTGCGGTACTGGAAACAGGCGCTCAGGAGGGTGACTATGAAAAGCTGCAAAAAGAATACCAGGCTCTTTTAGCCGACCGTGATAATATCCTTGCCCAGACCAAGGGCCTGCTTGAGTATAAAGACAAGTATTTAAGCCTGGAAAAGGAGCTTGAGGAATTACAGGCAGAGAATGAAGAGCTGAAGCTTCAGATAGAGGACAACGCTTCCCAGGCCAAAACACTCAGGCAGAAGGTCGAAGAATTAAAAGAAGCAAAATTGTCCTTAGATGAAGAGAGAGAAGGCCTTAAGAATTCTCTTGAGAAATTGAAAATTGAGTATAGAATATTACCTGAAACAAAGAAAAACATCGCTCAGTTGGAAAAGGAAAACGCCAGGTTAACCAAGGATGCCAGGGGGTTAGAGGATAAGATGAAGCGCCTTGAAAATGACCGGCTTGACGCAGTAGCGCAAAGCGAAATTTACCGTAACGAGCTAAATGATGTCAAGCAGGAGTATGAACAGGCACTGAAGAAGAATCGCATACTTGAAAAAGAGGTTGACCAGACGCCCAGAAAATTTGCGGAATTAGCCCGCGAGAACAAGATCCTGATTAAGCAGACAGCATTGATGCATTATAATCTGGGAATTTTCTATACCGAGAATAAGCAGTACTCAAGGGCAATTGCCGAGTTTGAAAAGGCAATCGAGCTGAATCCCGATGACCCTTATGCGCATTATAATTTAGGTTATATCTATGCGGAATATCTGGTTAACCGGCCTAAGGCAATTGAGCATTTCCGTCAATTCCTCAGGCTTGCCAAAGGCGACGATAAGGATGTAGACTGGGTAAAGAAATACATCCTTACCTGGCAGAGCTGGGAAGGCAAAAAGCCGGTTCAATAACAAGAGTATGGATAGAAGGAGGAAAGGCATGAAAAGAGCAATACAGTTATTTTTAACCCTGTTTTTTTTAATTGTTTTTCAATCGCAGTCACTGGCTTTTTGGTGGGAGTGGAACAAGAGGGCTCAGGAGTCTCCTGCGGTTGAGAAGACTCCTGCGGTCGAGAAGGCTCCCGTGGTCGAAAAGGCTCCTGTAGCTGAGAAGGCTCCTGCGCCTAAGGAAGTCCCCGTAAGCAGGGAGACGGGGATGTCGGATAACCAGGAGGAAAAGCCGAAGCAGGAATCCGACGAAGAGATTATGCTCAGGCAACGCGAATCACAACAAGCAAAGCGAGAACAATTAAATAATACCGAGTGGCAGATCGAAATTTCTTTATTTGACGGAGGCAAAAAAGAGGCAGACGTAATAACCTTCAAGGATCATCAGGTTGCTGCCAAGAGTCTCATCCAGGATGGTTTCTCACCGACGAATTATACCTTGACCGTTCAGAAGGGTGGATCCATTGTTTGGGAGACAATGCAGACATCAGAAAAGGGAGAAATTGCCTTCTGGCGCGGTGAAATGGATTCAAGTATGAATAAAATGCGGGGAATTTTAAGTCGTAAGATTAAGAAAACCAGCCGCGATTACTATTTCTGGAGTACGGATAAGAAGACGGTTCCAGTAGTTTCTAGCGAATAGGAACAGGGATAATGTACGAGTCGTATTGGGGTTTAAAAGAGAAGCCATTTGAGAATACGCCTGACGCGCGGTATGTGTATTATGCCCCAAAACATGAAGAGGCGTTTTCGCGCATACTTTATGCTGTGCGCGAGAAAAAACCTGCTGCAATCTTAACCGGGGAATACGGTACGGGAAAGACTCTACTCACTCAGGTCTTGGTTGATGAACTGACTAAGGATAATAAATATAGAATAGCGTCTATTCTAAATCCGCGCTTATCCAGTGCGGAGCTGATTAGAGAGATCATTTCTCAATTGGGCTCCGATGTAGAATACTCCTTAACCAAGGTCGATTTACTTAATATCCTGAAAAGAACCTTATTGAACAATACAGAAACCGGTAAGCATAACCTGATTATAATCGATGAGGCACAGACAATTGTTGATAATGACGTATTTGAGGAATTGCGCCTGCTTTTGAATTTCCAATTTAACAATAAATTTCTACTGTCACTTATTCTGGTTGGCCAGACAGAGCTAATCGAGAAGATCAAGAGTTTGCCTCATCTGAGGCAACGGATATCAGTAAGATATCACCTGGGGGCATTGGAGGAGCCTGAAATAAAACTCTATATTCAACACCGCTTAAGAATAGCCGGGGGAAACCAAGATATCTTTGAAGACAATGCCTGCAAGGAAATTTATCTTTCTTCATTTGGCCTGCCGCGGCAGATTAATAATATATGCGATTTGGCTTTATTGGTCGGTTTTGGGAAAAAAGTACATAGTATTAATGGGGCGATTGTTAAGCAGGTATTCGATGATTTAGAGGGCCTATTCTATGACCAAAAAGAAAAAACAAATAAAGAATGAAGAGCAGTTCAGGATAGCAGGAATTATCAGGCCTTCCAAAGAGAAGCAAGAGCTTCAAGCTCAGGGGATAAAATTTCCCCGCCTGAAGCCGGAAGAGGCAAAGGAGGCAGAAAGGCAATCTGAGGATAAGGCCGGACCCGCATTCGTTACAGGCAAAGCCTTGATGCCAAGAAGGGATGATAGCACTGCTAATGCCTTGTATTCTGAGGCAGTGTCGCTTGCGCGCAAGGTCTATAAGGTTCAAACAGATAAAGATAGCCTTGCCAGCGGGATTTATTCCCTGGTTGAGAGGGTAGTTCATTTAGTAATCAACACAGAGGACAGCGGATTGCTTAAAGCTGCCCTGGCTGATTATCCCAGCCCTGAGGACTATATTTATTATCATGCTGTCAATGTTTGTATTATCTCTTTGTATATCGGACTGGGATTGGATTACAACCCTATACGCTTGAATGAATTAGGCATTGCAGCCTTTCTTCATGATATCGGCTTGTCCAGGTATTTGGGTATTATCAATAAACCCAAGAAACTTAATCTACAGGAGTTCTCGGAGATTAAGCAACACCCTCTTATCGGACCCCAGATGCTTGGCAAGATTGGCGAAAGCCTTAATGAGAGCATTTTCGAAGTGATACGCCAGGAGCATGAGCGTATAGACGGCTCCGGATACCCCGAGGGATTAGAGGAGGACGAAATAATTGAATATGCCCAGATAGTTGGCTTAAGCGATGTATATGAAGCAATGATGCATAAGCGACCCCATCGGGCTAAGCAGTCTTCTTTGGAAGTAATCAAGGTGCTGCTTAACGGCAAGTACAGCTTTTCCCGCAGGCTGATAAAGGTTTTAATTGAACGGGTAGGAATTTTCCCTGTAGGAACTTCTGTTATGTTAAGCACCAGAGAGGTTGCCGAGGTTCTTAGGGAAAATATAAATTCTCCTCTGCGGCCAAAAGTAAAAATAATGCTTGATGCCACAGGCAAGAGATTGCAGGAATTAAGACAGATTGATTTGGCCAATAATCCCACGGTTTACATTTCAGGGATTTACCCTAAAGCAGCCTAAGCATAGCTACTTTTTATGTTAAAAACATTTTTAATTATTCTCATCACATTAGTTTTTGTTATCTCGGCATTTTCCGCAGGTCATCAGGTATCAAGGCTTAATCTGTATTTAAGAGAAGCCAAGACCATGAATACTCAGCTGCATGAGCAACTGGTGCAAGCCCTGCAGGAACGGGAGGTTGTCAAGGAGAGGCTGGGTCAGGGCGTCAAGCCATCGGATAACCTTCGCCTGTCCCAGGCAGGAAGGCAGCAGCAAGCAGAACCCTCAGGAAACGCAGAAATAATCAAGAAGGCATTGATTGACGCCCAGGAGAGGGTTAGGCAGCTGAATGAAAGCCTGAATCAGATTAAGACCGAGAAGGCGGTTTTAAAAGACGAGAATTTCAGCATGTCCCAGCGCCTTGCGAATACCACCCGTGAGCTTATCAGCGTCACGCAGGATTTAAAGGCTACGGAACAGAAGCTCTCCGATATTAAAGAAACCCAGGTTCTTGCGCTTGAGAACGAAGTCATAGAGCTGAAGAAATCAGCCGAATCTAAGAATCTTGAATTCGCTAAGTTAACAAATGAGTTAACGGCGTTGGAGTCAGATTATGCGGATTTAATCCAGGGCAACCGCTCTTTGGAAAAAACCGTTAAGGGACTGGAGACGGAAAAGACATCTTTAGAGGTTAAACTTTTCGGCCTCCAGAAGGAAATTGAAGAACAGGCGATTCCTATGCGCAAACTCCAGGATAATTTAGGTGAGCTTAACGCTGTTTTAACCGAGAAGGAGAAGCAGGTAAAGCTGCTGGAATCTGAATTGGCCAAGTTTAATTTAGCAAGGTCTGCTCAGGAGGAGAAGCTTGCTG
>JBHPGP010000010.1:0-38758 GCA_042570305.1 Candidatus Omnitrophota bacterium
ATTATATGTTAAGATAATAAAAAGACGGCAGTTTTCCTTGAATGTAAGGTCAATTTTTCTTTTCTCCCTCAGATGCATAAAGAAAAGCCATGCTATCTGTCCCACCAGGTAAAGGGCTACCGATAGAAGAATCAAGATAAAAAAGCTTCCCAATAAATTCAGTATGGAGAATCTTCTTCGTGCCGCTTCTTTCCCTTGTTCTATCTTTGGGCGTTCTGCCTTGTTTTTTTTCAGCCAGTTTTTGAACCGTATGAATTCGCTCTGCAGTAAATTGATTTTGTTTTCCAGCGGCACTATTTTTTCCTGAGACGCTCCTTTCTCTGACCAGAGCCTGTTTAACTCTCTTCCGGTTTTGGTTTTATCCCATTGCTTATGGATTTCGACAATCTCTGCTTCTATGCGCTTCAAGGCTTCGTTTATCTGGCGCAGGTTGTCAATCTTAGCTTGTAAATCCTCTTCAGCTGCCCTAATTTCCGAATCCAGGGTTTTCAGAAGAGCCTTATTCTCAGGACGATTCAATGAGATTGCGCTTTTTTCGTTAACCTTTTTGAGGTATTCTTGTTGCAGTGCTTCTTGCTTTTTTTCCAGTTCTGCCCGGCGCTCCGACAATGACTTTTTCAGATTTTCCAGCCTTTGCCTTTCCGCAATCGATTGCTTAATTTCAGGCAGGCTATTTTCCTGGTTGATGCGGGCAATCTGCTCTTCAGCTCTTTTTATAACCTGATTGAGACGTTTTACCTGTTCTTGCAATTCCTCCAGTTCGCCTTCGTATTTTCCCGGGGCAGAGTGCTGAAACGTCTCTTTTGCCGGTTCTCCATCCCAGCCAAACATTTTCTCAGGAGATTCCCGGGGGCTTTCAAAGTGCCCTTCGTCTTCACCCGGAAGCTTTCCTAACGTTTGCTCGCTTGGCGCAAAAAATGACCTCATGCTTTTCCCGGGGTAATCTATGTAGGAGGTGCTGTATCTTTTTGCAAGGATAACGGATATGAAGGGTAAAGTTTGCTCAAAACGCGGCAGCAATACGTATAACGGCAAAGCAAGAAATATCACTAAACAAATTAAGGCGGCCCATATTTTGAATTCACGGAAAATCCACCCTTTTTTCTGCGTAAGGAATTTTGCTTCTCTGTTTTCCAGCAGCAAGTTCATCAGCCTTAACCCTATTATCCAGATGATAAAGAATCCAAGAATATAGCCCAGCGGAATTGCCGCTATCTCGATGCCTGAAAAACAGGAAAAAACAACCAGTCCCAGGGAAAGCGCCTGAATAACGTAGTAATCCCGCTTGGAATAGATAATAAAAGCAGAAAGAACCAAAAAGCATGACCATGTCGTTATCAGGTTCAGCAGTATATCTGATGATTTATTAAAGAAGTGAAACGATACTTGAATAAAAAGGATCACCAATGCCGCATAAACCAAAGTCTTAAGATGAGGTATTTTCCTGTCTACCTTTTGTTGCCACCAACTCAATCCCAATCCTGTAATGGCGAATATACAAAGCAGCCCTACAAAATAATAAGGCAAATAGCTGCTTAAGGAGAATAGCGCCAGTATTAATATTAACCCTGTGATTGTGTATAAAAAAACCATAGGTTTTAAGTACTAAAGCTTTCTTGCAGATTCTGTTTGCACTCTAAATGATGTACCTTTATGTCCTGGCTTTTTACGCGCGGGAAATACAATGGCGCTATGGGTATGTTTTTGTCAAAGGAGAAGGCTTTTAAAAGCACGTAAATCAAGGATAAATTCAGGGTATAAACAAAGCTTTCTATCGTGCGCAGCATTGGCTGGTTAGTATCCAGGGCTAATATTATCAAGGTAGAATTAGGCTCAATAAACGTGTTCAGGTCCAGCAGGGCCCGGTCAAGCGGGCAATACCCGTTTGCTTCCAGTTTAGTTAAGGTCTCCAGGATGATAAAGAAATGCGAGAGGTCGCTTCCCGGAGGAGTAATGACCGGTTTATCAGACCAGCCGAGTATCTGCACGGTTGCGCCGCTATCCAGAAAGTACTTGCTTAAAGAAGCTGCGATTTTGATAGAGTATTCCAGGGTTGTTTCCTTCCCCTGTCCGAGGTTACTTTGCTTACTTAGGTCCAGTGCAATAGTTATTTGCTGGCTGCCGCTTTGCTCAAAGTGCCTGACCATAAGCTCGTTGTGTTTTGCGCTTGACGGCCAGTGGATTTTACGCAAACCGTCTTCCTGTCGGTATTCGCGAATACCGTAGAATTCCTCATAATCGCCGCTCTTCCTTATGGCCTGCGAACCATAGCGTGGAGTAATCATGCCTTTTACAAAAGGAGGCAGGTTACTGATGGAGAATATTTTCGGATAGACTGTCAATTTTGAAGATATATTTATTACCTTGTATTTTCTAAACAATCCCAAAGGGTCAGAACCGATTAAGGTGAACGGTCCGATCCAGTATTCCCCGCGCTTAAAACAGAGGCCATCGTATTCCCAGCGAATCATTGAGCGTCTTGCCAAAAAGGGAATTAATATCTTCTTTTTCCGCCTGTTTTCCTGCTCGGCAGGAAAATCGTCTACCAGATGAATAAAATAGTTTGAGAATATACTGCGGTTTAGCACATCTACTGAGACTTTGATTATTTCATCTTCGTATGCAACCTGAGGCATGTTTCGGCAGCAGCTGAGTTGAATCAGGCTGAATTGAAAGAGCAGGAAGGAGACCGCCAGGATGCTTATCAGTATAGCGCAGATTAAATAGATGAGTTCAAACCGCGTTAGCCAGGCAAGTAAAAGGCACGGCGCCAGGAGAAGCAGAAGCAGTTTTCCTCTTTCGGTAATCATTTTATACCGGGACAGGCACCTGATTCAATATTTCCTGGATGACCTCCTGGGGCTTAAGCCCCTTAACCAGGGATGTCGGATACAGGAAAATGCGGTGGTTTAAGACAGAGACAGCGATATTCTTTATATCCGTCGGCACAACGTAATCGCGGTTGTCAAGCAGGGCATAAGCTTTGCTCAGGTGCATCAAGGCAAGTGAACCGCGCGGACTGGCGCCCAATTTAATATCGGCGTGATTCCGGGTAGCATTGATTATTTTAACGATATAACCGAGGATGTCTCTGTTGATATGTATTTGATTTACCTTATCCATTAAGGCGAGGATGTCAGAAAGTTCCAAAACCGACTGCAGGGTATCGAGAGGGTCCTGGGTCATGCGGTGCTCCAGGATATTGACTTCCTCTGCCTCGAGGATGTAGCCCATGTCAAAGCGCATGAGGAATCTGTCGAGTTGAGCTTCCGGCAAGGGATAGGTTCCGTAGAATTCTATAGGGTTCTTAGTCGCAATAACAAAGAAGGGTTTAGGCAGTTCATGGGTAGTCCCGTCAACGGTAACGGCGTATTCCTGCATACACTCCAGGAGCCCTGATTGCGTGCGTGGAGTGGTCCGGTTGATTTCATCTGCCAGGATTATATTGGCAAAGACCGGTCCGGGTTTAAACTCAAATTTTGCCGTTGACTGGTTATAAATATTCACTCCGGTAATGTCCGAAGGCAATAAATCGGGCGTAAACTGTATACGCTTGAAACTTGCGTTTATTGATTTGGCTAACGCCCTTACCAGCATGGTTTTTCCCATCCCGGGAACGTCCTCTATCAGGATATGCCCCCGGCTTAATAATCCGGCAATAAGCAGTTTTATTGCCTCTCTTTTACCGAGAATCACCTTCTCGATATTGGAGCTTAGGTTTTCGATTTGGTTCTGGGTTGCCATTATTTTGTCCTCCTTTATTTGTGAGATTATCGTTTTGATTATACCACAAGTTTAAATATATTGAATAGTTAATTAGCTGATGTTAAAATAAAAAACCATGCGTAATATCAGGTTGAACGTAGAGTATGACGGTACGCGTTATCAGGGCTGGCAGCGCCAGAAGAATACCCACGCCACTTTGCAGGAAACCATAGAGGAGGTTTTGGCCAGGGTTCTGCAGGAGAGGGTTAAGCTGATAGGTTCCGGCAGGACCGACGCCGGGGTTCATGCCCTGGCTCAAGTAGCTAACTTTAAGACCTCTTGCGGTATTGCGCTTAATAAACTCAAGCAGGCATTGAATAGCCTGCTGCCGAAAGATATCGTGGTTACAGGGGCTAAAGAAGTAGATTTGAAGTTCCATTCCCGTTTCAGCGCCAAAAGCAAAACCTACCGCTATACCATTTTGAACCGGAAATATCCCTCTGCCATTCGGCGCAACTCTGCTTATTTTCTGCCCTGTAAACTGCATTTTAAATCAATGCAAAAAGCAGCCAGGATTCTTCTCGGGCGCCATGATTTCCGCAGCTTTCAGGCAAGCGATAAAAGGGAAAGAGGCAGCGTAAGAAGAATAGAGAAGATCCGCTTATTCAAGGAGGGAGATTTTATCTTTATCGATATCCGGGCCAATGCCTTTGTCTATAAGATGGCCAGGAATATCGTGGGCACGCTGGTTGAGATCGGCAGGAGGAATGAGCCCCCTGAAAATATGCGTAAGATTCTTACCTCGCGAAACCGTAAATTTGCCGGGCCCACTGTCCCCGGACGCGGACTCTGCCTCCTGCGCGTCAGATATTAACCTTCCCAGTTGATTTTATGTTTTTTACTTCGCGCACGAATTTTTTTGCCGTCTGCTTCGGTTTACTCCTCACTCCCGCGTAACAGGCATAAAACACTCACTCTTCGTTCGTCGTAATTCCTCGCAGACCTTTGCCAAAAAAATTCTAATTGTGCGCTCAGCAAAATCCATAAAATTTCACGCTACACAGGCCAAAGAGAGAATCGGTTAACATGCCTAACGGCGAGATTGACAGCGCAGGAATTTTTAACTATAATATAGGTTAATATTATGAAGAAAATACCGAACAGCAAAGGATATTTTGGAGATTTTGGAGGCAGGTTTGTGCCTGAGACGCTGATCTATGCCCTGGAAGAAGTGGCCGGGGAATATCTCTCCGCGAAAAAAGACCCAAAGTTCAGGAAGGAATTAAACTACTATCTTGCGCAATACGCCGGCAGGCCCACGCCATTGTATTTCGCAAACCAACTAAGCAAATTTCTGGGTCGCGGCATCAAGGTCTACCTGAAAAGGGAAGACCTTTTGCATACCGGAGCGCACAAGATTAACAATACCTTAGGCCAGATTCTGCTTGCGCGGAGGATGAAGAAGATTCGGATAATCGCCGAGACCGGCGCAGGCCAGCACGGAGTTGCCACCGCTACTGTTGCCGCTAAGTTTGGTTTTGAGTGTGTAATTTATATGGGGACCGAGGATATCAAGCGTCAGCGGCTGAATGTCTTCCGGATGAAGCTGCTTGGTGCCCGGATTATACCTGTAAAATCCGGTTCCCGCACATTAAAAGACGCGACTACCGAGGCACTGCGTGATTGGGTAACCAATGTCAGGAACACCCATTATATTCTCGGCTCTGTGGTAGGTCCTCATCCGTATCCGATGATGGTGAGGGATTTTCAGGCAGTTATCGGCTCGGAGGCGCGCAGGCAGATATTAGCCGCAGAGAGGAGGCTGCCCGATTATTTGATTGCCTGCGTCGGAGGGGGCAGCAACTCCATCGGGTTGTTCCACCCGTTTTTCAAAGATAAAAAGGTAAGGTTTATCGGGGTTGAGGCAGCGGGCTCTGGCTTAACAGGCAGCCACCACGCAGCAACCTTGGTAAAAGGAGGGGTGGGCGTGTTGCACGGAGCAAAGTCTGCGGTTCTGGAAGACAGGTTCGGCCAGATTAAGATTGCCCATTCAATAGCCGCCGGCTTGGATTACCCAGGCGTAGGTCCGGAGCACGTTTATTATAAAAGAATCGGCCGGGCTCAATACCGGGCAGTGTCCGATACGCAGGCCCTGGCAGGATTTGATTTATTATCGAGACTGGAGGGAATAGTTCCTGCGCTTGAACCCTCTCATGCGATCGCATATCTTAAAGAATCAGCCCCGCGGCTGAAACGCAACTGCCTGATAATTCTCTGTCTTTCCGGCAGGGGCGATAAGGATATCGATATTGTTTATGGCCGCAAACCGCATTGAAAAAAAATTCCGCGAGCTTAAAAAGAAAAACAGGAAGGCGCTGATTGTCTTTATTACCGCCGGTTTTCCAAACTTCGCGATTACGGAAAAATTAGTCCTTGAACTGGAAAGAAGCGGTGCAGATATCATCGAACTGGGCGTGCCTTTTTCCGACCCCCTGGCCGACGGCCCGGTTATACAGGAGTCCTCCCGCGTTTCCCTGGAAGCCGGAACCAACCTGACCAGGATCCTGAGCCTGGTAAGGTCATTGAGAAAAAACACTCAGGTTCCCATCTGCCTGATGACCTATTATAACCTTATTTTCTGTTTCGGTAAGAAGCGCTTTCTTAAGCTGGCGAAGTCTTCGGGGGTGGACGGGATAATTATCCCTGACCTTCCTCCCGAAGAAGACAGGGGCTTTGTTTCGGATTGCCGTAAATACGGGATTGATACGATCTTTTTCCTTTCTCCCACTACCGCCGCCAAAAGAATGCCTATGATAAACAGCTTCAGCCGGGGTTTTATTTATTATGTTTCCCTGACCGGAGTTACCGGAGTAAGAGAGAGTTTACCAGCGGATTTAGTCAGGCACCTTAAGGCAATCAGGAAGCATACTGATAAACCGGTCTGTGTGGGCTTTGGAATTTCCCGTGCGCAGCAGGTAAGGCAGATTAACCGCTATGCCGACGGCGTGATTGTCGGCAGCGCGGTGATTAAGAAAATCCAGCAGAATAAAGGCAAGGCAGGTTTAGTCAAGAAGGTGGGCAGGTTTGTAAAGCATTTATCAGCCGCTTAATAAATTACAGCCTTACTTAATACTTAATCCTTACAACTTATATGTATCAAAAGACTATTCTTAATAGCGGTTTAAGATTGATTACCCACACTATGCCGGGCATGGAATCCGTAGCCATCGGAGTCTGGGTAAGGGTAGGCGGCAGGTATGAGTCTGAGCTCAATAAGGGCATAGCCCATTTCCTGGAGCACCTGGTATTTAAGGGCTCCCGGAAATACAGTTGCCGCCAAATAAAGGAATTAATCGAAGGCGTTGGCGGCGCGTTGAATGGCTTTACATCCGAAGAGGCAACCTGTTATTATGCCAAATTGCCTGCAGCAAAACAATTCCAGGCCCTTAATATTCTTTTTGATATGGCAATAAACCCGCTCCTGAATCAAGCGGACATAGAAAAGGAAAGGTTTGTTATTCTGGAGGAAATCAAGATGTACAAGGATTTACCTCAGAGCTATGTCAATGACCTTCTTGAGCAGATTCTTTGGCCTGGCCATCCCCTGGGCGCTCCTATTCTCGGCAGCAGGCAAACAATATTACGGCTCAGGCGCGAGGATATCCTTTCCTTCCAAAAAAAATGTTATACCCCTTCCAATATGGTAATCGCAGCCTGCGGCAAGTTAACGCATAAGCAGGTTCTTGAGAGACTGGGGGAAATTTCTTCAGGGCTGCTGATGAATAAAGAAAATAGTTTTATTTCTGCTCCCGATTATGAGCGCAAGCCCAAACTAAAAATTCTTAAGAAAAGGACTGCTCAGACCCATCTGGCGCTTGGCTTCTACGGTATGCACCGCGACCATCCGGATAAGCACATCTATTCTTTACTGCACGTTATTCTGGGAGCAAATATGTCCAGCCGCCTCTTTTCAGAGGTACGCGAGAAAAGGGGCCTGGCTTATCAGATCGGAACACAGGTCAAGGGCCTTTCCGATACGGGCATGTTCCTGATTCGCGCGGGAGTTGACAATACCAGGCTGGATAAGGCGCTTGAGGTAATAGTAAAAGAATTGGCCAGGGTAAAGAGAGGGCTGGCTTCTTCAAGCGAGCTTATCCGCGCCAAGGAATTCTATATCGGCCAGCTCAGGCTTGCGCTGGAAGATACCGCTGACCACATGTTTTACATCGGAGAGCCCACCCTGCATCTAAACAAGACCTATGATTTCGCCAGAATTTTAAAAGAAGTCAGAGGAATTACGCCGTCTGATTTAAGGCGGGTTGCCAGGGGTATCTTCCAGGCAGGGGCAGCACGCCTGGCAGTCATCGGTCCGGTAAAAGACAAAGAAAGCAGGCTCCATGCCTATCTTAAAGGACTATAAAAACGGCTCCAGGAATACAATGATTCAGCGTGCCTTTGGGCCGAATGAATTTATCCTCTTCCTTCCCGAGATAAAAGAACTCCTGGAGAATAAGGATTTTCTCGCCCTTAAAGACTTGGTCAAAAGTATCCATTCTATCGATATCGCAGAGGGCTGGACGCGCCTGGACGAACAGGAAAAAATATTGATTTTTAAATTACTGGGGTCTAAAAAGGCAATCGAGGTTTTTGAAGACCTGCGGTTCGATGAGCAGTCATACTTATTGAATAACCTGGACAATACCGAGGTCGCTCCGCTGCTTAACGAGATGGCTTCCGACGAGCGCGCAGACCTGTTCAAGGAGATGCCTGCCAAGGTAATGAAGAAACTCTTCTCGCTTATGAAGACGGAGGAGGTAGAGGATGTCCGGCAGCTATTAAGCTTCCAGGAGGAAACCGCAGGCAGTTTAATGACCAGCGACTTCCTTGCTTTGAAGAAGGAAATGACTGCGCGCCAGGCAATCATCTGGCTACAGGAGACGCATAAGAGTCATTCTGCCTACCATTTTTACCACCTTTATGTTCTAGACGAGCAAAAGCGGCTCCTCGGCGTACTTGATTTAAATACCCTGATTACCGCTCCCCCTGATATATTGCTAAGGGACATTATGTTTTCTCCCCAGACTATCAAGATTGACGCAGATACGCCCGAAGAAGAAGTAGCGCAGAAATTCAGCCGCTACGATTTACTGGACGCTCCGGTAGTGGATTCGCAGGACAGGCTGCTGGGAGTGATCACCATTGACGACGTGGTTGATCTGATTCAGGAGGAAAACACCCGCCAGATTTACGAGATCGGAAAGATGGAGCCTGCAGGCGGCCAGGAAATAAGATACGCCAATACCACGGTACTAGAGCTTATCAAGCGCCGCGCCGGATGGCTTGTGCTGCTTCTGGTTTTGCATGTTTTCAGCGGAATGATTTTAAAGAATTTCGAGTATGCCCTGAGTACTGTTGTGGCGCTGGCTTTTTTTATACCCATGCTTTTGGATACCGGCGGCAATGCCGGAGCACAGACTTCCATTACTATCATACGCAGCCTTGCCATCGGAGACGCCAGCTTTAAGAACATCTGGCGCATTGCAAGGCTGGAAATTCTTGCCTCTCTGATTATGAGCGTTATCGTAGGGGCATTCGCCTGCCTTCGCGCGTATTGGTTAGAAACTAATATGATGCTTGCTCTGGTGGTGGGGATTACGATGATGTCGGTTGTACTGGTGGCAATTTTTACGGGATTTTCATTGCCGTTCTTATCCAAGCGCCTGGGGCTGGACCCGGCAGCGCTGGCAGGGCCGATAACCACCACGGTCGTTGATGTAGCCGGACTGATAATTTATTTTAAAATCGCGCAGTTTTTCCTTCAGGGATTAAAATAAAAATTCAGGGACACCCTTTTTGCCAATCGGGAGTCTGTCCCAGAGGTGAACGTAAGGGTGTCCCCCGAACGGATAAAAGGGTGTCCCTAAGAGGAGGGAGGACAATGAACACGAGTTTATATATAGGGCTCGGATTGTTGGCGGGAATCTGCAGCGGATTTTTGGGTATCGGCGGAGGCACAATCATCATACCGGTTTTGGTATATGTATTTGGACTTACCCAGCACCAGGCTCAGGGTACCACCCTGGCATTAATGGTTCCCCCCATTGGCTTGCTGGCCGCGCTTAAATATTATTCTGAAGGCAACGTTGATATCCGCATAGCTGCTTTCATCTGCCTCGGATTCTTCATCGGCGGGCTGCTGGGCGCTTATCTGGTTACCCCGGTGCCTGATGCGGCATTGAAAAAAATATTTGGCCTGTTTTTGTTTGGCGTGGCAATAAAGATGGTTATCGGAAAATAAGTGATTCGATGCTTTAGCTAGGATTGAGGAGGAGGCGCGCATGAATTTATTATTGTTTATCATGATTATCATTGTTTCATTCATTGTAGTCAGGATCGGCGCAATTGCTTTTCAACTTACGGGTCTGGAATGGTCCCTGGCTAAATTTCAGGCGCTGTCGTGTTTTACCGGAACAGGGTTCACCACCAAGGAGGCGGAATTGATTACCGGCCACCCGCAGAGGCGCCGCATTGCCACGGTTCTGATTGTCCTGGGGCACGCCGGGCTGGTCACCCTGATAGCTACCTTTGCCAATTCATTAAGGACGGATGCGGTAATGACCAAGATGACCATTCCCTTTTTACATTCTGCATTTCCCCCCGCGTTAAGGCCATGGATAAACCTGTTAATCCTGGCGTTTGCGGTTCTCACCACCTACAAGATTCTTACCAATTCACGTTTCGTAACAAAGCTAACCAGTGTTTTGCGCTCGCAGATTATCAAGAAAGAGTTTGTCAAGCGCGTATCCTTCGAAGAATTGCTAATCGCAACCGGAGGCTATGGCGTATCCAGCGCAGAGGTTACCAAAGAAAGCTCGATATTAGACAAAACAATTCTTGAGTCTGAGCTAAGAAAGCATGATATTACAATCCTGGTCATAGAGAGAAACAACGAGACGATTCCCAATCCTGCGGCTAACATCAGAATCCGCCTGGGAGACAGGCTGATATGTTTCGGGAAACTGGAGACTATCAGGAGAGAGCTGAGTTCCCGCGCATAGATACTCAAAATCAGTTTTAAAGAGGCGCAAATTATGGCTAAGAAGGTGGCTATAGTAGGAGCCGGGGTAGGCGGTTTAGCTACTGCTGCGCGGCTTGCCTGCCGGGGCTATCAGGTTGAGGTTTACGAGAAGTTGCCGCGCTGCGGAGGCAGGGCAAACATAATCGAAGACAAAGGATTTAAATTCGATACCGGGCCCTCCTTTGTGTTGATGCCTGATTTTTTTCATGAAGTATTCGACTATTGCGGAAGGAATTTAGAAGATTACCTTGATTTGAGGGCTCTTGACATCGGTTACCGCATTTTCTATGCCGACGGCCGCAGGCTCACCGTATACCACGATAAGGAAAAAACCAAGGCAGAGCTTGAGAAAATCGAAGCAGGCAGCGCCAGGGCTTACGAAAGATTCCTTAGCGAAACAGGCAAAATCTACGGGCAAGTAAGAAACCTGCTTTATTCCTGTTTCAGGAGTAAAGACGCCCTTAATCCTTCATATTGGCCTTTGTTATTCAAGATTCACCCCTTTGCTTCTTACTGGCAGTTTGCAGGAAAATTCTTCAGGACCCCGGAATTGCGCTACGCATTTACCTTCGAAGCGATGTTTATCGGAGTTTCTCCCTTCCATGCCCCGGCCCTTTACAGTATCATCACTTACGTTGACCATGTGCAAAAAGTATTTCATCCAATGGGGGGTATGTACCGTATCCCTTTGGCATTGGAGAGGCTGGCTTGCGAATCAGGGGCAAGGTTTTTTTACGACTCTGAGGTAGCAGCCTTAGGTTCCAGGCAGGGCAGGGTTTACTTGACGGCTAAGGGAGAGGAGCTTAATGCAGACGCTGCAGTTATCAACGCTGACTATTCCTATGCACGCAGCCTGCTTCTGGATATGCCAATCCCGCGTTTTCAATACTCCTGTTCGGTTTTTCTGCTTTACCTGGGCCTGAAAAAGAAAATTCAGGGGCTTGCGCATCACAATTTATTTTTTGCCCGCGACTTACAATTGAATTTACGCAATATTTTTGAAGATAAGCTATTTCCTAAAGAACCTTCCTTTTATGTGCATGTGCCTACGGTAACCGACCCCTCGCTGGCTCCCGAAGGTAAAGACCTGGTCTATGTGCTTATTCCCGTTCCTAATTTAGACAGATGCAGGCAGGATATTTCCGGGCACGCAGAAAGGCTGAGAAGCACCGTTTTTGAAATTGTTAAAAGACAGACCGGAGTAGATATTGAAAGCATCATAGAGGTGGAGCACAGGTTTTATCCCAGCGATTTCCTGGACAGATACAATGTGAAATACGGCGCTACCTTCGGACTGGCCCATACCCTGATGCAGAGCGCCTTTTTCCGGCCTGCCAATCACGACCCGCGCCTTGGGAACATCTATTTTACTGGAGCCAGTACGCAGCCGGGAGGAGGGCTTCCTCCGGTGATAGCCTCTTCGCGTATTGTAGCTGATTTGATTACCGGCGGGAATGGGCGGTCAACTGCTTGATGCGACCGATGATACTTTGGGTTACGTAATCCGGGGTAGATGCTCCGGCGTGTATGCCTACGCTCTTTACCCCCTTAAACCAGGATTTACGTAAATTTTTCTCCGATTGTACCCAGTAGCTTTTTTTGTTCAGCGATTTGGAAATTTCGTAAAGGCGCCTGGTATTGGCGCTTGTTTTTGAGCCGATAATAATCATCAATTGATTCTTAAGCGGCATATTTCTGATTTCTTTTTGTTTGGCTCCCGTAGTAGTGCAAACCGTATTAAAGAGTTTTAAATCTTTTATGTAGCGTTTCAGTGTGCCGAATATCTGCTTTACCTTCTTGATATTCTGAGTTGACTGCACCACCACAGCCGCTCTTTTAATCTTCTTTATTTTCCCTATTGCTATGTTCTCGAGGCTATCTATAACCAAAGGCGGGTATTTTAAATGTCCGACAATCCCCTTTACCTCATCGTGGCTTTTATCCCCGATAACGATGACCTTTCTGCCCTTGCCTTCCATGCCTATGGCTATTTTGTGTATTTCTTTTACCATCGGGCAGGTAGCATCGATTATCGCGTATCCTAAAGACCTTGCCTTTCTTAGAATCCTCAACGGGATGCCGTGAGCGCGCACAAGGAGAATCTTTTTCCTGTTTCTGGCAAGATAGCGCACTTTTCTGATGCCGGCGCTTTGGATGTCTCTTACAACATCTTCGTTATGTACGATATCTCCGAGCATTTCAATCTCAGAGCCGGAGGTTGCCGCATCCAGGGCAATTCTTATCGCTCTTTTTACCCCGAAACAAAAACCCGCAGATTTAGCAACGTTTATCTTCATGGCATTATTTCTTAAACAGGACTTTCAAGGCAATCCTTAGCTTATCAAAGCTTCCGACGCAAGCCCTGTGCGAGAATACGTCATAACCATTGCCCTCTACAGACTGCAATATCGCGGCATATATCTCTCTCATCATTGACACGGCCCTGCGGCAGCTTGAGTCATTAATCATCGCAATTCCCTCAAGCGAGCTTGCGTAATACTGCCTTGCCCTCTGAATTTGGAATTTAAGCAGGTTGATTAAATTCTCATCAAGTTTTTCTCTGCCGATTTGCTCCTCGGTGACTGCGTATCGCGACATTTCATCCTGCGGCAGGTAAATTCTACCCATCAGGTAATCCTGCCTGATATCCCTGATGATATTAGTCAGCTGCATGGCGGTCCCTAAATCCCGGGCATATCTTTCTGCCTCCCGGTTATCGGAGACGGTAATTTTCAGCATAATCAGCCCTACTACTCCGGCAACCCTGTAGCAGTATGTTTCTAATTCGGAAAAATCGCGGTACCTGTTCTTTTCCAAATCCATACGCATGCCCGCAAGTAGGTCGTCAAAGTAATTTTTGGGAATTCTGTATTTATTTACAGTCTGTTTAAATGCCAATAGCAGGTTATTTTTCAGCTGCCTGTTCTCATATACGGCGCTGATTTGTTCATTTATTACTGCGAGATTCTGCGCATGCCTTTGGTCCAGGGCGCTATCTACGCTTTCGTCGCTTATCCTGCATACCGCGTACACGGAATAAGCAGCATAACGCTTGTCTTTAGGAAAAAAATGCGAAGCGAAATAAAAGGTTTTCGCATACTGCCTGGTGATTGCTGCTGCTTGCGCAAAACCTTGCTTGGTCAGTTCCTCTTCAACAGGAATTTTCATTGCTTAATATTTTACACCTATCCTGGGCTAAATCAACCAAAGGTTTTATTTGAAAATTGCGCTGTTTTAGAATAGAATAAGCCTTGATGTCAAAGTATATGATGGTGCTTATTTTATCTGGCAGCATTCCTTTTCTCTTGAGCTTTTTCCCGCCGCTACGATTCTACCGCCACCGGTTCGCGCTCTTCTTGAGCATAGGCATCATTCTGGTTATCTTTGGGTCCTGGGATGTTTATGCGACCTATCGCGTGCACTGGTATTTTAATCCAGCCGGGGTTTGGCGCTTTCGGATAATCAATCTTCCTCTTGAAGAAGTACTTTTTTTTATAATCATACCTTTCTGCTGTATATTTACCTGGGAGGCAATCAACTATATCAAGGCAAGGATAAAATGAAAGAGTACACACTATTATCAGTGGCTTCGGTTTTCTTGACTATCTTCCTTGACTGCAAGAGCAATGTCGGCCTTTTACGCAGGAAGGGTTTTTACGTGTTCCTCCTGGCGATTTTATTTTTTAAATTCCTGGTCAACGGATACCTTACCGGAGAAAAGATCGTTATTTATAATCCCAGGTTCTATCTGGGAATCAGGCTGGGCAGCATTCCGTTGGAGGATTTTCTATTCGGCTTTAGTATGGTTTCTATGTCAATAATCTTCTGGGAGTATTTTAAGAAAAAGTTTGCCGCAGTCAAGAATTAGAATGATAAAAAGGTTTGCTATCTTTCTGACGCTTATTCTTTTCTTGAGCTCTTCTGCATTTGCCTTGGAGTGGAAGCGCCTTCACGAAGAGGCAGACAGTAAAAGCTTAAAAGGGGCATTGATCTCTTCCCAGGAAAATCCCGGCTCGCTGGAAGATTTATACGTACTGGCAATGCTTTATCTCAACCTCCACAAAAATAGCGATGCCGAGAGTGTTTTCAAGGCGATGCTCACATTAGAGCCGGGGCTTACAGAGGCGCGCTGGGGCATTGCAGAAGTCTTGCGCAGAAGAGGGGAGAACCAGAAGGCAGAGGAATTGTTGCAGGGCATAATGAAAGAGAGCCCTGGTTTTTCTCCCGCAAATATAACCCTGGCATATTTACGCTACAGGCAGACCAGATTCCAGGAGGCAATCAGGCTGGCGCTGGCGGTTCTCAGGCAGGGGCAGGACGAGGTTGATTTAAGCAACTACACTCGCGCATACCTGATAATCGGGGGAGCCAGGGGCATGCTGGCTTCTGCAGGAGGGGTTTTCTCCAAAATAGTCAACGGAACGCAGGTGCTCCCTAATTTAAAAAAGGCAGAGGAACTGCAGCCTGATTCTCCGGCCGTGCTCTTTGGCTTGGGCAGCTTCTATTTTTTAGCGCCGGCTATTGCAGGCGGGAACCGGCAGAAGGCATTAGAATATTTGGAAAGGGCAATTGAGGTTGATCCCCTGTTTGCGGATGCCTATGTAAGGCTGGCTCAGGTTTATAAAATGCAAGGCGATGAAATTACATTCCGCAAATACCTTGATCGGGCCCTGGAGATTGAGCCTGATAATGAATTGGTTAAGGATGCCTTAAGCGGCTCATGTAAATTTAATTGCGTTACCGTAGATGTGGAAGGGCAAAATTAAGACGGTTGTTTATAAGCCAAGCAGTTGGCGGGAGTAGTTAAGCAGGAAGAGTTTGTAGTTTTTGCTTATTGAGGAAGATAAAATCAGGGCTTGCGCCTTATTCGTCAGCGCTCTAATCTCTTTTGTTGCTTTTTCCAATGCCCCGGTTTGAATGCTTATTTTTCGTATTTTTGCCAAATCCCCCTTGTTGACATTTGCCTTGGCAAGCAGCCCCCTGATATAGGATTTCTGCTTTGCATGCGCATTCTTATAAGCCAGCCATACCAAGAGCGTCTTTTTTGATTCCTGCAGGTCGCTGAGCGTGGATTTCCCGATCTTCTTTTCCTCACTGAACATTCCCAGGATATCGTCCTTTATTTGAAAGGCTCTTCCCAGGTAGATACCGAGACTAAAGAGCTTGTCTATCTGAATTTGGTGAGCACCGGCGAGTATAGCGCCGGTGGATAAGGGAGTGGAAAACGTATAATAAGCTGTTTTATAGTCGTATATTTTATATATGTCATTCTTGGTTATTTTTTCAATGTTCCTGGCTCCGTTAAACAATTCTATGAATTCCCCTGCACCCGTATAAATGGCGGCTTCGATGAACTTATGCAATGCCTTTTCTTTTCGGTCCATGTCTTCTTTTATTGATAAGAAGGCCTTAATCGCAATGGCATACATTACATCGCCTGCTACCAGTCCCAGGTCCGCTCCGTTAAATTTGATATTTTTATGACCGGACAAGAAACTATCCAGCAGCTTATGCATTGAAGGTTTACCCCGCCTCTTTTCTGATTTATCTATTATGTCGTCGTGAACCAGCATAAAATCATGCAGCAATTCTATAGACAGGGCGCTGGTATAAAGTCCGGGGGCAGGTTTTCTGCTGAATCCCATATATCCGCAGACAAAGAGGATAGGGCGTATCCTCTTGCCGTCTCTCAGGATAAAATCTTTGATGCATTTGGAGAGGAGCGGAGAAACCCTGTTTAAGGCATAAAGTTTATCGATGTCGGCGGCAAACCTCTTAAGCTGGCTGTCGATTTTATTTTTCATTCTCCGGTACATGTTTTTATGGTATCATAGATTATAATGCAGGGCAAACGAAATGTAGGCATATATGTCAGGGCATTCAGGCTCCCGTTTATTTTAGCCAGCATTCTTCCCTTTATATTCGGCTCTTGCATAGATAAAAGCAGTTTTCTTTTTATGCGATTCTTCATTGGGTTGATTACCGTTGCCCTGACTCACCTGGGAGCCAACCTGATTAACGACTATGCAGATTCAAAATACGGAGCAGACTGGCAGGATAGAAAGTGGCATACCTTTTTCGGAGGCTCCAAGCTAATACAGGAAGGGGTTCTCCCGGAGCGCTTTTATCTTAATGCTGCTAAATTTTGTTTTGCGGCAGCCTGCGCATGTATTCTGCTGCTATCGTTTATTCTGCATAACCTCCTGATTATCGGACTTTACGCGCTTATCCTGTTCCTGGGGTTTTCCTATTCGCATAAACCCCTTGTGTTTTCATACCGCAGGCTTGGCGAGCTGATTATCTTTATTCTTTTTGGGCCTGCCGTGGTTATGGGCGGATATTTTATCCAGACACAAATTTTCCCTGACCCCAGGAGCTTTATACTATCCCTGCCCTTTGGTTTTTTCACTACCGCCATACTATATTCCAATGAAGTGCCGGATTTTCAGGACGATCTTAAGGCAGGCAAGCTTACCTGGGTAAATTTTCTGGGGCAGGAGAAGGCATTTCTGTTATATTGTATCCTGATTTTTTCGGGTTTCTTTTGCATAGGGTTGAATATAATCATCGGCAATTTAAGCCTAATCTCGGCGCTAGCCTTTATTTTTATTTTTCCGGCTTTGAGGGCAGCGTATATTCTGCGTAGATTCCACGATAATAAAAAGGCATTAAAGGGTTCCTCCAGGATAACCATAGCGCTGCAAGCCCTGGTCAGCATTATATTGATTGCGGATATACTTTTATGAAAAGGATAATAATTATAGGGGCAGGGTTTGCGGGCTTAAGCGCAGCAAGCAGGCTGTCCAAATTAAAGGGAGGATTTGAGATTGTCCTTATAGACAGGAAAGAGACCTTTGATTTCCTGCCCATGCTTCCCGATATTATAGGCCGCAGAATCAGCCCGGCATCTCTTACGTATAAACTGGATAGATTTTGCAAAAGTTACGGCTGTAAGTTTGTAAGGGGCGAAGCCACCGGAGTTGATTTAGCAAAGAGGGCTGTTCGCGGAGCTTGCGGGGATTTTACGTATGATTATCTGCTAATTGCCAGTGGTTCGGAAACTAATTTTTACGGCAATCAGGAGATTCAAAAATACGCCTATAAACTGGATTGCGTTTCAGATGCCGTAAGGATTTTGCAGGCTCTGGGCCAGGATGTTTTTGAAACATTTATCGTAGCCGGAGGGGGGTATACCGGTATTGAGGCAGCCACAAATCTGAGGAGGTATTGCGTAAGGCGAGGCAGGAGCAAAAATATTCTTATTGTAGACATGGCGCCTTCGCTTTTGGGTCCGCTTCCGGATTGGATGAAGGATTATGTTGCCCGGAATCTGCAAAAACTCGATATAGGCGTCTGTCTCAATACCGTGATAAAGCAAGCCGGTAAAGAAGGCATTGGACTATCAAACGGGAAATTTTATAATAATGCCATGCTGATCTGGGCCGCAGGAGTCAAAACCGGAGATTACATTTTTGGCCTGAACGCAGAAAAGAGCAGGCAGGGAAGGATTAAAATAGAAGATAACTTGCAGCTTGCGGAAGGCTGTTTTGTCGCAGGAGACGCAGCGCAGTTTCTAAGCAGGGGCATGCCTTTAAGAATGGCAGTGCAGTTTTCGATTGCCCAGGGAAACCTTGCTGCCTTAAACATTCTGCGCAGTATCGAGGGTAAGCCTTTGGCTAAATATATTCCGCTTGATTTGGGATTTGTCATACCAATGGCCAATAACAAATCCTGCGGCAGGGTGCTGGGGATTAACCTCAAAGGCTTATTTCCGACACTGCTGCATTATCAGATGTGCGCCTATCGCACTTACGGGTTCATCAATAAGTTGAGGTTGGCCAGGGAGTTAATTCACTTAAAATAGAGAAGGGAGCGGCAGAATGGAAAAAGGAAACTTAGCCAATATAGCAATTCTTTTCTTACGGGTAGCGCTCGGAGTGATTTTCCTTGCCCACGGCCTGCAGAAGCTTGTGGGTGCCTTCGGCGGCGGAGGAATCGAGGGAGTTAGCAGGATGATGCAGGGGCTGCATTTCGCGCCTGCGAATTTCTGGGCCTGGGTAGTTGCGCTTGTTGAGTCAGTAGGCGGCCTGTTTCTTATTTTGGGGGTATTGCCCAGATTAAGCGCCGCACTTATTGCAGTTGTGATGGTTGTTGCGATTGCAAAGGTCCATTTTGCAAATGGCTTATTCGCTGCGAAGGGCGGTTTTGAATTTGCGTTGCTCATTCTGGCAACTTGCCTATTCTTTATAGCGACAGGTGCAGGGAAATTTTCTTTATTTAACAGGTGGTAAGTTCATTCCAATGGTTTCTCACGGCAAATCCAAAATAATTATCAGCATAATCGATATGCACTGTGCAAGCTGCGTGCTTAACATCGAAAATGCCTTAAGCAGGCTTCCCGGGGTGGTAAGTGCAAAGGCTAATTTTGCCAGCGGCAAGGCTTATGTTGAGTACGACCCTGCAAAGACTACTCCCGAGGATTTGCGCAAGGCAGTTGTCAAAGCCGGCTATACTCCGGTTGAGCAGGAAGGGGAAACTCCTGATCTTGAGAGAAAAGAGCGCCAGAGGGAAATCTCCGCTCTGAAAATCAAATTCATTGTTGCTATTGTTTTAGCAACCCCGCTTATGTATTTTGCAATGGCAACGAGGCTGAAGCTGCCTCTTGCCGGATGGATAAAGGCGCATATGGCGTTGATACAGTTTCTGCTCGCTACTCCCATAATGTTTGCAGGCTATCAGTTCTTTAGCAAGGGTATTACTGCCGCAGTAAAGTCAAAAGCTGCCAATATGGATACGCTCGTGGCTTTGGGAGTAGGAGCCGCATACCTTTACAGCCTCTATGTTTCAATAGCAATCTGGACCGGGAGCGCTGCTTTTACAATGCAAAACCTCTATTATGAAATAGCCGGTTTTCTGATTGCCTTTATCCTGCTCGGCAAATTCCTTGAGGCAATCGCTAAAGGAAAAACCTCGGAGGCGATAAAGAAGCTTATGGGCCTTACGCCAAAAACAGCACTTGTTTTTAGAGGCGGCAAAGAGATACAGGTTTCCATAGAGGAAGTTGCTGCCGGAGATATTCTGGTTGTAAAGCCGGGGCAGAGAATCCCGGTTGACGGAATCGTAACTGAAGGGCATTCCAGTGTTGACGAATCAATGCTTACCGGAGAAAGTATCCCTGTAGAAAAAACAGCAGGAAGCCAGGTTATAGGCGCAACCATAAATAAAACAGGCAGCTTCAGGTTCAAGGCTACTAAAGTCGGTAAAGATACTGCCCTGGCGCAGATTATAAAACTTGTAGAAGAGGCACAGGGCTCTAAGGCGCCGATTCAGGAGCTGGCTGATAAAATCTCGGCCTTTTTCGTGCCGGCGGTTGTTCTTATAGGGATTCTTGCCTTTATTATCTGGCTGCTTGCCGGCAAAGGCTTTGTCTTTGCCCTGACTATCTTTATAGCAGTATTGATTATATCCTGTCCCTGTGCCCTGGGACTGGCAACTCCTACAGCAGTGATGGTGGGTACCGGAATCGCTGCCGAAAACGGCATCTTAATCAAGGGCGCCCAGAGCCTGCAGCTCGCCCGTCAAATAAAGGCGCTTGTTTTTGACAAGACAGGCACCCTTACCAAAGGCGAACCAGAATTAACCGATGTAATAGCCTATAACAATAAGAAAGAGGAGGTTTTATCTTTGGCTGCTTCTGTTGAAAAGAATTCAGAGCATCCTTTGGGAGAGGCTGTGGTTAAGGCTGCGCAAAATAAGCATATCATCCTGAAGGCAGTGAATAATTTTGAATCCATTACCGGTAAAGGCGTAAGCGCCAGCATAGAAAATGTCCGGATACTCCTCGGCAACAGGAAGCTGATGCAGGAAAGGGGCATTGACATTGCAAGGGCCGGAAATGATCTGGAGAGGCTGGAAAATGAGGGCAAGACTGTCATGCTTATAGCCAGGCACAAGGATTTAATCGGGATAGTTGCCGTAGCCGACACCTTAAAGGATTTTTCCAAAGAGGCGGTTGCCAGGTTAAAAGATATGCGCAAAGAGGTAATTATGATTACAGGAGATAACAAGCGCACCGCAGAAGCTATCGCAAGGCAACTTGGCATCAGCCGGGTTTTGGCAGAGGTTCTTCCTCAGGATAAAGCACTGGAGATTAAGAAACTTCAACAGGAGGGTTTTAAGGTGGCTATGGTAGGCGACGGCATTAATGACGCACCTGCCCTGTCTCAGGCGGATATAGGAATCGCGATTGGTACAGGAACCGATGTGGCAATAGAATCCGCAGATATAGTGCTGATTAAAGATGACCTGCGGGATGTGGTTATGGCTATGGATTTGTCCGGTTATGCGATGAAGAAAATCAGGCAAAACCTCTTCTGGGCTTTCTTTTATAATACAATAGGAATTCCGGTTGCCGCCGGAATTTTGTATCCCTTTACGGGGTTTCTGCTGAATCCCATGATTGCCGGAGCAGCTATGGCATTCAGCTCTGTTTCGGTGGTAAGCAATTCTTTATTAATGAGGCGCTACAAAAGGAATATCTGAGAAGGGGAGGTAGTTGATGAAGAAGATAGCGGTATTGGTCGAGGATAACTATCAGGTATTGGAGGTTTGGTATCCGTACTTACGCTTGCGGGAGGCAGGTTTTCAGGCAATTTTGGTGGGCACAGGCAGCAAGAATAAGTATGCCAGCAAGGAGGGCTATCCCGCCGAGGCAGAGGCTTCAATCAAGCAGGCAAAGGTTTCTGAATTTGACGGCGTGGTGATTCCCGGAGGTTACGCTCCGGATATTCTACGGCGCTACCCCGAGGTAAATTCCTTTGTGAAAAATATGCACGAGCAAGGCAAGCTGGTTGCCGGGATTTGCCATGCGGGCTGGGTATTGGTTTCTGCGGGTATATTAAAGGGGAAAAGGGCAACCAGTTTTTCCGCTATTAAAGACGACCTGATTAATGCCGGAGCGCAATTCATCGATAAAGAGGTAGTGGTTGACGGAAATCTGATTACCTCGCGTAATCCCTATGATTTGCCTTATTTTTGCGCGGAGATTATACGTTTTTTAGGGATGGGAGGCAGGGCATGAAAAAGCAACAAGCGCTTCTGGTTGTTGATGTACAGAATGATTTTTGTCCCGGAGGAAGATTAGCCGTATCCGAAGGGGATAAGATAGTCCCGGTTTTGAATAAATACATCCGGCTTTTCTCAAAGAAGGGGTTGCCGGTTCTGGCTTCGCGGGACTGGCACCCTAAGAAAACCCGGCATTTCAAGAATTTTGGGGGCGCCTGGCCAATTCACTGCGTAGAAAGGACAAAGGGGGCACGGTTTCATTCCCGGTTAATGCTTCCGAAAAGCACTATAATCATTTCCAAGGGGATGTCTGCTGAGCTTGACGGTTATTCGGCATTCCAGGCAGTTGATTCAAGAGGCAGGAGCTTATCAAGCATCCTTGATTCCCTTGGCGTGGAGGAATTGTATGTCGGTGGGCTTGCGACCGATTATTGCGTTAAGGCTTCAGTACTTTCTGCCTTGAGAGCCGGTTTAAAAGTTAAATTATTATCCGATGCGGTCAAGGGAGTGAATAAAAAGGACGCAAGGCAGGCCATAAAAGAAATGATTGTCTCAGGAGCAAAGCAAACATCTATAAGAAGGCTGAATAAAAATATTTATTAATAGTTAATTTTTTTCTTGACAAATGATACTAATATGGTATCATTAGGCTAGTATTACAAAGGAGCTGATTATGGCAAAGAGAAAGATCATCAACATTGACGAAAGCAAATGCACCGGTTGCGGCTTATGTATCCCTAATTGCCCCGAAGGGGCATTGCAGATAATTGACGGGAAGGCCAGGCTAGTGAGCGACCTTTTCTGTGACGGCCTGGGCGCCTGTATGGGGCATTGCCCGGAAGGAGCGATTAGTATTGAGGAGAGGGAAGCCGGAGCTTACGATGAAAGACGGGTAATGGCAAACATCGTCAAACAGGGCAGGAATGTCATCAAGGCGCATTTAGAGCATTTAAAGGAGCACGGCGAAACCGCATTGCTTAAACAAGCAGAGGATTTCTTAAAAGAGAAAAACATAGAGGTTCCCGTTACGCAAAAGCCGGCGCATGCTGAACATAAACATACTCCGGAGTCTTCCGGATGTCCTGGCTCAAGAGTGATGGATTTTGGCAGAAGGGAACCATCGAAGGCGGGAGCAACCGCAACTCATGAGGGCGTTTCCGAGCTCAGGCAATGGCCGGTGCAGATAAAGCTTGTTCCGCCGTTTGCCCCCTATTTCAAAGATGCGGATTTATTGGTTGCTGCGGATTGTGTTGGCTTTGCCTATGCTGATTTTCATCAGGACTTATTAAAGGGGAAGGTTTTGCTGGTTGGCTGCCCGAAGCTGGATGATGCTCAGTATTACCTGGAGAAAATCACCCAGATTTTAAAAGATAATCAGATCAAATCCGTAACCTGTGCCCATATGGAGGTTCCCTGCTGTTTTGGCTTGGTTAAAATTCTCAAAGAAGCGATTTCCGCAGCAGGCAAGAGTATACCGTTTGAAGAAGTAACTATAAGCATAAAGGGAGAGAGGTCGTAGCAAAGGCCGATTGACAACGGCATTTATATATGGTATAAAATCGTTGTGAATTAAGCTGAGCTAGCGTAAGTCCGTCAAGGAGAGAAATAGATGTGGTTTTATTCAGATAAGGTTAAAGAGCTTTTTAAAAACCCGGTTAATGTAGGCGAGATTAAGAATCCGGATGCTGTCGGGGAGGTGGGCAGCATTATCTGCGGAGACGCCCTGAAGCTGTCTTTAAAAATAGACAAAAAAACCGAGAAGATTCAGGACGCTAAATTCCAGACCTTTGGTTGCGCAAGCGCAATTGCCTCTTCTTCTGCACTGACCGAGATGGTAAAGGGCATGACTATAGAACAGGCCTCCAAAATTACCAACAAGGATATCGCAGACTATCTGGGGGGGTTGCCTAACGAAAAGCTGCATTGTTCTGTTATGGGCATGGAGGCGCTGGAGGCGGCAATTGCCAATTATAGAGGCGCGCCTCCCAAGAAAGAGGCAGTCGGCCAGGAGAGGATAGTCTGTAAGTGTTTTAGCGTAACCGATAAAAAGATAATCCGCGCCATAAAGGAAAATAATCTAAGGACAGTTGAGGAGGTAACCAATTATACCAAAGCCGGAGGGGGCTGCGGTAAATGCAAGCCGGAAATAGAAAAACTGCTTAAGGAATTCTGGGAAAAACAGGCGACAAAGAATATTTCCCCGAAAGAGACACCTAAAAGAAGCCTGACCAATCTGCAAAGGATTGCCTCTATTCAGGAGACCATTGAAAGGGAAATCCGGCCTCAGCTTAAGGCAGACGGAGGAGACATCGAGCTGGTAGACATAGACCGCAATAAGGTTTACGTAAAGTTCCTGGGCATGTGTTTGGGGTGTCCTGCTACGGGCGTTACAATGAAGACTCTGGTAGAGTCGAAGTTAAGGGAATTTGTGGACCGAGAAATAATAGTAGAAGAGGCAGCAAAATGAGCAAAATCGTTTATGTTGATAATAACGCAACCACAATGGTAGCTCCCGAGGTCTTTGAGGCAATGCAGCCGTTCTTTGCCGAGAAGTATGGCAATCCTTCCAGCATGCATGCCTTTGGCGGTAAGCTGTATAAGAATATCGAGCGTTCAAGGGAAGCGGTTGCTGATTTAATCGGCGCAGCAGACCCTGCCGAGGTTATTTTTACCAGCTGCGGAACAGAAAGCGACAATACGGCAATCATCAACACGCTGCGGTGCTATCCAGAAAAAAAACACATCATCACCACAATGGTAGAGCACCCGGCAGTGCTTAGCCTTTGCAAATATTTAGAGACAGTCGGATATAGGGTAACTTATCTTGGCGTGGATAGCGACGGCATGCTTGATTTAAACGAACTTAAGGGCGCAATCAGCAGTGATACCGCGATTATCTCAGTAATGTATGCCAATAATGAAACAGGCGTAATTTTCCCCGTTGAGGAGATAGCGGAAATCGCCAGGACAAGGAAGATAATTTTCCATACGGATGCTGTTCAGGCAGTAGGTAAAATGCCCTTTAAGTTGACCCAATTACCCGTGGACCTTTTGTCCTTATCCGGGCATAAGCTGCATGCACCAAAAGGAGTAGCTGCGTTATATGTCCGTAAGGGAACAAGGTTCTGCCCTTTTATTATCGGAGGGCATCAGGAGAAGGGCAGGCGTGCGGGAACAGAGAATGTGCCTTCGATTGTCGGCCTGGGCGTTGCTTGTGAATTGGCCAAGAAGGCTATTTCCGAGGAAAGAATGCGCATCAAGAAGCTGCGCGATAAGCTGGAGAACGCTATTTTGAAAAAAATACCGCATACAAGGCTGAACGGGCACAAGGAAAACAGGCTCCCCAATACTGCTAATATCGGCTTTGAATTTATCGAGGGAGAAGCAATCTTGCTGAAACTCGACGAAAAGGGGATTGCGGCATCGTCAGGCTCTGCCTGCACTTCCGGTTCCCTTACCGCTTCGCACGTGTTGCGGGCCATGGGGATCCCCTTTACCTTTGTGCAGGGTTCCATCCGTTTTAGTTTAAGCAGGTATAATACCGAAGAAGAGATAGATTATATTATCAGCAACCTTCCTCCTGTAATAGAACGCTTAAGGGAGATATCCCCTTATAAAGCAGCAAACGCCTGACCGCGAACCCTCCTTATAAGTTTCCTATCCTGTTATATGCTCTTGGAATTTTTAAAAGCATAGCTTACGAACACGCTTGTATAAATATAGCGAATATGGTAAGATGTGGCGTATATGAAAGAGAAACTGATTAGTTTCTTCATTAAAAGGCACCTGCTTGCGAATTTAATCTTCGTAACCGTTTTTCTGGGTGGTTTTCTCGCCTGGCACCAGATACCCAAAGAAGAGCTTCCTGATATTACCTTTGATCATCTGCACATCAACGTAGGCTATCCCGGGGCCTCAGCCGAGGAGGTCGAGTACTATGTAACCAGGCCCATTGAGGAAGTGGTACGCGGCCTTGACGGAATATACAGGATAACCAGCTCTACCGGTGTGGGGAGTTGCTCAATAAATGTTGAAATCGAAAAGAATTACCCGGATAAAAATGAATTGATCAACGAAATACGCAATGCCGTGCTTGACGTTGACCTACCGGAAGACATCAGAGACGACCCGCGTATCTCTATCTTTAAAACCTCCCGCAAGGCAATAATCGACATCGGGCTTATTCTAACCACAAAGAATATTCTCGATGTGCAATCCCGCCGTACTCTTCAGTCTTATGCCCTGGCCCTGGAAAACAGGCTGCTCAGCCTGCCCGAGGTAAGCTCAGTTTCCCGCTCCGGCTACCTTGACGATGAAATCCACATAAAGGTATATCCTGAAAGGCTGGTTGAATACCGTATTCCCTTTAACAGCGTGATAAGGGAAATACAGAGTAATAATGTGCGCCAGCCGGCAGGCAGCATTGAGAACATCAAAGAACCGAAAGTGACCCTTTTTGGCGAGCTTGACAGTATTGAGTCATTAAAGAAGCTGGCTATACAGGGCGGTTTTGAGGGGCAGGTCGTGCGTTTAGAGGAAGTGGCTGAAGTGGTAAACGGGTATGAAAAAACCAAGACCGTGCTGAAAATAAACGGCCGCGAAGGCTTATTCCTGAGAGTAGTGAAGAGTTCTCAGGTAGGAATTCTCGATGCAATAAAGGCAGTGAACCGCGTTGTAGCTGATTTTTCCGAAAACAATATCGAGGACAAGAATATCCAGGTATTGCTTCTGGATGATGAGTCATTTGACGTCAAAAACAGGCTTTCCCTGATTGGCATAAACGGGACAATAGGCTTTATACTGATTATTATCGCGCTTTTTCTTTTTCTTGATTTTCGCTGCGGCTTGTGGGTTGTGGCCGGCATACCCTTTACATTCTGCTTTACCCTGATTGCGGCTCTCCTGGCAGGTTATTCCATAAATAATGTTACACTGGCAGCAGTAATTATCGTGATGGGGATGGTGGTTGACGATGCAATTGTGGTTTCGGAAAATATTACCCGCCTTAAGAAGAAGGGGAGGGAATCAGAAGCCGCAGCCGTAGACGGAACGGGTTTCGTGTTTTTACCGATCATCGCCAGCATCCTGACTACCTGCGTTGCCTTTGTGCCGCTTTTCTTTTTTACCGGGAGATTCGGGGCAATGGTCACTTTTATTCCGCTGATTGTCTTCTTTATGCTGGGGGGCAGCTTACTGGAAGCCCTTTTTATCCTGCCGGGACATATGATTTTACGCTTAAACGGCACCTTGCGTAATCTAATGCACAGGACAGGCATCACGTCGTTGCTAGAGAAACTGTTTCAGAAATTCGCTCATTCTGAAAGTACTTCCACGCCACACTGGTTTGACCGTTGGGAGGAGGCTTACGATAAATTTATCTATACATTACTTCCGCGCAAAAAAACTGTTTTCATCGCCTTTGGTTTGTTGCTGGTTTTTTCCGGTTTTATTGCAGCTTACAGGATGAAATTTATTATGTTCCCCGATGAGGAGACAAGACAGGTGCGGCTTACTGCTCAGGCTCCCGAGGGTACCCAGCGTTATCAGACAGCACTCCTGGCTCAGCCGATGGAAGAGATACTGAGGAAATATTTAGGCAAGGAGGTTGTGGGATTCAGAAGCGAGATTGCCAGAACCAGGCGCGGTTCTGTCTCCGAGGAGAATAAATTGCGCATGGGTATCGAAATTGTGCCCAAAGAGAAGCGCCAGAAGAGCGCAAACCAGCTCATCGAAGAGTGGCAAGAACAGTTTAGTTCGGTTAAGGATATTGAGAAAATTCAATTTAGTAAGACCTGGCACGGGCAGGAAAGCCCCATTGAAATCCTGATTAAGGAAAATAACGACGCCTTGCGTCGTCAGATCGCTGATGAACTGTCAGCGCTTATGGAGGATTACCCGGCATTGACTAATGTAGAGGTCGACCGTCCTGCTTTAAGCCCGGAATACAGGATCAGGCTCAACCGGGATAAGGTCAGAAGGCTTGCTATCAGCCCTTCGGATATAGCCTCAACGCTGCGCGCAGCGCTGGAAGGCAAGATTCTCTATGAGTTTATGGGAGACGATGAGGAGGTATATGTCCGGCTTACCACCGTGGAAGAGGCCAAGGACGACATCGGCAAGGTTCTTGATATACCGGTTGAGAATGAAGGCAGGTATCTTGTGCCGTTAAAAGAAATTGTAATTGTCGAACAGATAAGCAAGCCGGATTCTATCGAGCGCGAGGATTTAAAGCGCACCACGGCTGTTTTTGCCGATATCCTTCCCGGCTCAAAAAAGACCCCCCTGGACATCGCGCGCTATTTTGAAAATAATGTATTCGGTAAAATTACCTCTAAATATCCTTCAACTATACTGGAATTCGGCGGCGAGGTTAAAGATACCAGGGAATCGCAGGGCAATTTCGTTATGGCAATTATTATGGCTGTAGCCCTGATTTACGTCATTCTCGCGTTGCTGTTTAATTCGCTATCCAAGCCGCTGATGATTATGCTGGCGATTCCTTTTGGCGTAGTGGGCATAATTCTGGCTTTTTGGCTTCACGGTATATCTATGTACGGTTTTTTCGCAGTTATAGGTGCACTCGGACTTGCCGGCGTGGTAGTTAACGATGCGATTATCATGTTGGCTAAACTGGACAGCGATTTCAACCCCTCTCTGGGTAAAGAGGAAATGAATCGCCAGGTTTCCGGAATTGCTAAGACCCGTCTGCGCGCAGTACTCCTGACCACGCTTACTACTGTGGTAGGCATTGTTCCTACTGCATATGGCTGGGCTGGTTACGATGCGATGCTGGCGCAGATGATGCTGGCGCTTGTCTGGGGGCTGATTTTCGGTACAACTATAACACTTGTGCTTATTCCCTGTATTTACACGTTTGCCAAAGAGCGAAGGTATAAAATATGAAACTAAAGAAACGCTTCGCGCAGATAATCTTATTGGCTTTAATCCAGCTGTTGCCCGGCTCCCTGCTAATCGGGCAGGAACAGGAAAACACCCGCATTATTACATTGGATGAATTTATCAGGCTTGCCTGCAGCAAGGATACGGTCTTTCAGGAAATCCTCATTGACGAGCTTGCGCTTAAGTACCGCAAGGCACTTACATTGCCGGCAGGAGATATTGTCTTATCCGTTGAGAGCCAGTACGATTTATTCTTTAATCCCGATGAGCAGGATACGGAAAACTCTGTTTCGCTAAGTAAGCTTTTTCCTTATACGGGTACGGATATTTCTGCCGAATACAGTTCCTCGGTGGGGTCCAGCACGCGCACCCCCAGTTCGGAATTCACTGCATCGGTTTCGCAGCCCATTGCCGAAAATGCCTTTGGCAGGAATACGCGCTTGCTTGATAAGATAACTGGCATAGAGATAGACGTAGCCAGGCATCAAATAGCCGAGGCTTATGAGGATTACCTTGCCTCGCTTATCCAGATTTATTATGACTGGTATTCGGCTTACGAAAACCTGAAAACCGGCAGGTCTTCTTATAACGAGAATGTCAAGCTGCTGGAGAACATCAGGGAAAGGGAGAAGAATAAAGTCGCCCTTCCCATAGACGTAAACAAAATCAATTTACAGGTAATCGCCAAAGAGGAGAATTTGATTTCCCTGGAAGAAAAATATATCGAATACCTTAACCTGGTAAAACAGGCACTTCGCTATGAGGGCGCAGAGGATTTGCTGCCACAGGATTCTTCGCTATACGCGTCTTTGGTTGCGGATTTTCGCAAGGATTACGATAAATTCAGGGAAAATTCGCGTACGTCTCTTATACTAAAGCTTCTGGAGGAAAAGAGTTCCGTTGAAGTAGACAAATACGCCGATGAGCTCCTGCCCTCGATTAACCTCTTTGCCGGTTATTCCCTTTCAGGCTCCGGGCACGGAATAGAGTCGAAAGAAAAGACTGTATTTGCAGGCCTGTCTCTGGACTGGCCTTTTCCCGGAGAGACAGAGCGCGCCGGCTATGAAACTGCTAGAATAGGTTTTGAAAAGGCAAAATTGTCTTCCGATAATATACACATCCGCCTTTATACCGGGCTGCTGAACCTTAATCAGCAGATAGAAAGAGAGAAAAAGCTGATTTCCCTGGCAGATGAAAAGATTTCCCTGGCGCAGTCAATCGTGGATGAGGAGACAAAAAACTACTCCCTGGGCAGGGTTACGCTCAATGACCTGATTGATGAAATCAATAGACTGGAGGACAATAAGTTCAGTAAAATATCCCACCAGATTCAATTGAAAAAGCTGATTATTGAATGGTTGCGCCTTACAGATACGCTGATTAAATAAAGGTAGGTTAATAAAAGACGCATCAGAAGGATTTCCGGCTGCGCAGGGGAGGGGTTTGAAGATGTATGAGGTAGCCATAGTCGGCGGCGGCATAGCAGGGTGTACGGCCGCTATATATGCCTCAAGAAAGAGGATGAACTTTCTCTTGATTACTAAGAAATTAGGCGGACAGATGCTGGAATCAGGAGAAATATTGAATTACCCCGGTGTCGTGGAGACTGACGGAGCCGAATTCAGCGCCGTGTTCGAAAAACAGCTCGCATTTAACAACGTAAAGCCAAACACAGGAGAAGTAGTAGAAAGCATAGAGAAAACAGAATCCGGCTTCCGGGTCAAAAGCGATAAAAACAGTTATGAAACTAAAACGGTGATTATTGCTACGGGCTCAATCCCGAGAAAGCTGGGCGTTCCCGGTGAGGATAAATATGCCAACAAGGGCGTTACTTATTGCTCGATATGCGACGGACCTCTTTTTTCCGGCAAGGATATAGCGATTGTAGGCGCAGGGAATTCAGCCTTGGAAGGGGTCGACTTTACAAAGGATATCGCAAGAAAAATATACCTGGTGAATATCGCAAAGGATTTCAACGCCCATGAATATTTAATCGAGAAAGTCAGCTCTTACAAAAATGTCGAGGTTATAAACGAGGCAAAAACCGTAGAGGTGGCAGGAGAAAAATTCGTAAACGGGCTGATATATGAAAAGGGCGGCAAGAAACAACGTCTGGATGTCGCAGGTATAATTGTAGAAGTTGGCAGAATACCCACTACGGAATTTGTAGAAGGTTTTCTTAAACTCGATGAACATAAGCATATAGTTATAGACTGCCAGGGCAGGACTTCGGTAGAGGGGGTCTTTGCAGCCGGAGACTGCAGTTCCGTTCACGAATACCAGTATACAATTGCGGCTGGCCAGGGCTGTATAGCCCTTTTAAAGGCTGCCAGGTATTTGGCAAATAAGGAATGGCAGGCATAAAGACAGCTACAAGGGAAGAGACGGATTTAGTGGCAGTATATATTAATTGACAAAGGCATACCAGAACTGGTAAAATTTTAGAAAAGGAGGTGATATATGAAAAGGAATTTTGCATTTACATTATTTGTTCTGTTGGCTTTAACCTTAGCTGGCTGCGAAACAATAAAAGGCATGGGCAAGGACATTAGTACCGTAGGCGATTGGATGACATCAGGCTCTGAGAACGTGCAGAACCCGAAAGCTGATAAGTAAAAAAGGCAAAGCAGCTTAATTTGACTTCCCCTCCTTCTGCTGCAACATAGTAGAAGGAGGGTTTTTTATGCCTGTTTTTGTAACCCCTTGCCTAATCAAGCGTTTTGTTGTATAATAAAAAGACTCATTTCGAAGAAGGATTACACAGTTCGGCAATGATAAATGGAAAGGGGCATTTATGATAGAAGAAGAAATGCCCTATTATTATACTCTAGAGGTATGGATTGATGAAAGCAAAAAAGAAAAGTGCAGCCCCAGCCCTGAAAGAAAAAATAGTCAGCAGGGATGAGCTTAAGCATGCGCAGAGTCTTTTTACTGAGCACGACATCTATCTTTTCAAGGAAGGCAACCATTTCAGGCTCTACGATAAACTTGGCTCTCATCAGATGACAATAAACGGAATAAACGGAGTTTATTTTGCGGTCTGGGCCCCTAATGCGCAGAAGGTCTCGGTTATGGGTGAATTTAATGGATGGGACCAAAAAGCAGATTGCCTTGATTGTCGCTGGGACGGTTCAGGTATCTGGGAGGGATTTATTCCGGATGCTAAAAATGGCCAACTCTATAAATACCATATTGTTTCCAGGCATAATGGGTTTCAGGTTGATAAAGGCGACCCATATGCCTTTTCTTGGGAGCTTTCTCCTAAGACTGCTTCTTGCGTCTGGGGATTGGACTATCAATGGCATGACCAGGAATGGATGCAGGGTAGAGGCAAGATAAATGATTTAAATGCGCCTATGTCTATATATGAAGTGCATCTGGGGTCATGGAGAAGGATACCCGAGGAAGACAACCGCCCGCTCACTTACAGAGAGTTAGCGCCTCAGCTTGTCTCCTACGTAAAGGAAATGGGGTTTACGCACGTTGAGTTTTTACCGTTAATGGAGCATCCTCTTTATGCTTCATGGGGATATCAGGTAGTGGGTTATTTTGCCCCTACGTCCAGATACGGCACACCCCAGGATTTTATGTATTTAGTTGATCACCTGCATGAGAACGGAATCGGCGTTATCTTAGACTGGGTTCCTTCGCATTTTCCTTCTGATGAGCACGGAATTATATACTTTGACGGCACGCATCTTTATGAGCACCAGGATCCGCGCAAGGGTTTTCATCCCGATTGGAAAAGCTATATCTTCAATTATGGCAGGAATGAAGTACGCAATTTCCTTATCAGCAACGCCTTATTCTGGCTGGAAAAGTACCACCTTGATGGATTGCGGGTTGATGCTGTAGCCTCTATGCTTTATCTGGATTATTCCCGCAAGGAGGGGGAGTGGATACCCAATGAATTTGGCGGAAGGGAGAATATCGAGGCGATTAATTTTATCAAGCGTTTTAATCAGGCAGTTTATGAAAACTTCCCTGATACACAGACATTTGCCGAAGAATCAACTGCCTGGCCTATGGTTTCCCGGCCTACTTATATAGGAGGGCTCGGTTTTGGCATGAAATGGAATATGGGCTGGATGCATGATACGCTTGATTATTTTTCCAAGGATGCGATTTACCGCAAATATCACCAGAATCAATTGACATTCAGTCTATGGTATGCTTTCCAGGAGAACTTCATATTGGTGCTCTCGCACGATGAGGTAGTGCATGGGAAGGGGACACTTTTAGAAAAAATGCCGGGAGATGACTGGCAGAAGTTTGCTAATATGAAGGCTTTACTGGGGTATATGTTTACCCACCCCGGAAAAAAATTACTTTTTATGGGAGCTGAGCTTGGGCAGAGGCAAGAGTGGAATCATGACCGGAGTCTTGATTGGCACCTCTTGCAATATCCTTTTCATAAAGGTTTGCAGCGCTGGGTTCAGGATCTGAATAGATTCTATATTAAGGAACCCGCGCTTTTTGTCAGGGATTTTGAGGCTGATGGTTTTGAATGGGTTGATTTTCACGATGGCGAAAAGAGCATTATCAGTTACTTGCGTAAAGGCAATTCCAAAAAAGAAACAGTCCTGGTTGTTTGTAATTTCACTCCGACGCCGAGAACTAACTATAGGGTAGGCGTACCCCGGGCAGGCTTATGGAAGGAAGTTTTAAATAGCGATGCCAAGACTTATGCCGGTGCAGGTTTTGGAAATCTGGGCAGCACAGAGGCTATGCCGGTATCTTTTTACGGAAAGTATCACTACTCCCTGTCTTTAACCTTACCGCCGTTAGGTATCCTTATTCTTAAACCGGAATAAAACCAATATGCGCATAGGAGCACATCTATTAGAAAACGATAAATGTGAATTCACTGTCTGGGGGCCTTATTTACAAGATATGGCTTTGGAAATCGTGTATCCCGGGAAGAAAAGTTTGTCAATGCAGAAGGATAATCGCCCATTATGACTGCGCTGGCAACCCCTGCCCGGAAGAAGACCATATGCAGCAGCTGAGAAAATCTATGCAGAATGTCAAGGAGTGGAAAATGAGCGTAGAGATTTACGGTATATGGGTGGATAAAGAAAGAAAGGCGTTTTTGATAAACTGATGAACAGGGTATTTTATGGCCAGTCATAAACGTAAAAGGTTTAAACGGAGTGGTAATTTTTTTGTTTATATTGTTCAGTGCGCTGACGGAAATTATTATACGGGATATACGCTGGATATAAAGCAACGTATCCGGTTGCACAATAATGGCAAGGGTGCAAAGTATACTAGGGACCGAAAGCCGGTCAGGTTAGTTTGGTGCAAGGAATATAAATACTTCAAGAATGCGTTTTTGGAGGAGAAGAGGATTAAAGGGTTAAGGCGCCAACAAAAAGAGAAATTGATAAACGAGTTTAATTCAAATGCCGTAAGCTATCTAAATCGAATTTGGCGAAGAGAGAGGCATAATAATGAAACAATGGTACGAGTCACTATTTGAAAATTACGCTAAGAAATACGATAAGGAATGCTTTGTCCAGGGAACGCTTGGCGAATGCGATTTTATTGAACAGGAAATCGATAGCGATAAATCCTTAAAGATCATCGATATCGGGTGCGGTACCGGCAGGCACGCGATTGAGCTGACAAAAAGAGGGTACAATGTGACCGGCGTTGACCTGTCCGAGGATCAGATTAAAAGGGCGAAAGAAAAAGCACAAGAGGCAAGGGCGACGATCGACTTCCAAACACAAGACGCGCGGAATCTCTCTTTTGACGGTGAATTTGATCTGGCAATTATGTTGTGTGAAGGCGGATTCCCTCTTATGGAAACAGATGAGATGAATTTTGAGATACTCAAGAACGCAACAAAAGCGCTTAAAAGTAAAGGCAAGCTTATTTTCACCACATTAAACGGATTATTCCCGCTGTTTCATTCTGTTAATGAATTCTATAAGTCGGCGCAGAAAGAAGGCCAGTCCCAGTGTAAAGAGTGCTCCTTTGATCTGATGACTTTCCGTGATCATAACACTGTTGTGTTTGAAGATGATTTAGGCAATAAAAAAGAACTAAAATGCAATGAGCGTTACTACGTGCCGAGTGAGATAACCTGGCTCCTAAAGACCCTTGGGTATAAAAAAATAGATATTTTTGGCGCAAAACTGGGAGCGTTCTCAAGGAAAGATAAATTAACTCCGGAAGATTTCGAAATGCTTGTTGTTGCGGAAAAATAGCCAGGCGGTATCGTAACGGCATTAAAATGAATGAAGATAAGGAAAAAGTTTTTCTGAGGACTTTCGGATGCCAGATGAATGTGCGTGATTCTGAGGTGATTGCCGGGCTGCTGACTAAGCAGGGCTATAAGATTACAGGTAGAGAAGAAGCCGCGGATATTATAATCTATAACACCTGTTCGGTACGTAAACACGCTGAGGATAAGGTCTGGAGTGAGTTGGGCAGGTGGGGCACTCGCCCGAAGAAAAAGATCATCGGCCTTGTCGGCTGCATGGCAAAGAATTACCGGGATGAGGTTTTCAGGCGCGCGCCTGGGGTTGATTTTGCGGTTGGCCCGGGAGATATCGCCAAGATACCAAAGATTATAGAAAGGCTTTCGCAGGATAGTTTTTTTGAGAGAAAGATTTGGGAAACAGACGGCAGTATCAGGCCTGAAGAGATTTATCATACCGGGTTTTATGAAGATAAAAAGCATGGCTATGTAGTGATTTCAGAGGGTTGTTCTAATTTCTGCTCCTATTGTGTTGTGCCTTATGTCCGGGGGGTTTTAAGGAACCGGGATTATAGGAATATACTTGCCGAAATAGAAAGAGCGGTAAAAAAGGGCATAACCAATATTACTCTTTTAGGCCAGAATGTGAATGCGTATGAGTCTATAGACGCGCAAGCGCCTAAGGCAAGAGGCAAGAAAATAGGCTTTATGGATTTGTTGAAAATGGTCAACGCAATTAAGGGATTAAAGGAGTTCAGCTTTATTACCTCTCATCCCAAAGACGCGTCACTTAAATTGTTTAAAGCCATGGCCGAATGCAATAAGTTAAAAAAATATCTGCACCTTCCTATCCAGTCGGGCTCCGATAATGTCTTAGAGAGGATGGGCCGCGGATACACGCGAAAATCATATCTGAACCTGGTAGATAATTACCGTAAGATTGTTAAAGACGGAGCGTTAAGTACGGATATAATTGTGGGTTTTCCCGGAGAGGCAGAAGATGACTTCCGGGATACCTATAATCTGATAAAAGATGTAGAATTCGATTCCGCCTATATCTTTAAATACTCTATCCGTCCGCATACCCGGGCAGAGGCCTTGCCTGACGATGTGCCCAAAAAAGAAAAGGAAAGAAGGCATCAGCTTATCTTGAACCTCCAAAAAGATATATCTAAACGCAAACGTGCCAAAAACAAAGCCTGAAATCATCTTCCTGCTCGGCCCTACAGCAAGCGGGAAAACAGCGCTGGCGCTTAAGTTCGCCAAGCGAATCAATGCCGAGATTATCTCCTGCGATTCCATGCAGGTTTATAAAACAATGGATATTATCAGTTCCAAGCCCTTGCCAGCCCAGGTAAGAAAAGTTCCCCACCATCTTATTGATATTATACCTCCGTCTGAAGAGTATAATGCCTCTCTTTTTCGTAAGGGTGCCCTGAAAGCAATCAAGGTTATATTGGGTAAGGGCAGGACTCCATTGTTTGTGGGAGGAACCGGGCTTTATGCCAGTGCGGTTTTAGACGGAATCTTCAGGGGCCCCGGAGAGGACAGGGCCATACGCAGCAGGCTCAACCGGCAGGCAGAAAAAAAAGGCTCAAACTATCTTTACAGGCGCCTGCTTAAGGTTGACCCTCAGGCAGCAGGGAAGATTCATGCTAATGACCTAAAGCGGATAATCAGGGCATTAGAGGTATATATAAAAACAAAAAAACCGATCTCTCAATGGCAGAGAGAACGCCACGGGATTACTAAAGATTATGTTTCCAAGATATTTTGTATTGACCGTCCGCGCAAGGAGCTTTATGCGCGGATCAATCAGCGGGTTGAACTGATGTTTAAAAAGGGGCTGGTTAAAGAAGTACGCCGTTTGCTAAAAGGCGATTTAAGCAAGACAGCTGCCTGCGCAATCGGAATCAGGGAGATTAAGGATTACCTGGCAGGTAAGTGTACCTTGCTCCAGGCAAAGGAATTAATTAAGAGGCATACGCGTCAATACGCCAAGCGCCAGCTGACCTGGTTTAGAAAAGACAAGCGCATTGTATGGATTAAGGCGTTTCCAAAGAACCTATAAAAAAATGGAAAGATGCTTACTGGTAACTATTGAGTTAAGGGCAGAAAAGGGTAAATGGCCGAAGCAGGATATTGCCTGGGAACTGGAGGAATTGGTAAAGACGGCAAAGGGCCAGCCAATCGAAAAGATTTTTTGCGTGCGCGATAAAGCCACGCCGGATTTTCTTATCGGTAAAGGCAAGGTTGAGGAGATTGCCCTCATCTGTCAGGACCAAGACATTGATACGGTAATCTTCAGTCACGACCTTTCCGGGACCCAGCAGCGCAATTTAGAAGAGGTTATCGGTAAGAAGACAATTGACCGCACCCAGCTTATCCTGGATATTTTTTCGCATCATGCCCACTCACCTGAAGGCAATATGCAGGTTGAGTTAGCACAGATTGAATATCTTCTGCCGAGGTTAGTAGGCAAGGGTATTATGCTTTCCCGTTTAGGAGGCGGAATCGGAACCCGCGGCCCCGGAGAGCAGAAATTAGAGGTTGACCGTCGAAGGATTCAGAAGAGGATTAGCAAATTAAAGCAGGATTTGCTGCAATTAACTAATCACCGAAGGGTGATTCGTAAAAAAAGAAGGGATGAGGCTATTCCCTGCCTGGCCCTGGTAGGATATACCAATGCGGGTAAATCTACGTTGCTAAATGCATTAACCGGAGCCGGCCAGCATGTAGAAAATAGCTTATTTACAACATTAGACCCTCTTTCCCGGAGAATGGAAATGCCCTCAGGAACAAAAGTCGTTGTTTCAGACACAGTGGGGTTTCTGCACAATCTGCCGCATCACCTGATTGAGGCATTCCACGCGACTTTAGAGGAAATAGAAGAGGCAGATTTTCTGATTAATGTATTAGATGCCAGCCATCCCAGGATTCAAGAGCGGCACCAGGCAGTGCTTAGCGTATTAAAAGAACTGAACTGCGAAGGCAGGCCTTTGATTACAGTACTAAATAAGATTGACCTGGTTGAGGATAAGGCGTGGTTAAGCTGGTTAGAAGAAAAGTTTGTTGATTCCGTGAGCATATCGGCAAAGTCAGGAGAAAATTTAGATCAACTGCTTAAGAAAATCGATAATCTCCTTCAGCCTCAATTAAGCAATGTCGTGCTCTTGGTTCCCTTGAATCAAATGGCTATGGTTGGTTTTCTTTACCGGCAGGGGAACGTAAAACAGGTAGAATATGGTGATGAAAATGTAAAAATTGAGGTAAATATTCCAAAAAACATTTTAAGTAACCTATTGAAAAATAAGGATATTAGAATAATCAGTTAGAATATCTAATAAAAATTATAATTTTTACTTGACAAAATAATTAATATATGCTATATTAATAATGAAAATTAAGAACGAAAGAAAGAGGAGTATATATGGGTTTATTTGATATAAAAATTAGTCCTGATGAACCTGTATATGTAATCAGCGTTGTGAGTAAGCTGGTTGAATTGCCTGCTTGGACTTTACGTTCTTTAGATAAGGCAGGCATAGTCAAGCCAAAAAGAATCGGCAAGAAGAGCCGGCTGTATTCTTTAAAGGATGTAAAAAAACTGGAATACATACATTACCTTATGGAAGATAAGGGAGTCAATATCCACGGAATAAAGATTATTTTACAGATGGAAAGTGAGGATTGATTTTTTTGGATTAATCTTAGCACTTCGACCTGCAGAGTGCTAACGAGAAAAGGATGTCACTAAAATGAACATAGAGAAATTTACTTTAAAAGCACAGGAGGCAATCCAG
>JBHPGP010000011.1:0-36873 GCA_042570305.1 Candidatus Omnitrophota bacterium
CTTTGCTGCCTGCTCCTGCTGTTTCTTCTCTGCCTCAAGGCGCTCCTTTTCCTTTTCCTGTCCTTCTTTTAATCCCGCTATAGTACTCAGCTGAGCCTCAATTTGCTTGGCCTGTTCCTGATTTTCCTTCCTGATCTTATCTATTTCTGCTTTCGCGTCCTCGGCCTGATTCTTGAAAAAAGCGAGATTGTTCTGCAGCTTGTTGTAATCAGCGCTGGATTTTTCCAGCTCCTGCTTCAAAAGCTTCAGCTGATTCTCGGACTCGGTTGTTCTTTCTTCCTCTTTTTGGGCCACCTCCCTGTCCTGCAGGTGAGATTTTTCGATAAGCACAAAAGCATATCCGGCCAAACCAATACCTGCAATCAAAATTAATAACACCAGAATAATCATCCTCTCCTCCTAAGGGCTTATATGCCTAATCCGTTTTTTTTGCTCCTGAAAAGATTGTAATATCCTGATAATTTAATCCAAAAATTAAAGGGTCTGGACATATCCGAATTGGTTACTTTCACTCTTTTTAGTTCATAAATATCTTTATTGAGTTCGGCGAATCCCCTATTGGTAGTACAGGCTCCTTTATACCCGGCTTTCTTAAGCACCTCTTTTGCCTTTTCGGTGAATCCTCCCGTAGGATAACAGAAGTAATCTACCGCAACCCTTAACTTTCTTTCAATCAGCTTCTTGGAGCCGGCCAGCTCATCCCAGAGAACCTTCTCCTTCTCTACCGAAGGAAGGTAAGCATTGTTTTTGGTGTGCGAGCCGAAGGATATGCCGGCAGCGGACATTTCCCTCACCTGCCTCCAGTCCATAAAACCCTCTCTTCTGCCGATGAAGTTTGCGATGATAAATATCGTTGCCGGAAACCCGTATTTCTTCAGAACCGGATAGGCATTGACGTAATTATCTTTATAACCGTCATCTACGGTAATCACCACGGTATTGTGTTTAAACATTTTGTTATTCTTGATTCCCTCGACTAACTCCTCCAGGGAAATTACATTATAATTTTTGTTTTTCAGATAAGCCATCTGCCGTTCGAAATTCTCCGGGGTGACGGAAATGCTGCTTTCGGTATTATAATCAAAATAGTGATACATCAGGATAGGAACTACATACCGGGGAGAAAGCCAGAAAAAATAAAAAGCGGCAAGAAAAATAATCAACAATGCCGCTAAAGCCAACCCTATTTTTAATGCCCTGAGTTTCCTCATCCATGCTCCTTCTGTGTCGGGTTTATTATACCACAATAAAGCATTTAGCTAAAAGTAAATATTCCTTACCTGGGCGTGATGTTGACCCCGGCGAAACGCGCCAGCCCTCTTGATTCCTGCAGCCATCCGTTATCGAGTCCGTTTTCCAGCATTGCCTGCTTAGCCTCTTCGTATTCTTCTTGCGATATCCTGCGGGAAAGCTTGGAATATTCACCTGCTTTATGGCAGGGCAAATACTGGCTCATCAGACTGATGTATGTATGCGCAGATACCTCATGGGCAATAAAGCGCATAATTGATGCTGTTTGGGAAATACCAGCTGGCAAAACCAGATGGCGGATAATCAGCCCATTTTTTATCAAGCCCTGCCTGTCAAACTTCGCTTCTCCTGACTGTCGGTGCATTTGCTTAATGGCTGATTGGCTATATCCGGAATAACCTGGCGCATCGGAGTACCTTTGCGACATTTCGTCTTTGGCATAACGCATATCAGCAAGGAATATGTCAACTATGCCCTCCAGAAGCTTGATTGTTTCCGGCAGTTCATAACCGCTGGTATTGTAAACCAAAGGTATTTCTAACCCCTTTGGTACCGCCAGGGATAAAGCCTTTAGGATTTGCGGCATAATATGCGTAGGCGTCACCAGGTTTATGTTGTGGCATCCGCGACCTTGTAACTCCAGCATGAATTTCGATAATTCAAAAATTTCAACCTCCCTGCCCGCTCCCAGCTGGCTAAATTCATAATTCTGACAATAAACACAAGCCATATTGCAGCCGGAAAAAAAGATTGTGCCCGAACCGCAAGATCCGGAAATACACGGCTCTTCTCCAAAATGCGGCATATAGCTGTAGACGCGGGCAAGGAGCCCAGTATGGCAAAATCCCTTTTGGTTTTTTAATCTGTTTACTTTACAGCGCCGCGGACAAAGGCAACAAGACTCAAGCAGGCCGTAAGCCTGCTCAATCCTTTTCTCCAGTTGGCCGTTTTTATGCAGCTTTAAGTACGAAGGATACATTTTTGAAAGTTGCAGTTAATACCCCTGGACGTTTTTCTCGCTCAAAGTCGCTTTTTCCCTTTGGGCCGTCAGAGTTCTTTCGCATTTCCGGCGGCTGCGGAACTCGTCGCATTTGCTCTTGCAAATACTCCTTAACATCCTCGCCGTGCCGGTGTTGTCGCTTCGCTCCACCGGCATTCCCGTAAATGTTCAAGCTCCTCTGACTAAAAGCTCCATTCGCTCGAAAACCGCCAGCGGCATTAACAACTAAAGAAACAGCAAAAAGTATTCAAGGTTTTAACTGGTGTAAATAGAGATCCCGGATCCGGTTGAATATCCCAATATACTCCGGCGTCCGGTAATCGGGATAAGCCCAATTCCAGGCATGAAAACTCTTATCCCGGTAGAAAAGTGTAACTTCCGCATAAATCCCCTTCCCCAGGTAAATACGGTGGCTGTAATCCTTTGTAGTGGCAAGCACCACTTTACTCAATTCCAGGATTCCGGGGTCTATGTTAACCAGGCGCCTGCCTACCCGAGAGATTTTTCTTTCGATTTTATTGGTGAGGAGTTTGATTTGCGCTAAATCTTCTGTCCGGACCTGCCTCTTAAAGCTTAAAAATCTGCGTTTAAGGTTTTCTCCGAATTCTTTCTGATAATACTTGGTATAGTTAAAGGGGAGGGTTTGGCTTTCGAAATCCGGCGCTCCGAATCTCTTTTCTAAAATACGCCTGGCCTTGAGGAATGCCTCTTCACTGGAATAGATGCAGCCCACGAAAAGCTTGGCTGCGTTTTTTAAGGGATTTGCGACTGTAATCACTGCTGAACATACTGTAATAATTTGGCCTTGTCCGACTTGCTTATTCTATTGAAGTAAATGGCGGTATTGAATTCCTGGCTATTCTGGGGATTAGCCTGGCTTCTCACCACCACCCCCTGACAGCGCACATTACAGATGCTGCTCTTGTTTTCCATCCTCAGGGGCAGGAGCAGTATAATTGAAATCAGGGAAAAGGGCGGGATGTGCCTGCTTATGGTGCAATATGCTCCGATAGAGCTTATGTCATGAGTCTGGCCGACCACGTCATAGTCATCGTGCTTTATTTTCAGCGGGATCTGCCGCCTGACCCTAGGGGAACGCCTTCGTTCTTGTTTGTCCTTTACCGAATTCATGATCTACTTTCTTTAAAAGCCTTGCCGGAATTCCCGCTATATCAGCTTTTTGGGGAATCTGTTTTGGAGGTTGCGCTCTTTCGCCAGCACTTTTTATTGCAATAATATTTTCCGTTGCGATAGTAACGCTTGATTTTTTTGATTGGCTTTCCGCAGGCAGGACAATTAACCGGACCTTCGGCAGTTTTGGTTTCCATATTCGTCTATTATCTCGCTTGGTTCTCGCTAAATTCCGGCATACGCATATTTACATAGTCAGACAGGTAATTTTTATCTTCCTGGTTAATTTCTATAAATTCGATACCCATCTGATATCTGTTTGAATGCGCAAGAGGCTGCGACCAGACAACCTTGCCTACGGGGTTAATTATTTTCGATAGAATGTTAAGCTCCAGATTAAGATTAAGGCCGTGCGGGAAAAACCTGTCCGCATTCAGCCTGGCGCCGGCAAGGCTGATATTTTCAGTTAATGCCGAAGCGAAAAAACCGCCGCGCCTTATTCGGTAGCGTATGGGGAATTTAGCTACCAGTCTCCGACACTGCCTTTTCTCTTTTGTTGCGTCGGCATTCACAATTTGAATCCTACCACAGAATTATTGCCTTGTCAAGAATTTGTGCTATACTAATCTCAACTTATGTATTGCGGATATTACGGATTAAAGGAAAAACCCTTCAACGTAACCAGTGACCCGGCTTTCTTTTTCCTGAGCTCTTCGCACCGCGAGGCTCTCTCTCACCTCGTATACGGAGTTAAGGAACGCAAGGGAATAATCGTCATCAGCGGGGAAATCGGAAGCGGAAAAACCACTCTCTGCCGGGTATTTTTAAACCAATCCCAAAATAAAGACATAAAAACCGCTTTTATCATCAACCCTAATTTCTCAACCAAGGAATTACTGGAGGCTATTGTTACCGACTTCGGAGTCTCTGCCGTAAAGCGCACTAAATTATCCCTGGTAGCACAGTTGAACAGATTCCTGCTTCAGGAATCCCAGCGCGGCAACAACGCAGTTTTGATTGTCGATGAGGCGCAGAATTTAAAGCCGAACCAGCTGGAAGAAATCCGCCTGCTTTCAAACCTGGAAACAGACAAGGACAAGCTTTTGCAAATCGTGCTAACCGGTCAGCCGGACTTAAAATTTAACCTTAATCTGGAGAGGCTGGTCCAACTGCAGCAGAGGGTCGCGGTCCGCTACCACATAAAGCCTTTAGCAAAAACGGAGCTTAAGGAATACGTCAACTACCGTCTTAAAATCGCCGGTTCAAGCATCGAAAAAATCCGCTTTTTAGATGAGGCGCAGGAAATTATATATAACTTTTCCGGGGGCACCCCGCGCCTGATAAACGTTATCTGCGACCGTTGCCTGCTTGCCGGTTTTACTGCGCATACTCATAAGATCGACGCTAAAATCGCGCAAATCTGCGTGAAAGAGGTAAGCCCGGAATGAGCATAATTTACGATGCCTTGAAAAAGGTCGAAAAGAAACCAGAAGATACCAAGAGCCCGCCGCAAAAAAACGAGCCTAAACCCCGCAAGCTTCTTCGAATCTTCTATATACTTTTTGCATTGGCAATTTTCTCTCTCCTGTCACTCTTCGTTGACAGGCCTTCCGAGATGAAACCGCTTATCGAAAGGTCGCTTATGGAGAAGAGTTCGCGGGGTTCCTTCCCCCCTTCGATTCCTCCCCTTCCGCAAAAGAGGATTCCCGCCACGCTTACATACCTTCCGCAAGCCGGCAGGCAAAAGCCTTCATCTTTAAAATTGCCTACGCTTTATTTAAGCGGGATATTTGCAAGCGAAGGCGAATATTTGGCCTTGATTAACGACCGGGTGGTTGGAGTCGGTGATTCGATTGAAAATGCAAAGATAGACAAGATAGACTCTGACGGGGTAAATATTAAATTCGGGGGTTCATTCTACCGGATAGAGTATCCCTGATTATCCCTAACGCAAGATTATCCTTAATCAACGTCCTGCCGATATCCTTAATCAGCACAAAGCGGTTCACCTTTCCGATAAATTTCTTATCTCGGTAATATGCGCCAAGAATTTTTTTCATAGGCAGCTTCTCTATAAAAACAGGCAGGCCTGCCCGCTCGATCAAAACCTCTATTCTCTTCAGGACAGCCTCGTCGATAAGCTCGAGTCTCTTGCTTATGCAAGCGGCTAAAATCATTCCCAAGGCTATTGCTTCTCCGTGGTTATACCTGCTGTAGCCTCCGGCAGACTCGATAGCGTGACCCAGCGTATGGCCAAAATTCAAAATAGTCCTGATGCCCTTCTCTTCCCTTTCGTCCTGCCCTATAATGCTGGCCTTAATCTGCGCACAGCGCTTCACCACGTATTCCAAGGCAGTCATGTTGTGGCTCAGCAGGCGACGGTAATTCTTCTCTAAATAGCCAAACAGGCTACTGTCTTTGATTATCGCATATTTAATCACCTCGGATAGCCCTGCGCGCATTTGGCGAGAGTTTAGGGATTTTAAGAACGACAATTCTGCAACCACAAGCCTTGGTTGATAGAAGGCACCGGCCAGATTCTTGCCGAATCTCAAGTCTACACCGGTCTTTCCCCCGATACTGGAATCTACGCATGCCAAGAGCGTAGTCGGAACCTGCACGTAAGGCACGCCTCTCTTATATATAGAGGCTGCAAATCCGCTCAAATCTCCCACTACGCCGCCGCCAAAAGCAACTACAACAGTTCTCTTTCTCCTGTCAAACTTAGCCAGGTCCTGAACAATGCGCAGGCAATTGCTTAGCGATTTACTCTTCTCCGTATCGGCAATCGTCCTGAAAGAATAATTTATGCCCTCTTTAACCAGGGAACTGCCAACAGCCTTGCCGTATCTTCTCTTTATCGAAGAATTTGTAATAATGTAGGCGTCGGTTCCTAAATTGAGTAGCCGGATCTGCCTGCCGAGCTGCTTGATTACACCGCGGCCGGTGATTATTGGATAGCTGCGCCTGCCTAAGTTTACTTTTATCATCTTCATTTTGAAATTATTTCTTCAGGACTTTATTCCCAGTATGTTCAAAATCAGTATGACTGCCGGCCAAATAAAAGCACCCAGAATTCCGCTTACAGCCAGAAGCATGATAATAAAGAAGCCAAAGGGCTCTATCTTGGCGTACCCTGATGCCAAATCATCGGGCAGCAGGCCCATGAGAACCCTTGAGCCGTCCAGGGGGGGAATAGGCACGAGGTTAAATACCCCCAGAACAACATTGATCAAGATAAAAGTCCCCATAATAGAGGTCAGCGCAGGAAGCAGGTTAGCGACAAAAGGCAGGAGTACACTTGTGGCAACGGCAAGTAAAATATTTGCCGAAGGTCCGCTTAGCCCTATCCAGATCATGTCTTTTTTGGGGTTGCTTAGAGAATGATAATTTATGGGCACCGGTTTGGCAGCCCCGAAAATGAAATGTCCTCCGCTGGCGATAAAAATCAGCAGTGGCAATACCACTGTCCCAAAGGGATCTATATGGGCCAGGGGATTTAGGGTCAGGCGGCCCATAATTTTTGCCGTATTGTCCCCCAGTTTAAAAGCAACCCATCCATGAGCGAATTCATGCACGCTCATCGCAATCATCAAAACGATAAAAAATGGCACAAAAGAAGCCAAAAAATAGACTGGATTCATAAGATATCTTTAATGGGGTTAAGATTTTGCGGGTTTTTCTTTGGCAGAAGCGGTTTTTGGCTCAGCAGCTGCTCCACCTGCTGTTTTGCCTGCTGCCTCGGCAGCCCCCTCACCGGCTCCTGCTGCCGGAGCTGCGGCGGCCTTTTCTTTCTTGATCTTAAGCCTGACTGTCTTGACCTTCGCCAGCCCAAAGATACTCTGCCCTTCTTTCCATGATTCCTTATCCATCAATATCTTCAATCTTTCTGCCCGCTTAAGTACGGAACGTGTTTTTTTGGCCTTAGCCGAACTGCTTAACGAAGGGTGGATCGACATGCTATAACCTCCTGATAATACAATCTTGATATGTCTTTCTAAGTTTACTCTGGGCTGCTTCAGCATCTTGTCTTTCTGAAAAATTGCCTACATAAACTACAACGAAATCTCCTTTTGGCAAAACAGAAACCTCTAAACCTTTCTGCTGCAGCCTCCCGGCTTCTTTCTGAGCATAGGTATTTGTCTTAAATGACGCAACCTGAATCGTATATTTAGCGACAACCTCTTTCTCTTTTGTTTTTTCTGCCGGTTGTACTACCTCTGCCTTCTGTATCTCTTGCTGTTTTGGCTGGGTAAGCTTCGCGCGGTTTATCAGCCTCTCTTCGTTTTTAACGACGGCGGCCGATCTCCTGCCTTTTGCTACCCCCAGCGAGAAAGAAATAAGAGAAACTATCAAAAAAACAATTACAAACGAAATGGCCTTTTCATGCGCCCTGAGAAAACCGAAAAATGTGCCGCGCTGACTATGCCCCTTAGCACGCTCGGCCTGATATTGCTGTGATTGAAATAATTCCAACTGAAATTGGCTTTTCATACTCTATATTATAGCTTTATTCTTTATAATTTTGCAAGTAATTTTTTTATTTTGGCTGATTTAGTCGCTCTTAAGAACGCCTCCACGACCTTAGGATCAAATTGCGTCTGGCTCTTTTTCTTTATTTCTTTTATCGCTGAAGCAATATCAATTCTTTCCCGGTAAGGCCTGCCGTAAACCATGGCTTCGAAAGCGTCTGCTACGGCCATAATTCTTGCCCCGAGGGGAATCTGCCCCTTCTTTAAGTGAGAGGGATAACCTGTACCGTCATAGCGCTCGTGATGGTACATGATTATTGGAATAGCCGGCTTTAATACCTGCAGTGACTTGAGGATTTTAGCTCCCCTCAACGGGTGCTTGCGGATAATCTTATATTCGGAAGGCGTCAGCTTACCGGTTTTGGTGAGAATTTCTTCCGGTATATCGATTTTTCCGGCGTCATGCAGGAGGCTTGCGTATTTTAAGCTTTCAATCTGCTTTTCGCTCAAGTGCATTTGTTCTCCGATTGCACAAACCAATTGCGAGAAATACGGCGAATGGGTGTATTCGCGCGGAATTCTCACATCAAGCATCGTCACCAGAGACTTTATCGAGCCCAGGATCATCTTTTGCTGCTCTTCGTAAAGTTGTATATTTTTGATGCCTACTGTTGCCTGCTGAGCAATAGCCATAAGGATTTCCTGGTCCCAGGTACTAAACGCCGCCTCCCTCTCCTGCTGATGCACGACTATGCTGCCGACGATATCCTCGACAATTAAGGGAACTGCCAGTGTATCTTTACTTAAAAGTATGGAAGATGTTTTTATTATCCTCCCTTCCTGACGGTTTCTGATTCTTACCTTTTCTTCTATTAGATATCTCTTCCTGTCGCTGACTACGCACCTTAAACTGGCATACTTCTTATTAGGGTCAAGCAGGACAATGGAGCAATATTTGACTCCCAGCGATTGACAGATAAGCCTGGCCAAACGCAATATCAAATCGCGTAAATTAAACGTCGAGTTCAGCAGCCGGTAGAGGCTGTGCATACAGGAAAGTAAACGTTTATACCTTTGCGTAGGGATCGAATAGTTTTTTGTACTCATCTAAAACCGACCTGTCGGTCATCCCGGCAATATAATCGCAGATGGTTTGCCGCAGGCCCTCTCCTTTCTTTATATTCTTTTGTATATCAAGCGGTAGTTGCGAAGAATTATCCATATAGGTATCGAACAACCGCTTGATAAACCTCTCTGCCTTAGAAGACATCCTTACCACCCGATAGTGGCGGTAAAACTTATCCAGCAATAATTTCCTTAACGGCGCTCTTTCGGTAAGCATCTGCCGGCTGAAGCTTACTATTCTCTTGTTCAGCGTTTTAATATCCTGGGACGAAGACGGTTTGATTTTATTCAATTCTGACTCTGTAGAACGGATAACGTCCGTTACCTGTATGTCTATAAGGGATTTGATGATTTGATACCTTTTTTTGCCTTTTTCTATTCTTTCATACCTTTTATTTATTTCCTTTGAAATGCGTTGCCACAACGGCAATTCAAGCAAATCCTCTTCAAAGATAGAACCCGAAGTCAGGCCATCATCCAGGTCATGGTTATCGTAAGCAATTTCATCTGCCAGGTCCACTATCTGCGCCTCCAGCGTCGGCTGTTCCCTGGGATTGAATTCCTTTAATTTTACGGGCTGGTCAAAACTGGATGAATGCTTGATAATACCCTCTCTTACTTCCCAGGTAAGGTTCAGGCCCGGAAAATCCGGGTATTTCTCCTCAAGCAAATCCACTACCCGCAGCCCTTGGCTGTTATGATTAAAGCCTCCCTCGGAGCGCATCAGGTTATTCAATGTCTCTTCACCTGCATGGCCGAAAGGGGTATGCCCCAGGTCATGGGCCAGGGCAATTGCCTCGGCTAAATCAACATTGAGGTTCAGGGCAGCGGCAATAGTGCGGGCTATCTGGGCAACTTCCAGGGTATGCGTAATCCGGGTTCTGTAATTGTCTCCTTCGTAAATTACGAATACCTGGGTTTTATACTCTAACTTCCTGAAGGCGGCACTATGGATAATCCTGTCCCTGTCCCGCTGATAAACGGAACGATAAGGATGCTCTTCCTCTTTATAACGCCTTCCGCGCGTCTGATAACTCTTCATCGCGTAAGGAGCCAGAAAGTTATCTTCGAATTCCCTTATTCTGCTTTGATTTAACATTGCCTTTTAACTGCCGGTAAAGTTCTTCCAGCGACTGAGAAACTATTTTGGTTCCGGATATAACCGGCATAAAATTTGTGTCGGCCTGCCATCGGGGAACGATATGCAGGTGCAGGTGTCCGGGAATGCCCGCTCCGCCGCACTTGCCTATATTCATCCCCAGGTTATAACCCTGTGGTTTTAAAACTTTGTCTAATAGGCCCATAACCAGCCTGAGGGTTTTAAATATATCGCTCATCTCCCTGTTGCTGAGGTCTTTCAAATTTCCTGTATGCCTGTTTGGCGAAACCATAACATGCCCGTTATTGTAAGGGAATAAATTCAACATCGCGAAGCTGTATTTGTTCCTGATAAAAACATAATTCTTTTTCGCGGAATTGAGGCTACGGCAAAAGAGACACCCTGCCTTTTTTTTGCCTGCCGATTTTACATACCCGATTCTCCATGGTGCCCAAAGCTTATCCATCTCTTTATCATGCAGTAAAGATTTCTGGGATTTTGCCGAAGAGCACAATTAGAAACTTTTTGGCAGAAGTCTGCGAGGAATTACGACGAAACGCAGGTTTCTGGTCCCCGATAGCCGTCCCGTAGTAAGGAGTAAGCCGAAGCAGACGGCAAAAAGTTTCGTGCTCGAGGTAAAATACCTGAAATCCGAATGAATATTACAAAGAACTTGTCTCAATAATACAACTAAATCTTGACGATATGAGCCTTTAGTTCGTCGTTTATCTCGATAATCCCGTAAGAATTGTAAGGTGCAAATACCGTATCCGTAAGGCTGCCGGGGTTAAAGTACAGCACCTTACCCATTTTTTCGTTAACCGGAGTGTGTGAGTGCCCGAAAATAATCACATCCACATTATCCTCTTTAAAAATCTCCGTAACCAGGTCAATCAGCAGGGCGGGAGCGCCCTTGCCGTGAGTAAGTCCGATGCGGTATTTCCCTGCGGTGATTATTTGTTTCTCGGGCAAAGTTTTCTTAACATCCATAGGGTCCATATTACCCCACACTGCTTTCACTTCCTGGCAGGCAGACTTAAGCACATCAAGGATGGAAAATTCGGCTAAATCCCCGGCGTGAATAATCATATCCATTTTTTTTAAAGCCTCCAGAACCTTCTGGGGAATTTCTTTTGCGCGTACCGGAATATGAGTGTCGCTGATCACGCCAATCTTCATTTTACTTGATTATCCTCGGCTTATTGTACAAGTCCAGAATCTGGTTTAAATCGTCTAAATTCCAGGTGAGGACCCTTTCCTCCATCGCCTTAAGCCTGACGTTGGTATCGATAGAGGAATTTGTAATAATTACTTTTCTTTGCGGCTTGGCATAGCGTAACCTGTGACACTGCCTGGCAAAATCGATAATATCGTCTTCCGTCAGGATATCGGACTTTACGGCCATCACCCAAAGGGAATGCTTTGAGCGTCCCAGGAGCCCGACATCAAGCCTGCTATGCAGGAATTTCAACGTCTTAACCTCACGAAAATGGGTAAGGCGTATTTTCTTTGTGCGTATCTGGATTAACTCGTCTTCGAATAAACGCAGGAGTTCCAGCGTCCTTTCCCCTACTGATTTTCGGTTGGCAGAGACAAACTGCTCGATCATGCCTTCGATTTTTATGCGGAAATTCTTTTTCTGTTTTTCCGTATCAAATGTCAGAGAGTTCAGCTTTTTATGGTAAACAAACCTGAGCCAGAAACCAAAGACGCGGTCGCAGATGAAGAAGAAATCGCCGGATTTGGCGACTACGTCGTATTCCAAAAGCAGGTTCAATCGGGAAACAATCAATGTCTTTGATCTGCGCAGGCACGCCGCAATATCTTTCAGCCTGTTGTGTCCATCTGCGATCAGGTGCAATAATTCCTGGTATTCCGGGACCAGTTTGGAATTTGCAAAAAGTGATTTTAGGTAGTTATTAAACCGCTGGTTCAGTATTCCCGATTCCACGAACATCAGGTCCTGGATGATTTCCGCTAATTTCTCTTTGCTAACCGGTTCATCGGCCTGCAATAAGATATCGGAGATAATCTTCAGGTATAACGGGCATCCTCCGGTAAAATGGATAAGAAAGTCTACCAGGCTTTTGCTGATCACAGCATGCGTAAGCTTGCTTTCTATAAAGTCCTGCGTCGTTCTCAAGTCGAATGGGGCCAACTCAATAGTTTCGAAATTCCCGAATAATAAAGCCAAATTGGATGAGAGTACTTTTTTTGCCTTGAATTTTGCTGAGCTTAAAATTATATACAATACGTTTTTTTGAATCATCAGCATCTTGGAGAAATGCTGATAAACCTGCCTTATCCCCATCGTGCCCAGATGATGGAATTCGTCAAAGATGATTACGCAGAATTTTCCGGTCTCCGCATGCAGTATGTCGCAAAGCGATAAAAGCTGGATAAAAATATTTTCCCGCTGCCTTCCTTTCCGAGATGCCAATATAACCTTTATCGCTTCCGTGGTTTTCGGAATGAAACTCTCGGCTTTGGATATCAAGAAATCGATGTCGTCGCTGCGCTTAATATTGCTGTTTTCAAGAAAATTATAGAGCAGCGTTCCGATGAACTTTCGCGCAAACTGCCTGGCTGAAAATTCCGCTCTCAGCTCAAGATATAAAGGCAGAATCAGGGGGTCGCTGAAGTGGTTAAGGAAATGCAAAACTATTGAAGTCTTGCCCATGTCCTTATCTCCGATAATAGCGATATTCTGGCGATAGCCTTCCTTAATCGCCTTAACGCGCTTTTCCAGCACCTCCAGATAAGTCTTGCGGTCGAAAAAATCCCTTTTTTGCATTTATCTTCCGGTTTTACTGCTTAAGCGGGTGAGCGGAATCGAACCGCCATGAACAGCTTGGGAAGCTGTCATTCTGCCGTTGAATTACACCCGCATCACTCACTTAATGCCTATTCTTGATCCCGTTCCTCAGCGATCTTTTACTTAGCTTTATCGCGCAATATTCCCCGCACATCGAACAGACACCGTTGCCTGACGACTTATCGGTCCCGTAATATGCCTTTGATTTTTCCGGGTCCAAAGATAATTTAATCTGCTGACGCCAGTTGCGTTTTCCCCGTGCCAGGGACATATCCCTATCCCAGCCCAACGCAGACTTTATTCCCTTTACCAAATCGCTGCTGTGCGCTGCTATGCGCGAGGCAATTACGCCTTCCTTGACATCATTTATTCCGGGTAACCTCAAATGTTCCGAAGGAGTCACGAAACATAAGAAATCAGCTCCGCAGCTGGCAGCAATGGCTCCTCCGATGGCAGAAACGATATGGTCATAACCGCTGGCGATGTCCGTAACCAGCGGACCCAAAACATAAAAGGGTGCGCCACGGCATAGCCTTTTTTCCAGTAACACGTTTTCTTTTATCTTATCCAAACGCACGTGGCCGGGTCCTTCAATGATTACCTGTACGCATGCCTTACGGGCGCGAAGGGTTAATTCACCCAGAGTAAAAAGCTCGGCCTCCTGAGCAGAGTCATTTGCGTCAAAAATAGAACCCGGCCTTAATCCGTCTCCCAGGCTTAAGGTGATGTCATAGCGTCGCGCGATATCCAGGACCCGGTCAAAATATTCGAAAAAGGGATTTTCCCTGTTACGCTTGCTCATCCAGCATGCCAGCATCGAGCCGCCCCTGCTGACAATGCCGGTTAACCTCTTCCTTGTCTTGAGAAAAGACAAGTTCCTGAGGGTTACTCCGGCATGGATGGTAAAAAAATCTACTCCGTCGGCAGCCTGCTCTTCTAAAACCTCAAAGATATCTTCCGCCTCCATTTTCAAAAACGATCCCGATTTTCTTTCTGCGTTTACTGCCGCCTGATAAACGGGAACTGTCCCGACAGGAACATTGCTGTGTTGGACAATCGCCCTCCTTATCTTTCTTAAATCGCCTCCGATGCTTAAATCCATAACCGTATCCGCGCCGTATTTTATTGCCGTGTTCAATTTTTTTAATTCATCTTTCAGGCTTGAGTGAAACGGAGAGGTTCCCAGGTTTGCATTTACTTTGGTGGTAAGTCCGAATCCGATACCGCAGGGTTTGGCAATCTTTCTTTTAATGTTGCGCGGGATAACGATTCTGCCTTCGGAAACCCTCTTGCCTAGGACTGACGGAATCATGCCCTCCCTGGCAGATACGGTCCTCATTTGCGCGGTAATTTTGTTGTTCTTTGCAGATTCAATCAGCGTCATTGTAATTTACTCTTATCTATGTAAAGGCTAATCTTTTTTTTAATTCTAAAGAGGCCTTTTTAATATTGCGCGCGGCACATATCGCCCTGCATAAGGCCACCCGCCTTGCGCCATAAGAGATAGCCCGGCCAATGTTTGAGCGGTTTATCCCTCCGATAACGAAAAAGGGAATGCTTATTTTTTGACTAACCATTGTTATTAATCCCGGATCTACCGGCACAAGTCCAGGTTTGGTTTTGGTCCTGAACAAGGGGCCGATGCTGATGTAGTCAGCTCCCCGGGATTGCGCGCTTAGCGCCTGGGAAAGATTATGGCAGGATATACCGATAATCTTATTGCCTTTAAAAATCCTCCTGGCTTCTACCAGCGGAATATCGGACTGCCCCAGGTGTAATCCGTCGGCTTCGGCCATACGGGCAATATCAGGGCGGTTGTTAATGATAAAAAGAACTCCCATGCTGCGCGACATTTGTTTTAATACACGGGCTTCCTCAAGCAGCTCTTTATCGCATGTTGTATTTGCCCGCAGCTGGACCAGGTCAACCGCTCCCTTTCCGAGCCCGCTGAATACCTTTATGCTCTTACCGTCAGGGCAAACGCCTTTGTCTAATACCAGATAAAGCCGAGAATTCAAAAGCTGCCTTTTTTTCGACTTCATAAACATGGTAACGAATTTTCTTTAACTTGTTCACAGCTTTTATGTCAAGAAGCTTATAAAATTCTTCCAGAACGCGAATGGATTCTTTTACCCTTTGCATATTTGCGAAAAAGACGTCCTGATAATTAGCCCGTCCCCTCCCGCCGTGCAGCAGGCGGCCGACGTCTCTCCTGCTGCTGCGTTTTTTCAAGAATTTCTCGCGGGACTTAGGGTCGAATATTCTGAATATGGCATGCCGCATCTTTCTCAATTTAGCGGTCAGGCGACGGTCGTTCAGGATAAAGCGCACAACCTCTTCGCAAACGCGCATACCTTCGGCTGCGCGGTTGATGTTTGCGTCAAGTATGCGATAGACTAATTCTTTAGTAAACTTTGCCAATTTTCCTGATTATCCCGCTGCTGGAGCGCCCCGCCAGGTAAGGCATGGTAATTACCCGGCCGCCGCAAGATCGCACTATGTCGCTGCCGACGATTTTATTTGCTCCCCAGTCTTTACCCTTGACTAATATGTCCGGTTTTAATGATTTGATTAAGTTAAAAGGGGTGTCCTCGCAGAAAGAGGTAACGTAATCGGTGCTCTCCAAAGCAGCTAAAACCCTCATCCTGTCTTTTAAATTTACGACCGGCCTCTTCTTTCCCTTTATTCTTTTTACGGAATTATCGGAATTAACCGCTACTATCAATATGTCAGCCAGGGCTTTTGTTTTCTCTAGGTACTTTACGTGGCCGGAATGTAAAATATCAAAACAGCCGTTGGTAAAGGCGATAATCCTGCCCTGCCTTTTCAATTTAAAAACAATTTTTTTTAGCTGGGCTCGAGCCTTTATTTTGTCGTTAATTAGGCGCACAGTGCTTCCTCGACCAGTTCGCAGATAATATGCCCGATGGTAATATGCGCTTCCTGGACCCTAGCGGTTACCTTTGAAGGAACAACTAAAGCCACATCAGCTATCTTTGCCAAAGCCCCGCCGTCCATCCCGGTTAACCCTACTGTTTTTATACCCATCCCCTTAGCTTGCCTTACTCCCGCAATCACGTTTTTAGCCTTACCGCTGGTAGAGATAGCGATTACCAAGTCTCCCTTATTGCCCAGGGCTTCCACCTGTTTGGCAAAAATCACTTCGTACCCGTAATCATTTGAAAGGGATGTTAATACCGAACTATTGGTGGTAAGCGCGATAGAGGCCATTGCCTTCCTGTCCTTTTTAAATCTTCCGACTAACTCGGCGGCAAAATGCTGGCTGTCTGCGGCGCTACCCCCGTTTCCGAAAAAGATTACCTTACCGCCTTTCTTCAAGCAGTCTATCGCGAGGCTGGCTATATCGATTATCTGGGTGATAAAATTACGCATCAGCTCTTCCTTAAGCTGGATGCTCTCTAATATTTTATCCTTTATCTTATCCCTCATTGGACTGCCTCCTCTGATTACATATACCTCTCGGGGATTCCCTTAATCTCCTTGAATTCCGGGGAGAAAGCCTGCGGCTGTCTTCCAAAACAGATCCCGATTTGCTCAAAAAGAGCGACTTGCTGGAAATCAACATGCCTCTGTTTTATTGCCTGCTCAATCTTCATATAGCGTATTTGACTGCCCGAAACACCAACCACCGTTACCCCTGCGATGCCTTTTTTTAGCAGCGAAACCGCTGCGGCTCCAGCCTCCATGCCGAAATTGACGTCATATACAGAGGTATGTCCGCAGCGTACGAGATGTCCGGGAGTAACGTTGCGTACCTCAGGAATCACATATAACTCTTCAACGAACATATGGCTGTCTTTCATAAAGTCCTGAATTTGGGAATCCTGTTTTAAACGTTTTGTAAGCTCCTGGCAAACGTATTTACCGGCGCCGGCGAGCTTCTTGTGTCCGAAGGCATCTACGCCGGCTGACTCATCGACAATATCGCTGCCGCTGGCGTCTTTAAGGCCTTCCGCAACTACTATAATGTAACTGCCTGCCTTGACGTCGCTCTTGATGATTCTCCTCATGTAGCGCAGCTTCATATGGGAATAGAGAATATCGAAATTAACCGGTATTTCGGGTATGAGAATGGCATCTGCGTCTCCGCCTACTCCTCCGCGGAACGCAGTATGCCCGGCGTATCTTCCGAATACCTCAAGGGTGATTATCCTGTTATGGGTTATAGCCGTAGTCTTCAGGTCATTGATGAATCCGGCAATCCTGTTAACGGCAGAGTCCGTGCCCACCGAATAGGTCTGCAGGTCCATATCCATGGTCTTGGGTACGTGCACGCAGGGAATGCCTCTCTGGATAAGGTCGACTACTACGGAACCCGTATCATCGCCTCCGCTGATAACCAAGGCATCCAGGTTGAACTTTTTCAACCCCTGTTTTATGCGCTCATATTTATTTTCACCGGGTATCTTTTTTATCTTTACCCGCGAATGCCCTGCCTCAGAACCGGCCTGGCTCATATTAATTAAATCCAGGCGCTCCGGAATAAGCCTGGTCAGCTTATCAAAATCAATCAGGTTAAAAAGCCCGGCGTAACCGTTGGGAATCACATAACAGTCTATGCCCAGGTTATTAGCGGTTGATGCAACGCCCTTGACTACTGCGTTTAAGCCGCCAGAATCCCCCCCGCTGGTAATGATGCCAATTTTCTTAATCTCCGGCATTATCTTCCCTCCTCAATGAGCCCGACTTCCTAAATCTAAGTCGTTTGGGCGAATTTATCCCTGCCCTATTTCCTGGCATAGCCGCCGAAAGGCGGTACTACCTCATCAGCTGCCTGGCCCTTTTTCTTCTTCTCTGTATAGCTTACGATTTTTGACACATGCACCTTTACGGTAATCTGCTCCTCTATGCCGAGCATCTCCTGAATCTTTGTTCTAATCATATCCTGCAAGTGCCCGGTCAATTCCGGAATATTGGCTTCCTTTTGCAAAACTACCTTCAGGCTAACCTCAACACCCCTTTTATTGGCAACCACGTCAGGCCGCATCTCTTTAATCTCCATAAAGTTCTGCGTAAGCCGCTTGATCAGGTCCTCAACTGCCTGAAGCGCTATAGTAACCTGACCGGAAGGAGTGTTAAAGGCAATGGTTTTCTCTTTCTCGATCCTTCCCAGCATTATCTGGCCGAGTGAAATATTGACTACGATTAAGAGAAACCCGCACAAGCCGGTGATAATTCTTGAATTCAGATTAATCTGCATATAATCGACTATGCGGTAAATATCCTGCGAGCTCAATAAGCCAAGGGCAACGGCAATCAGAAAACCTCCGATTATGAAAAATACTACAGTATAAAAAAATACCCCTAAAGACGTAATGAATTTCATCTCGCCCCTCCTGTGTAAATCATTCCTTCTCTATTTTCTGCACACTCACATTTATTTCTTTTATAGAAAGATTGGTCATCTTTTCCAGCGACTGCTCTACGTTTTCCTGGACACAGCGAGCGATATCCGTAACGTTATATCCGTACTTGACCACCAGGTGCACTCCGATTTTTACCTCGTCGTTGCGATCGAACTCTACGTCTATTCCCCTTTGCGCTTTTTTGCCTAAGAGATCATAAATACTGGCCCTGAGGTTACCGCCGATTTTTTTTACCCCCTCGATCTCCAGGCTGGCGAGGGATGCGATCGAAGCAACTACGTCCTTGTGAATCCTGATTGCCCCCAGGTCGGTTCTTGATTCGTCTGGATTTTTCATCATTCCTCCTTCTCTATGCCAGCCTGCCTTAACAAATCCTCAACAAAATGCGTGGATATATCCCCCTTTATGAAATAAGGGTTCTGCAGAAGTTGCTGATGGAAAGGTATGGTCGTTTTTATGGGTTCGATGACGAATTCTTCAAGGGCGCGCCTCATTATGCTGATTACCTCCTTGCGGTTTCTTCCGTAAGTAATTAACTTGGCAAGCAGGGAATCATAATAAGGGCTGACTTCGTATCCTGGATAAATATGCGTATCCAGACGTACGCCTGCTCCTCCGGGTAAATTCAGCATATCTATCCTGCCCGGGCTGGGCATAAAATTATTTAGATAATCCTCGGCATTAATGCGGCACTCCATGCTTGCGCCGTTTATCTTTACATCGTCCTGCTGAACACGTAATTTCTCTCCCGAAGCAATGCGAATCTGCTCCTTGACTAAATCCACACCGTAAACCATTTCGGTAACCGGATGCTCAACCTGTATACGCGTATTCATTTCCATAAAGTAGAAATTATGCTTGGCGTCCAGCAGAAACTCCATTGTTCCTGCGCTCACGTAATTAATGGACTTGGCTGCCTTAACCGCCAATTCGCCCAAACGCCGGCGCAACTTTGAATCTACCACCGGAGAAGGGCACTCCTCCAGCAACTTCTGATGCCTTCTCTGGATAGAGCAATCCCTCTCCCCCAGATAGATAACATGTCCTTGATTATCGGCTAAAATCTGAATTTCGATATGGCGTGGCTTGTCCAGGTATTTTTCTATATAGACATTGGGGCTCCCGAAGTTTGCCTCTGCCTCTGCCTTGGCTGTCATAATGCTGCTGATTAACCGCATATCGTTGTGGCAGACGCGCATCCCTTTTCCCCCGCCTCCCGAGGCAGCCTTGATTATCACGGGGTAACCGATGCGACGGGCAGTCTTAATTGCCTCTTCCTTGTTCTTAATTATCGCGATACTTCCGGGCACAACCGGGAGTCCGGCCTTACGCATGATTCCACGCGCAGCCATTTTATCTCCCATTAATCTTATATTTTCCGGGGTGGGCCCGATAAAGGTAATCTGACAGGAATTGCAAATCTCGGCAAAATGCGCATTCTCGGCAAGAAAACCGTAACCCGGATGGATGGCTTCAACATCGGTAATCTCGGCAGCGCTGATAATCGAGGGGATATTCAGATAGCTGCTTGCTCCGGAAGCCTCCCCGATACAGATTGCCTCATCGGCAAAACGTACGTGCAGGGAATCTTTGTCTACCTGGGAATATACGGCTACGGTGCGAATCCCCAGCTCCTTGCAGGCGCGTAATATTCTTAAAGCGATCTCTCCGCGATTGGCAATCAGAATTTTGGAAAACATTAAAGATTAAGGCTGGTTTAATTCTTAAAGAGGCTCTACCAGAAATAAGGGCTGCCCGAATTCTACCGGTTCTGCATTTTCAACAAGAATCTCCGTAATCCTTCCCTTTATTTCTGATTTTATCTCATTCATCAGCTTCATCGCTTCGATAATGCAGATAATCTGCCCTGGTTCTATCTGCTGCCCAATGTCAGTATAAGCTGAAGAATCCGGGTTAGGCGAGCGATAAAATGTCCCAACCATGGGGGCCTTTATCTCAACAGTCCTGGCCCCTGAGGGCTTGGACGCTTCCTGCTGGGCGAGGGAAGGCTTTTCCCGGCTGACTTCTTTTTCGATTACCAGCTGGGCCGGCTGAGTTGCATGCTGCGTTGTCTTCTTCAGCTTGATCCTCAAGCCATCCTTTTCTATCTCCAGCTCCATGAGGTCGTTATCATCCATCAGCTTAAGCATTTCTTTGATTTCTTTGATATGCATTCTCACCTCGGCAATTTAGCTTATCCGTTCTACATATGCCTGGCTGCGCGTGTCAACCTTGATTATGTCGCCCTCTTCAATAAACAGGGGTACGGAGATTGCAGCGCCTGTCTCAACAGCAACCTGCTTCAGGGCTGCCTTTGCCGTGTCTCCCTTTATTCCCGGAGCGGCATGGGTCACCTTAAGCTCGACAAAGGTAGGAAGCGCTACGTTAAAAATTTCGCCCTCATAAGCATAAGCCGCGATCTCGATATTGTCTTTTAAAAATTTCGAATTTGCCCCGAGAACATCCTGCGCTATGCCGACCTCCTCGAAGCTTGACTGATCCATAAAATAATAGATTTCATCGGAATGATAGAGATACTGCAATTTTTTTTGCTCAATAAAGGCCTCTTCGATTTTATCATCGCCCCTGAACGTCTTTTCCAGCACATTGCCGGTTTTCAAATTGCGTAATTTTGTACGCACGAAGGCAGCGCCCTTGCCGGGCTTGACATGCTGATAATCTATAACTGAATATATCTGGCCATCAATTAAAAGAGTCAGGCCGCTTTTTAGCTCATTTATCGAGACCATGACTTAAAACTTCGTAACCCCTTTGCGTTACCAATATATCATCCTCTATTCTTACGCCGAATTTTCCCGGCAGGTATACGGCAGGCTCAACCGTAAAAACCATTCCTGCCTGTAGCAGCCCCTTCTCAGTAGATGATATGGCCGGCTGCTCATGCACTTCCAGCCCTATGCCATGCCCTAGGTTATGAGCAAAAAACCCGCCATATCCGCATTTGGCAATATACTGGCGGGCGGTCCTGTCAATCTCCTCAATCCTGGCTCCCGGCTTAATTCTTTCGATTGCCTGAAGCTGTGCCTTGCGCACAATCTCATAAATCCTGCTTAATTGTGAAGGTATTTTACCCAAAAACAAGGTCCTTGTCAAGTCAGATTTGTAACCCTGGTAATCCACCCCTATGTCTATAAACAGGCAGTCGCGCTTTTCCAGTCTCCGTTTCCCGGTCAGATGGTGCGGGAAGGCAGTATTCTTTCCGGAAGCAACGATAGTCTCAAAAGACGCGGCCCCTGCCCCCTGATAGCGTATAAAGCGCTCCAGCTCCGCGGCTATTTCAATCTCTCTTATGCCAGGGCGGATAAATCTCCTGATGTATCTTAATGCCTGTGCAGCAATCTCAACGGCCCTTTTGATTTTCACCAGCTCTGCGGGCTCTTTGATTACTCTCAAGCCTTCAACCAAACCCTTCGTAGGGATAAATTTAACCTTGCCAAGGAGCCTTTTAAACCGGCGGTATGCTGCTACCTCAAGATGCCTCTCCTCAAAACCCAACCGCCTGATTCCTGCGCTGCCGGCAAGTTTCGCGATACAGTCAAAAACCGATTCCTTGCTTAATTTTACCTTGAATATCTCGGTGAGCCGCTTTCTTTGCGCAGGCTTTTTTGCAAGTGGGCGAAAAAATAAGCAGGCCTGTTGATAATAGCGTGAATCGGTAATGAAGAAGCTTTTTCTTGCAGTTAATAACAGGAACGAATCTGAGCTGGGGAAACCGGTAAGATAACTAATGTTGGGCTGATGGGAAAGCAGCAGGCCCTGAAGGCGGGATTTTTCTAGAATAATACGTATTTTTGATTTCAATGATAACTATCTTTTTCTTGCCAGTAAAATAGCTGCCTCAAGGCCCAGGATGTAACTGTGCTGGCTGAAACCATAGATTCCGCCGCAAACAACCGGGCTGATCAGCGATTTGCGACGGAAGTCCTCTCTGGAATAAATATTGGATAAATGGACCTCGACCGCAGGAATTCCGCAGGCCAGAATTGCGTCTCTAATTGCTACACTCGTGTGAGTATAAGCCGCCGGATTAATAACCAGGGCGCTAAATCCCTTTTTTGCTTTGCCGATTGCGCTGACGATCTCCCCCTCGTGATTGGACTGTATGATTTCAAGCCCAACGCGCTTGCTCTTTGCCAGAGACCTCAAGGCGCTATCTATCTGTTTCAGGGTTGTCTTACCGTAAACCTCGGGCTCCCTTTTTCCCAACAAGTCCAAATTCGGGCCATGGATAACTAAAATCTTGGTCATTTTTGTTTCTCCGTTTTCCCTGCCGGCAGCTGTGACTGCTCAATCAGCATGATCGGAATACCGTCCTTTACGGGGTAACGCCTGCCGCAGCCTTTGCAGACAATTTTATTATCCTTGAATTCCACATCGCTTTTACAGTCCGGACAAGCAAGTATGTCTAGCAACTCCGGGTCAATCACTTTACCGCCTCTTTATTATCAACAGCTGAGACATATTGCATTTTCAATTCATAAAGCACGTTTTCCAGCAAATTGCTCTCCTCGCTACTCAGATTGCCCTTGGTCTTATCCTGAAGCAAGTCCAGGGTGTCAATAAGGAATTTTGCCTGGGGGAGATTCCTTTCCTTTTTATTCGTTGCGGGATTGGGAATCTGCCCGAGGAAAATAGAAATCTGTAAGGCAAGGGTGCTGACAAAGAAACTGAAGTTTGCCTCCGGAGGAACAGCCTCCTGCTCATTTACGGAAGTCTGCTTTTCTTTACTAACCGCGTCTTTCCATGACTCATCTATATGTTTTTTGGTTTCGTCTATCATAGCCTTTCCTCCGTCACCTTGTTACGATAATTCCTGCATAGCCGACTACTGAACTTTGGTCCCCGGTTACATCGCCGCTGGTCTGGTAGCCTATCAGGCTAGCGGTTTTCGCGCCTAAAAGCTTGGCTGCCGCCAGCATGATCGCAACGGGGACATAACCGCACATTGAAATACCCAGCCCTTTTATTTTTTCGATAAGCTTATCCTCGTTCAGCTCCAAAATAGCGCCTATGGCCTCTTTGTCTTTTTTCTCGGCTTTTGCCCTGGGCTCGTAATGAGTCATATCAGAGCTGGCGATGATTAAGCTGGCATCCTCTAATCGGGCCTCTTTCAGCTGTTCGGCTATTGCCTTGCCTATCGCCCTGTAAACCTCCGGGCTGTCTTCGGCTGCCACTATAGGCACGATCCTTAAGGAGGGGTTATAGTACTGCAAAAAAGGCAACTCCACCTCAAGGGAATGCTCGTATACATGCGCCTTCATCTCATCGGTAAGGTAGGAAGAATTATTTAATATAGCCTTGGCAAGCCCGGAGTTTATCTCGACTTTACCGAGTGGGGTCTGCCAATATCCTTCGGTCATTATGCTGAAAGGCGCTCCGTAACCGGTGTGGTTGGGCCCTAAGAGAATGACGTTGTCTTTAACCCTTAAGCGGGAAACTGTTTTGCCCGCAACGCTGCCGGAATAAACATAACCGGCATGAGGCAGGACGCAAGCAATTGCATCAGAAGCCGTTGCTTTTTTATCAATGAACTTTTCAATTTCTTCCTTCAGGCTCTCGGCTGAGCCGGGATAGAACTGTCCGCTGACAGCGGGCTTACGAATCATCTTTTAGATTTTGACCTTTTGCGCCTGCGTTTTTTCGAGGGTTTTTCATAATAAGAGCGGTCCCTTACCTCGCGCAGGATACCTTCTTGCTCGATTTTTCTTTTAAAACGCCGTAATGCAGATTCAAAAGACTCTCCCTTTTTTATGTCTACTTGAGGCATAATCCTCATCTCCTTTCTCGCTTTAATATACCACGAAACTACGCAATGTCAACCATGGGCTGTGCCAAAACAGCAGGAATTTATTCGACCTCAAAAGAAATGATTACGTTAAAGGAGAGCTCGGGGTAGTCAAGCTCTTTGGGAAAGGCAGGGAATGGGGAGGCGTCATAGATGCTTTTTCTGGCGATCTCTTTTAAGTAGGGGTAAGGCGTGGATTTTGCTTCGTCAACCCTGGTATTCTTCAGCCCGCCTTCGCATGTTATTATAAAGGACAAAAATACTTCGCCGTTAATTAAACTGGTATAGTTATGGTATGCCGCGCGCCTGATCCTTTCCCTGATCATTTGATAATAGTTCAGATAAACCGGATTGGACATCTTTTCATCTTCCAGGACAGGCAGCTCAATCTTTTTTTTCACCGCAATAATTTCCGGGCTGACGAATTCAGGCTTTCTATCCATCACGTTTTTGGGCAGTGGCAGAATCTTTTCTCTTCTCAGGTATGGCGGGGGCGCAACGGCCTTACTGGAAAGCTGGCGGGAAGGCTCTTTAGGAAAAATCTTGTCGTAGACCTTCAGAGAAGGCAGTGCCTCATCTTCCCTGACGTAAGTCAGTTCTGGACTTTGCTCAAGCGGGCGCCTGGAGAAAAAGTTCATCAACGGTAATTTGAAAAATAGCGCGGTGTGGATAATTAAGGATGCGACCAGGGCGTTGCGTAAAGGATTATTGGAAAACATGGCAATTTAAATTTATCATACAATACCCCGTTATGCAAGTCAGAACTTTAGAGAACAGCCAGAAATAAAGTTACGCTCCGGCGAAGGATAGTACCCTCTTTCGTTATAGACGGTTGAGATTGCCCCGTATTCCGAATACCTTTCGTTAAAAATATTGTTGACACCAATAAACACTACCGCGTCTGCGAGTTTATAGGAAATCTTGATATCGACCGTGATGTAATCCTCCATCTTGGGAAAGGCATTAGACTGGTCGCTGATAAAATAACGCTCTCCGGTATAATTAAGCAGCCCGTTTAAATACCAGTTCCTGGCAACTCTCCAGTTGAGCCCTAAGGAGGCTTTATTGACCGGAACAGCGGGTATCCTTTTATCATCAAATACGCCTTTATCGAAAATTGCTTCGGTAAAGGTATAGTTCCCTGACAACTCAAGGCAATCTACCGCATCCCAGGTAAAATTAAGCTCAAAGCCCCGGCGGCTGGTCCGGCCGTAATTCTCGTTATTATAGGTTAAGGGATTAAGGTATATCTCATTCTTAATTTTCGCCAGAAAGGCGGTTAATCCGGCTTCAAGGCGAGGTGAAAATTTATGCGCCAGGCCGAATTCGTAATGCATTCCCTTTTGCGGCAGGAGCTCATTATTGATATATCTTCCAAAGGGAAATTCGAAAAAATTATAGCGCATAAATTCTTCGGTTACCGGAAGCCGGAAGCTTTTAGCAATGTTGGCAAAAACCCTGCAATCCTGTTTATAATTATATACGAGCCCCGTTTTAAAAACCTGTTCCTGGAATTTTGATACATCGTCCACGTCGGTATAGGAGCCAGTAAGGTCATTATAGTCAAAATCATACCTAGCCTCCTGGTAACGGTATCCTGAGTTGAATATCAAATTCTCAAGCAGGGCAAATTCGTTCTGCAGATAAGCCCCGTAAGACCTCTTATCCACGTCAGAATCTCCGGTTTCGATACCGGCCGCAGAAAAATCGCTCATTTCAGAATCAATTTTATAAAAGTCCAGCCCCAGCGTGGTTGTATTCTCTCTCTGGAAAATTTTTGAGTTCAATATCAGCTTGGGGCAAACACCGATTGTATCTATGCGCGACCTGTTTACTCCCCAGCCTCCCGTACCCCAGTAGGTATCCATATATCGCCTTCTGAAGGAAACAGGCAGTTCAAATATGTTGTCTTCAGAAAATTTTAATTTTGCGCCTAAAAGCACATAATAATCCTCATCCCCTGCATCGTCGTTCGTAAACAGGCTCTCCCGACGGGAATATATATTCAACTGGCTTTCGCGCAAGGCCCCGGGAACCCCGTAATCTGCTTCGTGGTAACCGCTGCTTAAAGTCAGGGAAAAATCATCCGTCAGTTCATAACTCAGCCTAGAGGAATAATCGTTGGTTTGATAGTAGTTATTCCTACGGTAACCGTGGGTGGAATGGCGGCTTGTGTTAAAGAAATAATCGAGCCTTCCCTCTGCGCCACTGACAGAAAAACGCTGCTTGTTCATATCAAAACTTCCCGCTGAGGATTCAAACTCAAGGTGCGGCTTTCCCGCTCCGGTTTTGGTAATAATATTTATCACTCCCCCTACCGCATTATCTCCGTAAAGAACAGAATTTGCCCCTCTTGCAATCTCAATACGCTCGACAGTCTCTATGGGAATCTGCGTCCAGTCAACTCCGCTTAAATCAATTTCATTGATCCTTCTTCCGTCCACCAGGACCAAGGCATTACTTGCTGCAGTTTCCCCAAAACCCCTGAGATCTACGGCAACCTTAACGCCGTTGCCGTAATAATCCCGCACTACCAGACCTGCCTGCGCCCTGAGCACGTCCGGAATCGTATGCGCGTTGGAATTTTCAATATCCTGCCCGGTAATAACGCTGACTGAGCCTGATATTTTCTGCGTCTCTTGAGCGTAGCGCACAGGCGTAACCACAATTCTTTCCAGGGCAACCTCGCTCTCTGCGGGCTGCGCTAAAGCATAATCGGTAATAAGCGATATCGCCAGAATTAATAAAATCACTTTGAGCCTTCGCATTTCTTCTCTCTTTCCCGGACAATAAAAAACCCCCACACTAACTGGTTTCAGTTTCCTCACTGAAAACAATTAATCTGGGGGGTTGTACCCTGTTTTACTTGGCCCCTGGTTTGTCCGCGACCAGGATTGCTTTGGACAAATTTTATATAAGCAGGTCTTCTGACTCGGGGCTCAATCTACTCGCCGCGCCTTCCCGTCCGATTGCATCCGAACAGTGGCAAATTTGGCGGCTTTCGTCCCCCCTTACAGCAGCGGGACTGTGCCTGAATTTTCACAGGCTTCCCTCGCCCCGTTAGATAATAATATTCATCAAAATGCATACAGTTATCTAATGGGGCTTAACTTATATAACCTTAATAATTAAAGAACAACGTGATAATTCTAGCACTTGTGTTTTGCATGTCAAGAGCATTCTTTACTCATCGGTTTCTAATACTCGATACCTTTTCGCGCTTGAACTCCCCTCCGGTAATAGTGCTTAACATCTCTAACCTCGCTTACCAAATCAGCGAGCTTGATTACCTTGGGATGAGCGCGACGACCGGTTAAAACCAAGTCCTTGCCTTTGGGGCATTCTTTCAACAGGGAAATTACCTCGTTCAAATTAAGAAGCCCGAAATACAAAGCCACATTGATTTCATCCAGAATTATCAGTTTATATTTTTTTTGGGCGATAATCTGCCTGGCGCGCAAAAGGCCCTTTTTGGCTAAATCAATATCCCTCTGCAAAAGATTACGTTTGATAAAACACCCTCTGCCGTGCTGTTCGATTTTGATATTTCTGTTTTTCTTAAGCGCCTTCAGTTCACTGTAGCAACTGCCTTTAATGAATTGCCCGATATACACTTTAAAACCGGCGCCCGCAGCCCTTAGGGCTAACCCTAAAGCTGCCGTGGTTTTCCCCTTGCCGTCGCCCGTATAAACCTGAATCATCCTATTGTCTCCCAGCCTAGTTTACCCAAAAAGCAAAGCAGGGTTACGATTAAGCCTGCGATAACTACTCCTGCAATAACAGCCGGCAGCGTATATTTGAACTTGACCCTGAAGAGCGAAGCGGCGATAGTTCCGGTCCACGCTCCGGTTACGGGCAGAGGAACTGCAACGAATAACATTAATCCGATGGCTTCATACCTCTGAATAATCTCTGCTTTCTTTTTAGTATGTGCAAAAAGCCAGTTAAAAAACCTCCTGAATAATGGAGCGCGCGAAAGAAACCTGGAAACCGGCTGCAGCAGGAAATACAAAGGAACGACCGGAAGAAGATTGCCAATCAAGGCCAGGATAAATATCTTTACCGGTGGCATGCCCAGATAAAAGCCCAAAGGGACTGCTCCCCTTAATTCAAATACTGGCAGCATTGCCACGATAACCACGGATAATTCTTCAGGTAATTTCAGGATCCATTCCATCTTTTTATAGGACCGGTTCTTAACTCCTTCGAGGACCGGTTCTTGCGCTGAACGCAGAACTGTCCCCATTCAGTGAAAAATCGGACTTTCTCTTGAACAAAAATTTATCTATAGGGGGCACTTCTCCGATTACCGTAAGAACCGGTCCTATTCTTTGTGGGCGTGTTCGCCGATTAAAGGCACAAACACACAGCCACAAATCTGTTCTTTTTTAATCTGACCCTCATGCTTTGTGATTACAGTCAAAACCTGACTAAAGGCTTCCCCCAAAGGCAGAACCATCTTCCCGTTTTCCGTTAATTGCTCGATTAGGGGCAAAGGCACCTTAGGGGCAGCAGCGGTAACGATAATCCGGGAAAAGGGGGCTTCCTCAACCCAGCCCAAAGTTCCGTCTGCCAGCTTAATCTTGACATTCGAGTAATCCAAATCTTTTAACAAAGCCTCTGCCCTCTTTGCCAAAACAGGAAACCTCTCTATGCTATATACCTGTTGGGCCAATTCAGCCAGGATTGCCGTCTGATATCCTGATCCGGTGCCGATTTCCAAAACCCTGTCAGCGCAGGATAAATCAAGGGATTCCGTCATCAACGCAACAATGTATGGCTGCGAGATGGTCTGCTTCTCTCCTATCGGAACAGGATAATCTGCATAAGCGCTGTTTCTCAATTCCTCAGGTATGAATTTGTGGCGCTCAACCTTAAGCAAGGCATCGATAACACGTGGGTCTTTTATCCCGCGGGGAATCAGCTGCTGCTGGACCATTCTTCTCTTCAGGAGCGCGTAGTCCATATCTGACGCCAGATAAAGCTGCAAAACCTGACTGTGTCCAGGAAGGGATTAATTTGGCTCTTTTCCTTGCTATAAATAGTTTTAATCGGGATGGATTTAATCCTGTAGCCCAATTTGGATGCCTGAAACAATATCTCCGATTCAGTTTCGAATCTTTGGGTGGTGAATCTTATCTTTTTCAATAAATCGATTTTTATCAGGCGGAACCCGCACTGGGTATCCGAAACATTTTGTTTAATCAGCTTAGAAATGAATAAGGACATAAATTTATTGGTTAATATCCGGATTAACGGCATCTGAGTGGTACTGCGCATTCTGTTGCCGATGATTATACCCGCCCCGGAAGACTCTGCCTCCTGAATAAAACGGCAGATATCTTCCGGAGAATGCTGCCCGTCTCCGTCCATAGTAATCACCGCATCATAATTTTCGTCTATGGCATGTATGAGTCCGCGAATCAGGGAAAAGCCCTTGCCCTGATTTATCGCATTCCTTAACACAATCGCCCCGCTGTTCTCGCTGATCAATGCAGTATTGTCGCAGGAGCCGTCATCAACGACTACAACTTCAAGGCCCTGCCTGCGAATCTGCTCGATAATTCCCCCTATAGCGGCAGATTCATTATAAGCGGGTATGATTATACAAACTCTCATTACTCTTTGACCCAGAATTTACGGAACATAAACCACTGCTCTGGATAGCGTCGGATGTATTGTTCAATGATTTTACTGCATTTATACGTCAGATCCCTTATGTCCTTGTCCTTATCTCCGCTGGGCTCAAACTCTACCGGTTTTTCAAATACCAGAGTGAACCTGTCATCGGCGTTGCGCCTCATAAAAGCAGGAATTATCGGCGAGTCGGCCTTAAGACTGAAAGCAGCCGGGCCTGCCGGTATGCGGGTAGGCAAACCAAAAAAATCAATCAGTATACCGTTGGAATTAAAAACGCGGTCTCCGACGAGGGCAATAAGTTTGTTTTCGCGCAAGAGCCTGAAGCATTGACGGGCAGCCCGCCCGAGAGGAATAACCGACATTCCCTTTTCTTGCCTTTGCCGGTTAAAAAAATCATCCACTGCCTTATGGCGATGCGGCAGGGCAACGGCCAACAACGGATAACCCAAAAGCCCAACCCCTGCCCCGGCCAGCTCCCAGTTGCTTATATGCGCACTAAGTATGATGCCCCCTTTGCCTTTAGCCAAGGCACCATCCAGATAATTCAGGTTTTCAAAATCGATAAAATTTTTTACAGTCTCCTTCTCTAACAGGGGGAAACGGAAGAAATCAACGAGGTATTTTGCGAAATTCCTGGTCATCGCAAGCCTGATAGCCCTGATTTCAGAAAGTCTTTTCTCGGGAAAAATGACCCTGAGGTTAGCAGCAACATTGGCGCGGTCTTTGCCCGCAAACAAATAATGCAAATCAGAAAATAATATTGCCACCCGGTAAGCCCATTTTAAAGGCAAGCTGAGAGCAAGAAAGATGCCTATCCTGTACATAAAGTAGAATATCATAAATTCAAGAGCAGTTGCGCAATATCTTCCGCGGAGCGAGGCCTGCTTATACGCAAACACGCCTGCGATAACTCCTTTAACCTTTCCGGGTGATTATATAAATCAGTAACGATGTCTATTAAGCCTGCTGGCCGCTTAACCCCTACGGCAGCTCCCTGAGCAGTCAGATAAGCCGTGTTGTTCGCTTCCTGCCCGGGAATAGGAGAAATAATCAACATGGGTAATTTTTTGCATAATGCCTCGGCGCAGGTTATGCCTCCGGGCTTGGTTATGATAATGTCTGCCGCAGACATTAATGCTTCGACGTTCTGTGCATAATCAAACAAGAGGATTTCCTTCTTATAAGAGCTTAATCTTTTTTTAAGCTGCGCATAAACCCTTTTGTTTGTCCCGCAGACAACAATTAGCTGAACATCAAACTCAAGTTTATCTAACACCCCGATTACTGTCCCGATGGGTCCCAGCCCTTGCCCCCCGCCCATAACCAGAATGGTGAAGAAATCCTCCTTTAAGCCGAGCGTTTTCCTTGCGCCTGCTTTATCGAGATGCTGGTTCTGATTGAACTTAAGGTCGAATGGTATGCCTAAGGATTTTATGCGGTCAGGTTTTATGCCCTTTGAAATCAGCGTTTGCGTAGCCTCCTGAGAGGCAGTGATATAATAATCAACGTTATCGTAAATCCAGTAGGAATGCGGAACAAAATCAGTCATCACAGCAATCAAAGGAAAATCAACACCCTTGATACGCTTAAAATAAGCTACCAGTCCGCAGGGAAAGGCCTGAGTAGAAACAACTACGTCAGGACGAAAATCCTTCAAAAGGGTTTCTAATTTAGGCAAATTGGTGCGATGTATCCTGTCTTTCAGCTTCCGGCTTTTTCTCACCCAATAGGGATTGTCGTAAAGATACGCCCAGATAAAAGGGAATCTGCGAATCATCAGCATATAAAGAAAATTGATGATTCCTTCGCCGCGCGGATGGACGTAATTGAATAAGTTTATGCTGCGCGTTTCGGACTGCGGGGATTGTGCTTTAATCGCTTTTTCTATTGCCAGGCTTGCGCTGCGATGGCCGGAAATATGGGAGATATGCATCAGGAGGACTCGCTTGCTCGACATTTAGATTTTACCTTCCCGGCAGAGCTGGAGAAACGCAGATACTACACTGGGGTGGAACTGCTTTCCTGACTCTTGTTTGATTTCTGAAATTGCCTCTTGCCTGCTCTTTGCATTGCGGTAAGGCCGGTCGGAAGTCATTGCATCATATGCGTCCGCTACTGAGATTATCGCGGCAATTATCGGTATTTTTTCGTTATCCAGGCCGTCCGGATAGCCCTTGCCGTCGTATCGCTCATGATGATATTTTACCCCCTGGATTGCCAACTCCAATTCTTTGATTGATTGCAGTATATTAGCCCCGATTTCAGGGTGCAGCTTCATTTTCTTCCATTCCTCTTCATCGAGCAGCCCCTTTTTATTCAGGATGTCTTCCGGGACTCCGATCTTACCGATGTCATGCAGCAGCGCGGCAATGTGTAAATCTTCAAGAAAATTATCCTTAAAGTGTACTCCCTTTGTTTCCATTATCTTTTTACCGAGCTCAAGGCAAATATTGGTTACCCGCGTTGTATGGCCCTGCGTGTAGCGGTCTTTGGCCTCGATCGCTGCTGATAGGGATATGGTTGTATTGAGAAAAAGCTCGCGCCTCTTAGCCAGTTCATTCTGAAGCTGCTTAAAGAGCTTGGCGTTGCGGATAGCCATTGCCACGTCTGAGGCAAGGGCAACGAAAAAATCCAGCTCTGTGCGCTGAAAATCCTCTCCGCTTTTCTTTTTTCCCAGAAATAAAACTCCAAGTAAGTCCTCGCGGAAATAACTGGGTATGCATATGACAGCTTCCAGCATCTCCATCTGAGCCAGTGCTCCGCCAAGAATTTGCTTTACCTGTAGGTCTGTTTGCTTATCCAGCAGCTCTTTTGCCTCGCTGTATATGATGACACCGTCTCCCAGGATCTGCTTATCCTGCCGCTCGCGAAAGAAGCTAATCAGGGGATTGGCGTAATCCATACGGGCGAATTCCGGAGGGATCTTGATGCCGGCAGCGCCGCGGGAAACCCGGAGTATATAGGTTTTCTTTTGTTCATCGTGCAGGAGTATGCCGGTATGCATAACCTTGACCTTCTGCACCATCATCCTGGCGATCATTTTGATCAAGGTGTCGGGTTCATGCACCAGAATCATGCTCTTGGCAGCTGACTCTAATTCTTTCTTATAATCGATTGGCATATTTATACCTGATTAACGCAACAACGACAACACTACTCTTTCCAGTTCCGATAGTTCCAAAGGCTTATGGATGTAGCCTGAGATTCCCATTTCTTCGCAGCGCCTGCAAGATTCGTCTTCATCCGGCTTTCTTCCGGTAACCATGACAACCGGAATTTCCTTGTTCTTTTCCCTGATGTTCTTGAGAGTTTCTATCCCGTCCATTCCGTTCATTTTGATGTCCAGGAGGATGAGGTTTGGATTTTCTGTTTCCAGTAATTCCAAAGCCTTTTGCCCGTCTCCGGAAGTAACCACTTCGAATTTTCGTTTGCGGAAAAAGTTTGCCGCGAATTCCTGTACATCAAGCTCATCATCGACAATTAATAACTTCGGCATTACATCTCCTTTTCTTAATGAGCAGACAATTTACGAAACTAACAAAGTAAGCCAACGTAAATTGTAGCCGATTATATTTTTAATGTCAATAGCGTCTGCGAATTAATTCCGGCAGCAACAAGAAAATTTAGCTATAAATTTTGCAGTGTTTTGCTGTCGGGATGACTTCGTACTCATAAGTTATGCCTTCGCTCATTTTGCAACCGGCAATTCCAATATAAACTTTGTTCCCTTGCCGTATTCTGAATCAAATTGAATCCTGCCCTGGTGCATCTGGGTGATAATCCTCTGTATCACAAAAAGCCCAAGGCCGGTTCCGCGGCGGGAGGAAACTTTGGTGGTGAAAAATGGCGTGAAGACCTTGCGGTTATCCTCTTTTTTCACGCCGATGCCGTTATCGGCAAAGATAATCCTCAGGAAGCCGTTGTCCGGGTTTTCAGCGGAGATGGTAATCTTTCCGCGGTAGCCCTCTTCCTTAAGAGTATCCTTACGCTCTTTCATTGCGTCATAGGCATTATCAATCAGGTTAAAGAAAACCTCCTGCAGTTGTGTAAGATTAGCTTTAATCTTATTAAGGTCCTGCGGATATTCGCGCACCAGGTCAATTTCAGAAAGTTTAACCTTGAATTTTACCATTTCCAGGGAGCCGTCTATAATCTCATCTATGCTGACTGCAGCAAGACCCTCTTCACCCTTACGGGAATATTTCAGCAGTCCACTAACCACCTCTCGTCCCTGTATAACATTGGCCTGGATACGCTCTAAGGCGTGAGCAACCTGCCCCAGGATTTCTTTAGCCTCTGCAGGAAAAGTCTCGCTATTAGCCAGCTTTAATGTATCTAATGTGTCTCCTGTAATCATGGAAAGCGCATGCAGGCGGTTATTTATCTGGTGAGACAGGCCGTCAGCCATGGTTCCCACGGTAGCCATCTTCTCTGCCTGGGCAATCTGTTCCTGCATTGCCTGAGCCTCCAGGATAAACTGCGCGTTCTCGATTGCCAGGGCCGCCTGGCTGCCAAGCACTGAGAATACGTCAAGGTCTTCTGTAGTATATATTGCCCCGGAACGCTTATTGCCTAAGATAAGCAATCCCAGGAGCCTGTCTTCCAGGAAGCTCGGCACTAGCACAGAGGCATCTATAAGACGCATCTGAGTCTCCAGCTCCTTAAAAATCAGCGTAGGGGTTTCCTGGGACTTGCGCTTAATTTCATCGTAAACCAGGGGCTCTTTTTGATTATGCAGCCAGATAACTAATGAACTGTTGCTGCTGATTGAGGCAGGCAGGTTCTTTTTCAGGTTGCGCCCTGCCTTAAGCAAAAATTCTCCAGAGTCTTTTTCGAACAAATAGATTGCCGAATGCGAGATACGCACTGTCTTGGTTACAATATGCACAACCAGATTCAGCAGATTTCCCAGGTCCCGGATGCGCGTCATTCCCACGGCAGCCTGCTTCAGGGTATCCTGATAACGGCGCTGCTCGCGCAGCAGTATTGCCTCAGCCCTTCTTTGCAGAAAGATATAAATAAACGGCCCGGCTGTAGCCAATGCCGCCATAGAGGTTAAGGGGCCAATCCACCAGCTTGACCCTAAGAGTCCTATCAGCCAGTCTTTGCCTGCGGTTGCCAGAACAAACGGCAGCCCAAGAACCAATGTATAAAGCGTGATAAATATTCCTGTGCGGGTGATGGTAAGCTTGATATCCATAAGGCGAAAGCGGATGATGGCATAGGCCATAAAACCCACAGCAATCGGAATAATAAAGTTTCCATAAGGTAAAATAGGGACATCATACCAAAGAAAATAATTGGTGGCTCCCCCTAAATATCCAAAAGTCATACCGATAGTTACATATTTAATTTGTTCTCTAGTTAACCCGCGAGTATTTTTATATTTCGCAAGCATTATATAAATGGGATATATGCAATAAATGATCCATATAATAAGAAAAGGTGCGAAACTAATACCCGGTACTGGCCAAAATTTAAAAGATAATTTAAGGATTACATCCTTAATAAATAGAGGCGTGAAATCTAACAATAAAAATATGAAGAATAAAAGATAGCTTAAGTTAATATTTTTTTTGTGTTTTTTATATTTTCCTCCGTAAAGTAATATAAAAACAAAGTCCATGAAGCTGACCGGAATAAACATAGCTCCAGCCATAAGCACCCTTAGCCATAATAAAGCATCTTCTCTCGAATCAGATATCTGCCAGAGAAAATAAGCAAGTGACCAAATTGTTACGACAAAACAGAATAGCGCATATTTTCTATTTATAGTGACCTTTCTATCTTTAAAGAAGACGAGTAATCCCAACATACCAACAGCTATCGCATTAACCAATCCGCTCAAGGCAAAAATAGGCATCTAGGACTCCTTAAAGAAAGAATTAGTATTTCTTAATCTTATCACAACAAACAAGGTAATCTCAAACATGGTATTTTTATAATTTGACTATATAATAATAAAAATTCAACTAATCACCTTCCAGCAAAACAATATTGCATCACTTGACATTCTTGTGGTATTATTTTTATATCCGAACATTGAAAACCTGCACTAAGAAAGATTTTTCTAAATTCAGACTCAGTTCTATAAATAAGATTCCATTCTGTTACCCACTCCATCAATCCTGCAGCAGAATTGCAACGTTTATCTCTGGCATTTGAGATTATAATCATCCCATTTTTTTTGAGAATTTTCTTAAGATTATAAACTAATCGTATCGCAATGTTCTCATCCAAATAATCAAATAATCCAGTTGAATAAATTAAATCATACTCCAACGGAATTTCTTTTTTAATATCTTTTTTTAATGCAAGCCGAATAGCGTTTTTTTGAAAGAAATTAACATTCTTAACATTATCTAAAAGCTGCCTAGCATAATTAATAGCATTGATATCGAAATCATAGCAATCAAAAAATACATTTACAAAATAGTTATTATAAGAAGTGCCTAATAATTCTTTAATCTCTCTCGCTGGGCCAGATGCCAAATCCATTATTCGGATATTACGACCTTTATGTTCTTTAGCAAAATCTAGAATTATCTTTTTAAAATCTTCTTTCCTCTCTCGCGTTGCCTTAGCGGCAGACATTTGCAGAAAGTAATTATCCCATAATCTGTCAAAACCATCTGTGCGAGGATGATTTTGATAAATATTATCTATAATCTTAAAGTCTCCGGGGTATCCAAAAGGTTTCTCGTAAGTCCATCTAGGTAATTCACCATACAAAAAATAGCGCCTGTATCTTTTCTCAAAGATTTTTTTAAGCTTATACACCTTCGATTCAAATTTAACTATGTTTTCTCTTTCGAATTGAAAAATATCTCTAGATATTTCATCAAGTGATAAATTAAATTTTGCTTGGAGTTTTGTCCAGTCGTTAGGATATTTAGATAAATATAATTGGAATTCTTGACTTAATTTAAGATAGTATCTTACTTTAGCAAATAAAGTGGAGTTTTTGGAACTCATTTACTTCAAAGCCTCCTTCACTTTTTTAACTAACTCTGAAATATCAAAAGGCTTATAAATATATGCTATAGGTTTTAAGGCTTGTGCCTTTTGTTTGATAGATTCATCAGCATAGCCAGTTATAAATATAACAGGAATTTGTGTAAGGTTATTTTTATCTAGATTTTTATAA